>DATGJS010000001.1:0-2784 GCA_035295025.1 Bradyrhizobium sp.
GGATCAAGGCGACGGTGATGGTGCCTGACGATTATCTCGGCCAGATCTTGGCGCTTTGCGAGGAGCGGCGCGGGACCCAGCTCGACCTCACCTATGCCGGCAGCCGGGCGATGGTGGTTTACCGCCTGCCGCTCAATGAGGTCGTGTTCGATTTCTACGACCGGCTCAAATCGGTCAGCCGCGGCTATGCCAGCTTCGACTACCAGCTCGACGGCTATGCCGAGAGCGATCTAGTGCTACTCAACATCCTGGTCAACGGCGAACCGGTCGACGCGCTGTCCCTCATCGTGCACCGCAGCCAGGCCGACCGCCGGGGCCGCGCGCTGTGCGAACGGCTCAAGGATTTGATCCCGCGCCAGCTGTTCCAGATCGCGATCCAGGCCGCGATCGGGGGCAGGATCATCGCCCGAGAGACCGTCAAGGCGCTGCGCAAGGATGTGCTCGCCAAATGCTATGGTGGCGACGTGACCCGCAAACGCAAGCTCCTCGAAAAACAGAAAGAGGGCAAAAAGCGGATGCGCCAGTTCGGCCAGGTCGACATCCCGCAATCGGCCTTTATCGCCGCGCTCCGGATGGGCGACAGCTGAGCCTCTTACTTCACGACGATCGTGTAGCAATAGCTGGCGAGCGTCGTCCAATTCGCCCGTTCGGCGATCGTGTTGATCGCCCAATCGCACTCTCGCAGCCCGGGGAATTTCGAAAAATACTCATGAAACCAGAACGGTAGCTGCCACACTTGGCGGTAACCGATCGAGCGCAATGTGTTTCGCCAAGCGGAACTCACCCAACAACGATCATACATCGCCGGGAATTTAGGTTGGTCGCCACGATGGCGCTTCGGCGACAGTTTTTGCAGGAGTTTTTCTGCCGATGCCGTTGGCGCCAGATAATTTATAATGAACGGAAGAGAAAAGAGCACGGGATGAAAATTAAGACAAATTCCATTTGGCGATAATAATTCATATATATTTTGATACGCCTGAGTAGTGTCAGAAATATGTTCAAAAACCATTTTTGAGAAAGTCAAATCTATTGAATTGCTCAATTGGGCAATTTCGCCATTGCTCTTGGCCGAGATATCAAAACATGCCTTTCGCACCTCATTCGGTGCGCGCGCCAATTCCGCCGCGTCTACGTCATTGGCGATATATTCAACGCCAAAGGGCGCAATCTCCGAGCGATCGAATAACGGGAAGCGGCCAGCGCCGATTTCCATGACGCGCCGCGCCTCTCGAATGCGGAGTAAGTCGGCCAAAACGACCTTGTAATTGCCCCAGGCCCAATAGCTGGACCGCTGTGTGGCCAGGACTTCGATATATTCCGGAAGAGGCAATGCGGCGGCGTTTTCTCGGAACAATCCTTGCTTGGCTTCAGACAATTGGAAGTCACACTGATCCACTGATTCCATTCCCTACCCATTAAGCAAAGTTAAAGCCCCTCAAAGGCGCAGTATGCTCCCTTCCGGAAAGGTTAATTTTTTTAGGACAACCTTGAGATAAAACTAAGAAAGCTTGAATCTTTGCGGTACGACGGCAACATTAGCAGAATTTCGCGAAGTTTGGTTTCCGTTGTTCTTTAAAAAATCCGTTTCAATGAAACCTCCGCTTTATGTGGTTTTGTGAGCTTGCCCATTTTTTGTGCGTCTAAACCTTCTTGAGCAAAGGCCAGAAGGAAGACAAAAAGGCGGATGCGCCAGTCTGGCCAGTCGGCATCCCGCAATCGGCCTTTATCGCCTTGAGGCGAACGCGGATGCGTCGCGCGGCGACGACACTTTTCGCCCTCGCGCTCGCGGCTGGCGTCAGGATCGCGGCCGCGCCGGCCCAACCGGCGTTACTGGATTGCGCTTATGAGCCGAACGGCGGCGAGATGCAGACGTTCACTGGCTGCGCCTGGCGCGACGGGCAGGGTCGACTTCATCTAGCGTCACAACACCGCGCGCGGTTGACATACGACCGCTTCGGGCTTGCGAGCGTCTATGTCGAGGGCTGGTATTATCTCGACCGTACCGGCCGCGCGGCGGCGGTGGTCGCGTTCGACAACCGGGCCGATCCGTTCGCCGAAGGGCTGGCGCGCGCGACAGTCGGCGACAAAATCGGCTTTATCGACGGCCATCTTCGCATGGTCGTCCCGGCTCGCTTTGACGGCGCATTCCCATTCGAGCACGGCCAGGCTGTCGTTTGCGTCGGGTGCCGCGCGGCGTCGGACCGTGAACACATAACCTATATCGGCGGCAGTTGGGGTTGCATCGACCGGCGCGGGCGCTTTGTCACCGACCTGCACGCTGCCAAAGCCTATGTCGCGTGTTCGCCGCCTGATTAATCGGGGCGGTGGGGCCGCGGAGTTTCCGCGAAGACACCAGGCTACCGCGCCCTTAACTAAACCGCCGCGCGCGCCCCGATGAAAACCTGCTCCGCGTCTGCCACGCTTCCCGCTGCCGCCCAGCTTGGCTATCGTTCCCGACCGCCAGCCGCGAGGAACCGCACATGCCCGAAAACAACACCTATGACTTTATCGTCACCGGCGCCGGCTCGGCGGGGTGCGCGGTGGCGGGCCGGCTCAGCGAAAGCGGCAAGTACCGGGTGTTGCTACTCGAAGCCGGCACTAAGGACAGCAACCCGTGGATTCACGTCCCGCTCGGTTACACCAAGACTTATACCGACCCGCGGGTGAACTGGATGTTCGACAGCGAGCCGGAAAAGGAGCTGAACGGCCGCACCCTCTACCAGCCGCGCGGCAAGGTGCTGGGCGGCACCAGCTCGATCAACGGCATGGTCTACATGCGCG
>DATGJS010000002.1:0-4743 GCA_035295025.1 Bradyrhizobium sp.
TGGTCAGCGAAAAACCCCTGACCGACGCCGACCGGCGGGCGTTCATCGAATTCAAACCGATCCTCGATTTCAACGCGCTTGAGCCGGGCAGGGCGGCAACCGATGCGATCCGAAAGGCCGCGGGCGATCTCAATTTCGCAAGCGCGTATGGCGCGCGGGTCAGGTTGACCGGACCGGTGCCGATCGCCAATGAGGAGTTTGCAACGGTCGCGGACGGCGCCATCGTCAACGGCATAGGCACGGTTCTGGTCGTGCTTTTCATCCTCTGGATGGCGCTGCATTCGGCAAAAATCATCTCCGCCGTTTTTGCCAATTTGTTCATCGGCCTTGCGATCACCACGGCCCTTGGACTGGTGATGGTGGGATCGTTGAACCTGTTGTCGATCGCGTTTGCCGTGCTGTTTGTCGGATTGGGCGTGGATTTCGGTATTCAGTTCAGCGTTCGTTACCGCTCCGAACGTTTCAAGAGCAGCGATCTACAGATCGCGCTGGAAAAAGCGGCCGAATTTTCCGCGATCCCGCTTTCGCTCGCGGCCATGGCGACGGCGGCCGGATTTCTCTCGTTCCTGCCCACCGACTATAAGGGGGTCTCGGAACTCGGCCAGATCGCCGGCGTCGGCATGCTGGTGGCGTTCTTCTCGAGTATCACCGTGTTGCCGGCCCTGTTGAGCCTGCTCAACCCTCCCGGTGAAGACGATCCCGTCGGCTATGCTTTTCTCGCGCCGGTCGATCATTTTCTCGAAAAACACCGCGTCATCATCGTCGGCGGAACCTTGTTGGTGGCGACCGCGGGCTTGCCGCTTCTCTACTTCCTCCAGTTCGATTTCAACCCGATTCATTTGCGCAATCCCGATGTCGAATCGATCGCCACGTTTCTTGACCTGAGAAAAGATCCGAACACCGGCGCCAACGCCATCAACGTCATGACGCGCTCGGAATCGGACGCAAAAAAGATCGAAACCAGGCTTTCCCAATTGCCGGAAGTGCTGCGTGTGATGTCGCTGGACAGCTTCGTCCCCGCGGATCAGCCGGAGAAGCTGAAGCTGATCGCGCAAGGCGCGAAGGTGCTCAATCCCGCGCTCAATCCGGAATCCATCGACGAGCCGCCCTCGGATGCGGAGAATGTCGAGGCCTTGAAAGGCTCGGTCGAGAGTCTTCGCAAGACGGCGGGCGAGGTCAAGGGGCCGGGCGCGACCGCCTCGCGGCGGCTCGCCGATGCGCTGTCGCGGCTTTCGGATTCCGATCAAGCGACGCGCGAGAAAACGCAAGCCATCTTCATCACCCCGCTGAAGATCGTGCTCAATCAGCTTAAGAACGCGCTGCAAGCCAAGCCCGTCAACCTGAACAATCTGCCGAGCGATCTGGTGCGGGAGTGGAAAGCCAAGGACGGGTTGATGCGTGTGGAGGCCGAGCCGCGCGGCGATCCCAACGACAACGAGACGCTGCGCAAATTTGCCGCCGCCGTGCTCGCCGCCGAGCCGTTGGCGGTCGGTGGGCCTGTGTCCATCCTCAAGTCCGGCGATACGATCGTGAAGGCGTTTATTCACGCCGGCCTTTGGGCGCTCTTGGTGATCGGCTTGTTGCTTTGGCTGACCTTGCGGCGCATCACCGACGTGCTCTTGACGCTGGTCCCGCTCTTGGTGGCGGGCGCGGTGACGCTTGAAGTCTGCGTCCTGATCGGAATGCCGCTCAACTTCGCCAATATCGTAGCACTACCCTTGCTGCTCGGCGTCGGCGTCGCGTTCAAGATTTATTATGTGACGGCATGGCGGGTGGGAAAAACCAACCTGCTGCAATCGAGCTTGACGCGTGCGATATTTTTCAGCGCCTTGACGACCGCCACCGCGTTCGGAAGCCTGTGGCTTTCGTCTCATCCGGGGACCGCGAGCATGGGCAAGCTTTTGGCGCTCTCGCTCGTCACTACGCTGGCCGCGGTCTTGCTCTTTCAACCCGCATTAATGGGCAAACCGCGCGATATCGGGGATTAGGCAGATATCGCCGACCGGGTCGGCCGTGGTGTTTGCCACCTGCTTTTGACCGGTCATTTTGGTCGCTGGATTTGTGGTTCCCGTCGTTTTCGCGGATGCCTTGTTCGGGGATGTCTTGGGCGCGTCCTTGATCATATTGTTGGCCGTGCTCGGCGCAATGGGGCCAGAGACGCGCGTCCAGGTTTCTCCGCCGCAAAGAAAGCCGAGGACGCAGCCCTGAATTTCGAGATGGTCAGGTCCAATCGGCTTGATCGTCGAACTGTAGGTTTTTCCGTCCTTGGCGTTATAGACTTCGCCTTCCCACTGATCGGCCCCGGGCTTCTTCTTCATATCGATGAGGATCGGCATGCCAAGCGTCGGCCTGTTTCTTTTTGAGACATCCGGGTTGTTGGCGTCGAGACCGCCCGGTTCCTTTTCCCAGGCCACGACCCCCCAAATGTCGCCGTTGCATTCAGCGACGCGGATGTTGGCGACCCCGTCGGCCACGCGCCAATCGCCGGAGGGATCCGCGGCCAAGGCGGATGCCATGTTGATCATGGTAAACACCCCAAACGAAATGGCGATACGGATAAGGTTTTGCGGGCGGTGCAACATGACGTAACCTGTGCTCAGATAGGACCGGGAGGGCAAAACGCCGCATTGTGCGTTTTCAGTTGACGGAACGGGCACCAATCGAAGTATGTGTAGTTGATGTCATATTCAAATCTAGACGTTTCTGAGATGTTTGTGGACCGGCAGGGGCAGCGCAGCTCCATGCACGCGCGCCATTTGAACGAGCAGCTCGTTCGCGTTCTCAAGACAATCGGCTATGATGTTGGTTTCCAAAAGGGCCAAGGGCAGTACCTCTTCGATCGCGATGGGATTCGTTATCTCGATCTACTCAGCGGATTTGGCGTTTTTGCGATTGGCCGGAACCATCCGGCGCTGAGAGCGGCGCTCACCAGCGTCCTTGACGCCGACCTTCCCAACCTCGTGCAGCTCGACGTCTCAACGCTGGCCGGCATTCTGGCCGAGCGGCTGCTCAAATATGTCCCCTATCTGGATAAGGTATTTTTCGCCAATTCGGGCGCCGAATGCGTCGAGGCCGCGATCAAATTCGCGCGCGGAGCCACGGGGCGGGGCGGCATCGTCTATTGCGAGCACGCTTATCACGGATTGACCTATGGCGCGTTGTCGCTGACGGACGATCCGAATTTCCGCGGCGGGTTCCAGCCGCTCTTGCCCGGATGCACCACCATCCCCTTCAATGACCTCGCCGCGCTGGAACAGGCATTGTCCTCGCGGGAAGTCGCGGCCTTCATTTTCGAACCGATCCAGGGCAAGGGCGTCAACATGCCCTCCGACGATTTCCTGCCCGGCGCGGCCGCGTTGTGCCGCAAATACGGCACCTTGATGGTGGCCGACGAGATTCAGACCGGCATGGGCCGCACCGGGCGGTTCCTCGCGGTGGAACATTGGAACGTCGAGCCCGACATGGTGCTGTTGTCCAAGGCGCTCTCGGGCGGGCATGTTCCGGTGGGCGCGGTGCTCACCCGCAAAAGCGTCTTTGACAAGATCTTCAATCAAATGGACCGCGCTGTCGTGCACGGTTCGACCTTTGCCAAGAACGATCTGGCGATGGCCGCCGGCATTGCCACCCTCGAAGTCATCAAGGCGGAGAAATTGATCGATCTCGCAGCCAAGCGCGGCGCCGAGCTTCGGCTGGCGCTCAACCGGATGGTTCCCGGTTACGAGCTTCTGAAAGAGGTGCGTGGCAAGGGCTTGATGATCGGCTTGGAGTTCGGTTCGCCGAAATCGCTGCGGCTTAGAGCTTCATGGAATGTGCTGGAGACCGCCAACAAGGGCTTGTTCTGTCAGCTCATCACCGTTCCCTTGTTCAAGGACCACAAGATCCTGACCCAGGTGTCGGGTCATGGCAGCCACACCATCAAGCTGTTGCCGCCTCTGACCATCACCGAGGACGACTGCCGCTGGATCGAAACCGCCTTCGATGCCGTCATCGCATCCAGCCATAAAGTACCCGGCGCCATCTGGTCGCTCGGCAAGACACTGGTCGACAACGCGGTACGCAGATCGGCGTGAGCTTTTAGGTTCGTCGTAGGGCGGATTACGCCTTGCGGCTAATCCGCCCTTGCTCAGGGTCGTTCCTGCGAACGCAGGAACCCATAACCACAGGCAGTGATTTTGTGCGCGGGATGACCGGCGTCGATGATCGATAGATTACGCGGTATGGGTCCCGGCGCAAGGCCGGGACGACATCGCTTCGGCCTCAATATTTCGCGACCACTGGATCTGAGCCGTCGCCGAAGAAGCGGTAGTTGACGCCGATCTTGGCGACGTTGGTCGCGGCGGTTTCGGTGTGGGTGGAAGGAGGAATACTGAAGGCGACGCCGTTATTAATTTGACCCGAAGCAAATGGCACGCCCCGGCCCAAATAATCGATGCGGTCGAATTCGAGCTTGGCGCTCCAATTCGATGCGAGTGCGTATTCGAGGCCGGCGCCGAACAGTAATCCGGTCAAGACGGCGCTGCCGTTCGCAAAAGAGCTGAAACTGCCGTCATTAAACGCAAAATTCTCGGCAAAATCGAACCGGCTAGAGGCGATTCCGGCCTTGCCGTAAATCAACGCGCGGCCGACCGCGACGCCGGTGCGCGCGGCGAGATCGGCGCTCCAGCGGTTAGAGCTGGTGGCTGGCTGCGAAAATCCAACCCCGGACGCGGCCGTGGTTGGAACATTAGACACAAGATTGTTCTT
>DATGJS010000003.1:0-2227 GCA_035295025.1 Bradyrhizobium sp.
GGCGAGGTGCGCGTTCAAATCGGCAACCGGACCGTCAGAGAACTTGGCGCCGATGATATTTTCGGCGAGATGGCGCTGATCGACAGTGAACCGCGAAGCGCGACGGTGACAGCCATCACCGACGTCGAGCTGGTTCCGGTATCCGAGAAACAGTTCCTGTTTCTCGTGAGCCAAACCCCCTTCTTCGCCCTCAAGGTGATGCGTGTCCTCGCCCAGCGATTGAGGGCGACTAACAAGACCTTCGGCTGAAGACTTCGCTCATATCACCTCCAATATTTGTTACGGGCTTCGACTCAGTACAAGCAACCATGACGCTCAACATATGTTGCCGGCTTTCGCGCTGGTAGAATACGATTCGTAGTTTGCGAGGTGGTCGAATGAAGCGGCGGACGTTTTTTGCGGCGTTCGGTGGCGCTGTAGCGTGGCCACTCGTCACGCACGCGCAGCAACCGGCTAGCTTGCCGGTGGTCGGATTCTTGAATAGCGCATCCGCCGAGAATTACGGATCGATGGCCACAGCGTTCAAGCAGGGTCTGGAGGAAGCCGGCTATGTTGACGGCAGGAACGTCATCATCGAGTACCGCTGGGCCGAGGATCGACGCGAGGACGTTTCGGCGCTGGCGGCCGATCTTGTAACCCGTCGCGTCGCCGTGATCTTCGGCAATGGCCCCACGATCGAGCGCGCCAAAGCTGCAACCTCCACCATTCCAATCGTTTTCCTAACCGGAGATGATCCCGTCAGGCTGGGCCATGTTGCCAGTTTCAACCGGCCAGGGGGCAACCTCACAGGCGTGTCGATTCTCTCTATAGAACTGGCAGCAAAACGGCTCGAACTTCTGCTTAATCTGGTTCCGCAAGCAAAATTGATAGCCGTACTTCTAAACTCGGACTTTGGGCCAGCAGCTCATTTCCGCGCGGATATCGAAACTGCAGCACGCTTCCTCAAGCTGCCGGTTCAGTTTCTGCCGGCCAACAACGAACTCGACATTGACGGGGCTTCCACAGAGTTAGCCCAAGCCCACGCGGACGCGCTCTTGGTCGGGCCGGGTCCATTCCTGGACAGCCGACGGGAGCAGCTTGTCGCCCTTGCCGCGAAAAACGCTATTCCGGCAGGCTATGAAACCCGGGCCACGGCGCTCGCGGGCGGTCTGATGAGTTATGGTGCGAGCGTTCAGGAAGGCTATCGCCAAGCGGGCATCTATGCCGGCCGCATTTTGAGAGGCGAAAAGCCTGCCGATTTGCCGGTACTGCAATTGTCCAAATATGAACTCGTAATCAATCAAAGGACGGCCAAGACACTCGGGATTACAGTGCCGCCGGCGCTTTTGATTGGCGCCGATGAGGTCATCGAATGATCTCTCTGACCATAAAAAGTGCGATCAATTAAAACGCTTTGGCAATGTGTCGGAAGCGGCTGCAACAGTACTGTCAGACCGCAATCCTAGATACTGATTTCAGCCGAGGCCCTCAACCGATTCGGGAGATTTCTTCAATGCCCCGTTTGCTGATGATGTTGTTCGGCGGCCTAATCGGCGTTTGCACCGGCGCCTCGTTCGCGCAAAACAATCGGCCGCATAACGTCATCCTGTTCGTGCCGGACGGATTGCGCGGACGGATCGTGACGGGCGAGACCGCACCCGCGATGGCCGAGGTGCGTGACCGCGGCGTCAATTTCAAAAACGCGCACGCCATGTATCCGACCTTCACAACCGCCAACGCATCGGCAATGGCGACCGGTCACTATCTGGGCGATACCGGCGATTTCGCCAATACCATCTACACCGGCTATCCCGTCGCCGCCGCAAATGGCACCGTGACGCCGTTCCTTGAAGTGAACCCCGTCATCCTCGATGCCGATGCGCATTTCGGCGGCGACTATCTGAATGAAGAAACCATCCTGAAGCTGGCGCGCGCCGAGGGCTTTAGCACGGCCGCGCTCGGCAAGCGCGGCCCTGTCCTGATCTTCGATCACACCGACAAGATCGGCGCCGATGGCCTGCATTCGATCGTGTTCGATGACTCAACCGGCACCGACAAGGGCGTTCCACTGTCGGAGGAAATGAAGGCCGCACTCACCAAGGCCGGCCTACCGCTGGCAACCCCGCCCCGCGGCGATAACGCCAAAGCGGGCGATGCCAAAACGCCTGGCACGTTGGTGCCGAATACAGTCCAGCAGGCTTACTTCGTCGACGTGGCAACCAAGGTCGTGCTGCCGCTATTCAAGGCC
>DATGJS010000004.1:0-3133 GCA_035295025.1 Bradyrhizobium sp.
AGCGTCGTGTTTTTGAATGACGAAGCGGCGAATCCGCGACGGTTGGACCGGCGCCTCGCCGCGCGGCTCGGCGGTCTTTTCGAAATCCCGTTTCTTCCAGTAGGTGGAAAGGTTTTTGAGGGACAAGGGTCGATCTCGAAATAAGGAGGTCCGGCTTTATGCGCGGATGGAAAGGACATCGTAATGTCCCCTCCTTTGGAATGGAAACGTCGTCATCAAGCCGGGTGGTTTTATTTACGGCTGCCGCGTTTGGCTTTTTAGGCCTTTCCTTTACGCGTGCGCTTTTTCGGAACTTTCGCGCCCGCGGCCCTTGCCTCCGACAATCCAATCGCGATCGCCTGTTTGCGGCTTTTGACCTTTCGCCCCGATCGTCCACTTCTCAACGTCCCCGCTTTACGCTCCCGCATCGCGCGTTCGACCTTGGCGGACGCCTTTTTTGAGTATTTTCGTGTCATGTGTCTCTCCCTGTGGCGCGAAACTAATTGATGCAAATGGAGATGGTTCCCGCTCCCCCCCCCCGCGGACTCAAGATACGGCCGTCATCGCGAGCGAACGCGAAGCGATCCAGACTCGTAACAAGACTGGATCGCGTCGTCGCTTTCAGCTCCTCGCGATGACGACCTCTTCCAGCCGCGTCCTCGTCATGCTGGCGCGCGTGCGACGAGCGTATGGTGCGACGATGGTTAGAGGACATGACGGCCACCAAATCAGGCTAATCCGGCGACTTCAGCCGATAGCCGATTCCAGTCTCGGTGAGCACGAATTGCGGGCGCTCCGGGTCGGTTTCGATCTTCTGCCGGAGCTGGCGCACATAGACCCGCAAATATTGCGCGTCGGTCATTTCGTTCCACAATTCCTTCAATAGCAGCCGATGGGTCAACACCTTGCCGGCATGCTGCACCAACACCCGCAGCAAATCATATTCCTTGGGCGAGAGCTTGATGTCGCGGTCGCCGACTTTGACGACGCGGCGCACCAAATCGACCGAGAGTTCGCCGCAACGAAACACCGGGCGCTCGCCATGGGCCTGCAATTGATGCCTGAGCGCGGCCCGCATGCGAGCCAGCAATTCATCCATCCCAAACGGCTTGGTCAGATAATCGTCGGCGCCGAGATCGAGCGCCTGCACTTTTCCCGCTTCATCGCCACGGCTCGACAACACAATGATGGGAACGCTGTCGTTGCGGCCGCGGATCAACCGCAACAAATCGTGCCCCTGGATATCAGGCAGGCCAAGATCGAGAATGATCAACGCCGGATTCTCGGCCAGCATTTCGAGGCCCGCTTTGCCGTTGGGCGCGTCGAGGATTTCATAACCCTGCGTGCTCAACCCCATCCGCAACAATTTCCGGATCGGCGGTTCGTCATCGATGACAAGAACTTTGATCGCGGGCGCGTTCATGCCGCGCTCTCCATGGCATCGGAAGCGGCGGGGGTGACCGGCAAGCGGATGGTCAACACCGCGCCCGAACGGTCGGCGCGGTTGCCGGCGGAAATCGTCCCTCCCATCGCCTCGATAAAGCCGCGGGAAATCGCCAGCCCAAGCCCGGTGCCGGGACGGACGTGATCGCCCTTCTGCGCGCGATAGAATTTATCGAACACACTCTCCAATTCGGAACGCGGGATGCCCTCGCCCTCGTCGAGGATTTGCAGCATGACGAAGTTCTTGTCGCGCCAGCCCCTGATCGCGATGGTGGTTTCGGGGGCCGCGTATTTGGCGGCGTTGTCCAACAGATTGTACAGCGCCTGTTCGAACAGCACCGCGTCGAGATCGAGCATCGGAAGATCGGCCTCGAGCTCGAGCGAAACCTTGTGGCGGTTGAGGATCTTGCCGGCGCGGCGCAGGGCACTGCCGACGATTTCGTCGATATCGTGCCGAGCGGCGTTGGGTTTGATGGCGCCGGATTCCAATTTGGTCATGTCGAGCAAATTGGCGATGAAGCGGTTGAGCCGCTCGGATTCGTCGATCACGGTGGCAAGCAGGTCGCGCTTCTCGGCATCCGTCAGACCTCCCGCAAGGTCGCGCATCGTCGAGGCCGCGCCCAGCACGGAAGCCAACGGCGTCTTCAAATCGTGCGAAATCGAGGTCAGAAGCGCCGAACGAAGCCGATCGGATTCCACCGTGCGCTTGACGCGGTCCATATCCTCGACCAGCAACACCCGTTCGATCGCAAGCGCGCCCTGATCGACCAACGCATCGAGCAGGCGGCGTTGATCGGGCGTCAGAAGCGGGCCCGTCCGGTCGTCGTCGATCCCGATGACGCCGATCAGGCCGCGCCCGGTTCGCATCGGCAGGAACAAGCGCTTGGCGCCGGGCAGCGTATCGGAGCCACGGCCGGCCGGCCGGTCGTTGTCCCAGGCCCAGTTCGCGGCGGCAAGATCGGCCTTGTCGAGCTGGTCTTCCGGCGGGTAACCCGCCTTCACGGTGAGCACGCCCTTTTCCGGCAACAGCAGCACGACCCGTACTTTCAGCATCAACGCCGTCTGATAGGCGCTCGCCCACAGCACATCGTCGAGCGTCGCCGTGCCCGCGAGCTTACGGCTAAAGGCATAAAGCGATTCGGTGGTACGAATCCTGCCGATCGCGGAATCGGCCTGGGTTCGCACGCGCGCGGCGACATTGGACACCAGCACCGCAATCAGCATGAAAAAGAAGAAAGCCGCGACATTGGTCGGGTCGGTGATCGTAAAAGTGTAGATCGGCGGCAGGAAGAAGAAATTGTAGCAAAGCGAGGCCACCGCGCTCGCAAACAGCGACGGCCACAGGCCGTAACGCACGGCAACGCCCACCACCGCGGTCAGAAAAACCAGATCGACATTCTCGATGCCGAATAACGGTTGAACCACTTCAGCCGCGGCAAGGCCGGCCGCCACGACCAGAAGCGCCATCAGATAAGGCCGCGGATGCAGCGGCTCGTTCCGCTCGGCCGCGCGCACGGTCTTCTTCGGCATCGGATCGGCTGCAAGCTCCTCGCCCGCGATCACATTGACGCTGATATTGCCGGCGCGGCGGACCAGGTCATGCACTACCGACCCGCGCGTGAGTTCGAACCACCAGCTTCGCTGGGATTTTCCGATAATGATTTGCGTGACGTTATTGGCCTGCGCGAAACCGATAAAATCGTCGGCGATG
>DATGJS010000005.1:0-2429 GCA_035295025.1 Bradyrhizobium sp.
AAGCCGGGGTTCAGCCGTTGATGCACCGCGCCGAAGTCACGCACCGCATCCCAGACAACATCGGGCTGTGCGTCGATCGTAAAGTCCTTTTGAATCGAAGCCATGAATCGAGTCCTCGCTGGTTGTCATTCCGGGGCGCGAGCACAAGCGAGCGAACCCGGAATCTCGAGATTCCGGGTCTGGTGCTGCGCACCATCCCGGAATGACATGGGAGATTAGGTACAAACCGCTTCGACATTGTTGCCGTCGGGATCAATCAGGAACGCGGCATAATAGGTCGGGCTATAGTCCTTGCGCGCTCCCGGCGCGCCGTTGTCGCGGCCGCCGGCTTTCAGGCCTTCGGCATGGAATTTCCCGATGGCCGCGTGATCGGGGGCGCGGAACGCGATATGGGCTCCGGTGGCGGCTTGCCCATTGTGCAGATGTAGCCACAGCGCGGGCTCGCCCTTCGGTCCGAATCCCGCACCGCTTGCATCTTTGGAGCAGAGGACGTAGCCGAGCGGCGCCAGCGCCGCCACATAGAATTTGATGCTGGCGTCGAGATTGCTGACTCTCAGCCCAACGTGATCGTACATGGTCGTCTCCATCTGTTTGTCGGCGGCTCAATGGCCGCGAGATGGAGATGACCCTAGTCAGTTCAGCGCCAGTCTCTCTTGGAGAATCTTGCGCTTTCCTCGCGCGGCATCGCGGAAGGCGGTCGGCGAAGCGCCGGCAGCGCGGTGGAAGGTGCGGACAAAATTGGAAAGGTCCTGGAAGCCGACATCATAGGCGATGTCGGTGATGGCGATATCGTCGTCGGCCAGTAGCCGCGCCGCCTGGCGGAGCCGCGAGCGCACCAGATATTGATGCGGGGTGACGCCGAGCACCTTGGAAAACAGGCGCAGGAAGTGGAACGGGCTGAGGCCGGCCTGGTTTGCGGCGTCGTCGAGGTCGATCGGGCGATGCGAATTCGCCTCGATCCATTGCGCGGTTTCGACCGCGCGGCGGCGATCGCGGGTCTTGATCGCGACCGCCTTGCGCGCCCGGTCGGACACCGCATCGACGAAACGGCTGGCGAAAAGATGCCCGACCTCGTCCAGTCCGATATCGCTGCGGCCATCTGCTGCCGTTTGCGCCAATTCGCCGAGCACCATCAATTCGGGCAGCGGGGGCGCCGCGCCGATCCGCCAGGCGTCGGCGCGGCCACCGATCGTCTCGATCAGTTCAGGTTCCAGAAAAAACGACAGGCACTCGTCGCCGCAAATGTGATGGTCGTGAGTGCAGACATATTCGTCGCCGGGAAAGCCGACCAGCACCGAGCCGGTCACGAGATCGAACGACCGCCCGCGGCTTTGGCAGCCGAAGCTGCCTTTGCGCACGTAGGAGACGGAATGGCAGGCAAACTGCTCCGTGAACGGCTTCTCGCCGGGGGTAGCGGTGCAACGGAAATCGGACACCGAGATCGAGCGGTGCTTGAGCAAGGTGGTTCGGACCATGGAAGAAAGTTAGTGGGGCAGCCGCGGCGGCGCAACCGGTAGCAAGACGTCTAACAGGGTTTTGCTCGCGGGGCTGCCGGTTCCTTCGATCGACAACAGCCGCCGCTTCGAGATCAACCCGCCATGGGCGGACATCTTGTCCGTATAGCTTCCGGCCTCCAGCACGCGATGGCAGGGCACAATGACAACGAAGGGATTGCGGCCAATGGCCTGGGTGACCGGGCGGACCGAGCTTGGGGTCCCCATCCGGCTCGCGATCTCGCTATAGGTCACGGTTTGCCCGCGCGGAATTCGCCGTGTGACTTGATAGGTTCGCTGGTCGAAGGCGTGGATGCCGCTCATGTCGAGGGTAATGTCGGCGAGGTCGGCCGCCTCTCCGCGCAGCAGCGCGACGATACCCTCGATCGCCACGTCGACATTGGGTGTCGGGCGTGTCTCGCGGGCCTCGGGATAAAGCTGAAAAAGCCGCCTGCGGGTGTCGATCTCACGGGCTTCCGGCAGCTGTACGCCGACGATGCCCGACTGGCTCCATGCGATGCCGCACCGGCCGATCGCCGTGTCGAAAATGCTATACGCCCGCCCCAACATACGCCTCGCCCCCGAGAAAGCATCATAGCACCGCTTCTGCCGGCCGCATCTAAAATGTGACAGTTCGGTTAAAGCGGATCGGGGCGGCGCATTCGACGTTCAGCCGTGCGGCAAACTGTGCGTTGCGGGACCACGGCTGCGGCATCGCGAGGCGCGTCATGACCATTCGCCGGCGCGTCACCCGCGACGAAACGGAGACCACTTCAAATTCTCCGCATGAGCGGACACGTGCCGATCACCTAATATTCAGTTCGCGCAGTGCGACCGCTTTGCTAGACGTCGCGCACCGGACCTCCCCCGTCCGGAACAACCTGGCAAGGCCGTCAAGCGACCATACTCCGCTTGGCGGCCTTGCTGTTTGCGCGC
>DATGJS010000006.1:0-8449 GCA_035295025.1 Bradyrhizobium sp.
CGATATTTCGCCCGCGTGCCGTTTCGGCCGGGCTCTTCTTCCAGGATCGACCCATGAGCCAGATGTCCCCCGCCCCGTCCAAGGACCGGGTGTTGATCTTCGACACGACCTTGCGCGACGGCGAACAATGCCCCGGCGCCACCATGACGTTCGAGGAAAAGCTCGAAGTCGCCGAAATGCTCGACGACATGGGCGTCGATATTATCGAAGCCGGTTTTCCCATCACATCCGAAGGCGATTTTCAGGCGGTAAGCGAAATCGCCCGCCGCGCCAAGAACGCCGTGATCGCGGGCCTCTCGCGCGCCCACCCGAAAGACATCGACCGTTGCGCGGAAGCGGTGAAATTCGCCAAGCGCGGCCGGGTCCACACCGTGATCGCGACCTCGCCCTTGCACATGCGGGTGAAACTGAACATGACGCCGGAGCAGGTGATCGAGACTTCGATCACGAACGTCACGCGCGCGCGCAACCAGATCGACGACGTCGAATGGTCGGCCGAGGACGGCACGCGCAGCGAGATGGATTTCCTCTGTCGGATCGTGGAGGCCGTGATCAAGGCCGGCGCCACCACGGTCAACATTCCCGACACTGTCGGCTACACCGTTCCTGAAGAATACACCCACTTCATGCGCACGCTGATCGAACGGGTGCCGAATTCCGACAAGGCGGTCTTCTCGGTGCATTGCCACAATGATCTCGGCATGGCGGTGGCCAATTCGCTCGCCGGCATCGCCGGCGGCGCGCGCCAGATCGAATGCACCGTCAACGGCATCGGCGAGCGGGCGGGCAACGCCGCGCTGGAAGAGGTCGTGATGGCGATCAATGTGCGCAACGACAAGTTTCCGTATTGGAACAAGATTGACACCACGATGCTGACGCGCGCCTCCAAACTCGTCTCGGCCGCGACCTCGTTTCCGGTGCAGTACAACAAGGCGATCGTCGGCCGGAATGCTTTCGCGCATGAAAGCGGCATCCATCAGGACGGTGTGCTGAAGGATGCCTCGACCTACGAAATCATGCGGCCTGAAATGGTCGGCCTAAAACAGTCTTCGCTGGTGCTCGGCAAACATTCCGGACGGCATGCCTTCATCCATAAGCTGGAGGAGATGGGTTACAAATTGGGTGCCAACCAGATCGAGGACGCCTTTGTGCGGATGAAGGCGCTCGCCGACCGCAAGAAGGATATTTACGACGAGGACATCGAGGCGCTGGTCGATGAGGAAATCGCGGCCTCCCATGACCGCATCAAGCTCACCTCGCTGACGGTGATCGCGGGCACCCACGGACCGCAACGCGCCACCATGAAGCTCGATATCGACGGCCAGACCAAAATCGAGGAAGCCGAAGGCAACGGCCCGGTGGATGCGGTCTTCAACTGCATCAAGGCGCTGGTGCCGCATGAGGCCAAGCTCGAACTCTATCAGGTCCATGCCGTCACCGAGGGTACCGACGCGCAGGCCGAAGTCTCGGTGCGGCTGTCGCACGAGGGCCGCTCGATGACCGCGCGCGCGACCGATCCCGATACGTTGGTCGCTTCCGCCAAGGCCTATCTCGGCGCGCTGAATAAAATCGTCATGAAGCGCCAGCGCGACGTGGTGGCGCAAGCGGCGGGGTGACAGATTGTCGTTCTACGTTCCCCGGATGCAGCGCGTGAGCGGTGCGCTGCTGATCCGGGGTCCAGCGAGGCCGCGGAATGTTCTTTCCCGATACCGACACCTGTTGTGTATGATGAGGCGGGCACAGGAGGCGGGGAGCAGGATCGGCGCCGAGCCGGGCTTGCCGAAATTCCAGCGTCGCGCCGCGCCGCGTTCGTTGATGTCTGAAAGATTATCGAAGCCAGGGAAATGCAATGACAGCACCCGCAAATCTCGCTGAAAAGCTCGCGACGTTCACAGACCGCTTTTCCCCGCGCACAATTGCGACTTACAACAACAACGACATTATGGTCGCCAAGCTTGAGGGGCCGTTCCATTGGCATAAGCATGACGACACGGACGATTTTTTTCTTGTGCTCAAGGGTACCCTCGACATCGAGCTGCGGGATCGCACAGTCACCCTCAACCCTGGCGAAGTTTTTGTTGTACCCAAAGGCGTCGAGCACCGGCCCGTGGCGCGGGGGGAAGTGCATATCCTGCTGATCGAGCCGACGGGCACCCCGAATTCGGGCGATAAAGCTACTGCGGCGCCGCGCATTCTGGCCTGATCCAAACCTGCACGATAAACGGTTCGAAGGGTCCGTAGCTTTCATTTCATGGTTACTTGGCAACCGTATAGCCACGTTCCCCGGATGCTGCGCAGCGCGTGAGCGGTGCGCTGCTGATCCGGGGGCCCAACGGGCTTGGCATATTTCCGTGTTCCCTTTTTGATGGAACCTGGAACTTTGCCCCTTCAGGAAACGTTTTTCCGCGTGCCCAGGGAACTGCCTTGGCAAAAGGTATTCAGCAGCGGAGAACAACCATGAACCCAAGAAAGACTTCGGGAAAAACTTCAAGAAAAATTTCGAGAAAAGTCGCGATCGCGGCCGCGGCCTTCGTGGGCGTGACGCTCTTTTCATTCAACTGGTCGGAGCAGCAGGGCGTCTCGCTGTCGATCGCGCAGGCGCAGGCACGGGCTAATCAACCGCAAAGTTCAAAACATGTCGCGGCTGCGCGCCGACATGATCGGCGGGTGGTGCGCCGTTACGGCCCCAATCCGGTTGCGGTCGGCGCCGGTTTGGCGGCCGGTGCGATCGATACCGCGGGCGCGGTTGCGGCCGGCGCGCTCAACACGGCCGGCGCCATCGCCACCGCGCCGTTCGGCGGGTCTTATGCGGCCGCGCCGGGTTGGGATAGCGGTTATTATGCGCCCAGTCCCTGGGGCGATTACGATTGTCGGCCGGGTTATGCGGATTGCCGTCCCTACGCTTCGAAGGACTGGAGCCGTTAGATTTTCGACGTTGCTGGCCGTCATCGCGAGGCGCGTGGTCCCTCATCGCCGTCATCGCGAGGAGCGCAAGCTCCGACGCGATCCAGTTCTTACTTGACGGCTCTGGATCGCTTCACGTTCGCTCGCGATGACGAATGACGGATATCCGTGTTATCGCGAGGACGTGATTTGCGGAGGATGGCTTTCCTGAAATGCCGCAGGTGATTTGCCCGTCGTGCCAGTATGTCGCAGGTGCCTCGCTTGCGTCGTCGGGCAAATCAGAAGCATTTTCTCGCCCGTCTCGCGCCCGAAAAGAGGGGCGTATCGCGATCGTCACGAACGTTGAGCGCGGGATGCGATGGACGCTTTGGATTGCGGCACGACGAGCCGCAAGCGAAGCGGATGGCGAAGTCGTGTGGTCCCGATATCTCGACGCTGATATCAAGCCGGCGAGATGATCCGCCGGCGATGGTGGCAAGAAAGCCCGATTCACCAAGGAGAGCACGAAGTAAGTCGTAAACCATCGCGCGGGGAATGTCGGATGATGCGACGTACCTGTGGTGACTATGCTTGTGTGCTTTTTACTTTCGCACACAAGGCTGCGGGTGCGAATCGCGCCCCCGGCATTCCCTGCGCCCTCCATGACCCGAGGGCTTTTGTTTTCAAAAACCCGGGCGCATCGCGCGGCGGGAATGCGGAGTTGTGTTTGGAGGCGCGGGCGGGGCGTGCCCCGGATGCTGTGCGAGCCGTGCCGCGCCGCGTCCGGGACAAGGTCATCACTTCATTTGTGCGCCGCAGCATCGGTTTCCTTCCACCCCTGCGAACGAGCAATGGCCTTTCGGCGCCCTTGTCTGTATTGGTGCGACGAGCCACAAGACCGGCGGAACGGCGTCCATTCCGGAAATAATGTTCGCGGGGAGAACCTATGCGTAAACTGATTTTGGCGGCGGCCTCGATCGCCGCATTGGCTTTGGCCGGACCTGCGTCGGCGCAAGCGCCCATCATCATCAAATTCAGCCACGTCGTGGCCGCCGACACGCCCAAGGGCAGGGCCGCCGAAAAATTCAAGGAGCTCGCCGAGAAATACACTGCCGGCAAGGTCAAGGTCGAAGTCTATCCGAATTCGACGCTCTACAAGGACAAGGAAGAGCTGGAGGCGCTGCAACTCGGCGCGGTGCAGATGCTGGCGCCGTCGAATTCGAAATTTGGACCCATTGGCGTGCGCGAATTCGAAGTGTTCGATCTGCCCTACATCCTTCCCGACCTCGCCACCTTACGTAAGGTGACCGACGGACCGCTCGGGGCCAGACTGCTCAAATTGCTCGAGCCGAAGGGCATGACGGGGCTCGCCTATTGGGACAACGGCTTCAAATACATGACCGCCAATAAAAGGCTGGTTGCGCCGTCCGACTATAAGGGGCTGAAATTCCGCATCCAGTCTTCGAAGGTTTTGGAAGCGCAATTCCGTGCGCTCGGCGCGATCCCGCAAGTGATGGCGTTCTCCGAAGTCTATCAGGCGCTGCAAACCGGCGTGGTCGATGGTCAGGAGAACACCTGGTCGAACATCTATACCCAGAAGATGCACGAGGTGCAGAAATACGCCACCGTCACCAATCACGGCTATATCGGTTACGTCGTGGTCGCCAACAAGAAGTTCTGGGAAGGCTTGCAGCCCGATATCCGCGCGGCTTGCGAAAAAGCGTTGAAGGAAGCCACTGAATACGGCAACAACCAATCGGCCAAGGAAAACGACGACGCTCTCGCCGACATCAAGAAAACCGGCAAGACCGAAATCATCACGCTCACACCAGAGCAGGACGAGGCGATGCGCAAGGCCATGCTGCCGGTCTATAAGGACGTGGCGGCACGGGTCGGCCAGCCCTTGATCGACGAATTCCTGAGAGAGACCGGCCGCAGTCCGGTGAATTGAGTCCGGTCTATCCAAGTGCTTCGATGAATAACCGAGTATTTCCACGCGTCATTGCGAGGCGCGTCAGCGCCGAAGCAATCCAGAGTCTTGACGCAGTCGGTCTTCTGGATTGTTTCACGGAGCCTGTCATCGGGCGCGCGTTCCCGCGACCCGTTGGCTCGCAATGACGGGGGAGATTGATGTTTCTACGTATCTTGGACCGGCTTGAGGAAATCCTGATCGCAAGCCTGATGGGGGCCGCGACGGCGATCACCTTCATCGCCGTGGTTCATCGCTTCCTGGTCGATGTGCCCGTCCTTTACCCCTATCTGTTCGGCATCAACCTCGCCTGGTCGCAAGAACTCTGCATCTACATGTTCATCTGGATGGCGAAGTTCGGTGCCGCCTATGGCGTGCGCCAGGGTATCCATGTCGGCGTCGATGTGCTGATCAACCGCTTGAACGACCGCTGGCGCAAGGTGACGATTTTGTTCGGCTTGGCGGGCGGCGCGCTGTTCACCGCGATCGTCGGTACCATGGGCGCGAAATTCGTCATCGAATTGATGAGCACCGATCAGGTCTCGCCCGATCTCGAACTGCCGAGCTGGCTGGTTTACGCCTGCATTCCGCTCGGCTCTTATTTGATGTGCTTCCGCTTCTTGCAGGTGATGCTGACCTTTTCGCGCACCAATGAGCTGCCGCATCACGATGCCGCCCATGTCGATGATATCGAGGTAGCCGCTCACGCGCCGATCTCGCTTGGAGAAGCATGATGAGCGCGGCGCTGATTTTCGGATTGCTGTTTGCGTTGATGCTGACCGGCATGCCGATTTCGATTTCGCTGGGCTTAACCGTGCTCACCTTTCTGTTCACGATGACGGAAGTGCCGATCGAGAGCGTGGGCCTGAAGCTGTTTTCCGGCCTCGACAATTTCGGCATCATGGCGATTCCGTTCTTCATTCTGGCCGGCACGTTTCTCACCCGCGGCGGGGTGGCACGGCGCATGATCGCATTCACCACCTCACTGGTCGGCCATTTGCCGGGCGGACTTGGGCTTGCGGGTGTCGCGGCCTGCGCGATGTTTGCCGCGATTTCCGGCTCCAGTGTCGCAACCGTGGTCGCGATCGGCTCGATCATGCTGCCCGCGATGGTGCAATATGGCTATCCGCGCCGTTTCGGGGTCGGCGTGATTTCGACCTCCGGCGCGCTCGGCATTCTGGTGCCGCCGTCGATCATCCTGGTGCTGTATGGCGTATCCACCAACACCTCGATCGGCGCCTTGTTCATGGCCGGCATCGTGCCCGGCATCCTGCTCGCTTTGATGCTGGCCGGGGTGACTTTCGTTGTGGCCAAGCGCAACGATTATCCGAGGATGAAGCGGGCTTCGTTCGCCCAGCAATTCAAGGCGTTTCGCGAAAGCGTCTGGGGCCTTTCGCTGATCGTGATCGTGCTTGGTGGCATCTATGGCGGCATTTTCACGCCGACGGAGGCGGCCGCGGTCGCCGCGGTTTATGCTTTTGGCATCACCGTCTTCATCTACAGGGAGCTGAAGCTGAGCGAGGTGCCGAAGGTCCTGCTCCAGGCCGCGAGCATGAGTTCGATGCTGCTCTACATCATCACGAACGCGGTGCTGTTCTCCTTCCTGATGACGCATGAGCAGATTCCACAGGAGATGGCGGCCTGGATCATTGACAAGAATTTCGGCGTCTGGAGCTTCCTGCTGGTGGTTAATGTGATCCTGCTCGCCGCCGGCAACGTCATGGATCCCTCATCGATCCTTCTGATCATGGCCCCAATCCTGTTTCCGCTCGCCACCAAGCTTGGCGTGCATCCGGTGCATCTCGGCGTCCTCATGATCGTTAATACCGAGGTGGGTCTCTGCCACCCGCCGGTGGGGCTTAACCTTTATATCTCATCGAGCATCGCCAAAATGGGCATCAGCGAGATTACCATCGCGGTATTGCCCTGGCTCGCCGCGATGCTGGTTTTTCTCGGCCTCATTACCTATGTTCCCGAAATCTCGCTGTGGCTGCCGCGGCTGCTTGGTATGATCTGAAGGCGCGTGGCCAGAAGGCTTCAATTCTGAACGGAATTAAATCTTGGTAAGAGTGAGAGCGTTTTCGAGCGAAGTGGTGACCGATTCGCGTGAAGAAAACGCGTCAAAACAACAACCTAGAACTTCGGTTCTGATTCAATCAGAACCGAAGCTCTAGGTCGGGTTGCCGAACTGTAAGTTGATTGCGAAGGGGTATCCGCCCATCCTTCTCGACAACTTCAAAGGAGGTTGACATGAGGAAGTTTGCTGTTGCCGGGATCGTTGCGTTGATCCTCGTCGGCACGACCGCGGTGTATGCCCAGCATCATCGTTGGTTCCACGGTCAAATGAACCATATGTGGATGAACCCGGAGGATCGGGCGGCATTGGCTGACGCGAAGATCGCGGCCGTCCATGCCGGATTGAAGCTCAGCGCCGATCAGGAAAAGCTGTGGCCGCCGGTCGAGAGCGCGGTGCGCGAACTCGTCAAGATCAGGATCGATCGCGCCAATGCGCGGATGAATGCCAAGCCGGAGGAACCCAGGCCCGATCCGGTGACGCGTTTGCGTAACCGCGCCGAGCGCATGATCGCCGCGGCGAATGCGATGAAGAAACTCGCCGATGCGTCCGATCCGCTTTACCAGACGTTGGATGACGGCCAGAAGCGGCGGCTTGCGATCCTGACCCATCGCCGCCGGCATGGCGAGGGTGAAGGCTGGGGCGGGCGCTTCGGGCGCGAGGGGATGAAGGGTGATCGCGAGGGTGGTCCCGAAAAGCTTTGATCGCGAGTTTTGCCGCGAACCAAAGCCGCCGGATTCCGGCGGCTTTTCCGTCGGTTGGGGCAGGTGGGGCGGCGTGGGATAAGCGCGTCCGGCTTGCTGGACATCGGAACATCGCTTTGCTAAACGACGCCCTCTTGCGAAGGGCTTTTCCCGGACCATTTTTTCGGGCGCATAGCTCAGTTGGTAGAGCAGCTGACTCTTAATCAGCGGGTCCCAGGTTCGAGCCCTGGTGCGCCCACCAAGCCTTTCAAGAACTTATATTACACTGAGACAGAAGCGGAACGGTCAAGCCGGTTTGTAACTCGGTTTGCAGTTTTTGTTCGTGACTCGTACCGTAAAGGACCAACCCATGGACAGAGATGACGACAAGCACGTTTGGCAGATTAGCGTGCACACCAAAAGACGTGGTTCGTATAGCGATGTGCGTGCCGTCGTATTGTGACCAGGCGATCTGAATCAACCTCCCTTGGCGCTGGCCCGTCCACTGCGCGAGCAGTAATGCAAATTGCAGTTCGGGGGAAGCAACTGCGCAGAAATCGCTAATATGTTACGATAGCCAAATCCTCTCGGCGCGATCAGCTTCGTAGAGTCGTCCACCGCGTTCGGTGCTTATTTCACGGGGAGGGGGTCGCGAAGCGTTTGGGCGGACTGAGGGGTCAATTAACTCTTGACGTGTTCCCAAAAAGGGAACATAGTTGAGTTTATGAGGATTATCGCCTGGAGCACTTTGGCAGCATACGCGGAGGAGCATCCTGAGACGAGAATTTCTCTTACGCGGTTTAAAAACCTGGTTGAGGCCGCCAGTTGGGCTTCGATGGA
>DATGJS010000007.1:0-2477 GCA_035295025.1 Bradyrhizobium sp.
TGCCTGCGGAATACCGCGACCGGCCGGCGCTGCAAAAGCCTTTCCAGATCGAAACGCTGGCACGCACCATCGAGCACACGCTCAACCGGACGATAGCTTAGCTGGACTGTATCTGGTTCCTTGGTTCTATTTCAGCGTCGACCTCAATGCTTGTGAAAATACGTCATCGGTACGGTCGAGCCGCAGCGGCGTGACCGATACGTAACGCGACGCAAGCGCCCAAAGATCGGTCCCCTCGGCGGGGACATCGACCTTCGCGAGTCGCTCGAACCCGATCCAGAAATAGGGATTGCCGCGGCCGTCGCGCCGTTGATCGACCTTCAAGAAGCCGAGATTGCGCTTGCCCTGCCGCGTCACATGGACACCTGCGACTTCGTCGGGCGCGCAAGCTGGGAAGTTGATGTTGATCACGGTATCCTTGGGCACGCCGGCATCGATCACCTTGCGTAGGATGGCGGGGCCGAATTGCAGCGCGGTGTCCCAAAGCGGCTTCTCGCGCGTCTCGACCGTGAACTCCTGCGACAACGCAAAAGAAGGCAAGCCCAGGATCGTGCCTTCCAGCGCGCCCGCGATGGTGCCGGAATAAACGACGTCTTCGGCGACGTTGCGCCCCTTGTTGACACCGGAGAGCACGAGGTCCGGCAGCTTTTCACCCAGAATGTGTCGCGCGCCCATGATGACGCAATCGGTCGGCGTGCCCCTCACCGCGAAATGACGGGGACCTACTTCACGCAACCGAAGCGGATCATTGAGGGAGAGCGAATGAGAGACGCCGGATTGATCGAGTTCCGGTGCCACCACCCAAACATCATCCGACAAGGCGCGAGCGATCTGCTCGACGATCTTGAGGCCCGGCGCGTGGATGCCGTCGTCATTGGTGCATAGGATTCTCATCGGCCGGATTATTTCCTTTGATCTTCTTTTTCGCAGGTAACGCCGTCTTATCCCCGTCCGCCGTATGACGCAAACCCGCTGTTCTGACAGTGCATTTTTCGAACGACACCGCCCGAAACGTCAAGCGCGCACCAAAGCATCAAGCGATCACCGCCTCACGTGCTAACGCGGATTCGAATGCGCCAGACCGGAAGCCATTTCGCGCGCAACCCCTCAAACCGCATGTCGAGCTTCGGGACAACAAGTTTTGACGGCTCTTGAGGGGACGCGGCGGGAATGGCCGGCGCGTCGAGCTTTGATGGTGAAGCCTACCGCGGCGGCTCGGGATAATATTTGCGGGCGATAGAGACCGCCTTTTCAAAATCGTCCTTATTCACCCAGGCTTCAGCGCGGATCGCATCCTGGACGCCGTCCGCCCAGAGCCTTGATGCCTCGATGTCGAACTGAGCCTTCTGTTTTTGATTACAGGCCTGGATGCCAAGGCCGGTGACGGCCCATTGCTTACCCACCCAGTAAATGTCGCGATGCAGTGCCATCGATCGGCTTTGCGTCCAAACAAGCGCCCTCAATCAGGATAGCGAGATGCGCTGACTTCGCAACAGCACGGAAGCAACCGACCTGAGGTATGGCGAATTATTTCTCGGGCGCGATCACCTTGAGGCCGCCCATATAGGGTTGCAGCACGTCGGGCACCGCGATCGAACCGCCCTCTTGCTGATAGGTTTCCATCACCGCGATCAAAGCGCGGCCCACCGCCGTCCCCGAGCCGTTCAGCGTATGGACGAAATGCGGCTTGCCGTCGCCGCCGCGGTAGCGCGCATCCATTCGGCGCGCCTGAAAGTCTCCGCACACCGAGCAACTCGAGATTTCCCGGAACGCCCCACCCTCACCCTGGCCCGGCATCCAGACCTCGATGTCGTAGGTTTTTTGCGCCGAAAAACCCATGTCGCCGGCGCACAGCGTCATCACGCGGTAATGCAGATCGAGCTGGCGCAGCACTTCCTCGGCGCAAGCGAGCATGCGCTCGTGTTCGTCTTTGCTCGTATCCGGCGTCGTGATCGAAACCAGCTCCACCTTGGTAAACTGATGCTGGCGGATCATGCCGCGCGTGTCGCGCCCGGCTGCCCCCGCTTCCGCGCGAAAGCACGGCGTCAGCGCAGTCAGGCGCATCGACAGTTCTTTCTCGTCGAGGATGGATTCTCGGACGAGATTGGTGAGGGACACTTCGGCGGTCGGGATGAGGCCGAGGCGTTGGTTTCTTAATTCGACAAGGAGTGCCGCGTAGGATTGTCGTCCGTCGGTCCCCATAGCCACAGCCGCATCTTTGTCGAGAGCCGCGAGGAGCTCACCCTTGACGGCCCAAAACTGATCGTTTTCAAATTTCGGCAATTGTCCCGTCCCGAACATCACATCATCACGCACCAGGAGCGGTGGATTGATCTCGGTATAACCGTGTTCATTGGTGTGGAGGTCGAGCATGAACTGCCCGATCGCCCGTTCCAGCCGCGCCAGGCCGTTCTTCAGCACCACAAACCGCGCGCCCGACAATTTCGCGGCGGTCGCAAAATCCATGAAGCCGAGCG
>DATGJS010000008.1:0-3929 GCA_035295025.1 Bradyrhizobium sp.
TCGAAGCTATCGGCCGCATCACGCCGGGATGCCTCGGCCTGTGGAACGACGCCACCGAAGCCGCGCTGCGTCCGATCCTTACCTCGGTTCGCAAGCATTCGAAAATCGCTGTCGCGATGCAGCTCGCCCATGCGGGCCGCAAGGGATCGAGCCATGTGCCATGGGAGGGCGGCCAGCAGATTCCGCCCGCTGAGGGCGGTTGGCAAACCGAGGGACCTTCCGAGGTACCACATAAGGATGGCGAATGGCCGTCGTGCGCGCTCGATGCAAAAGGCCTCAAGCGGGTGCGCGATGCCTTTGTCGAGGCGACCCGGCGCGCGGCGCGTCTGGGTATCGATGCGATCGAGCTGCACAGCGCGCACGGCTATTTATTGCATCAATTCCTGTCGCCGATTTCCAACCGCCGCACGGATGAATATGGCGGCACGTTGCAAAACCGCATGCGTTATCCGCTGGAAGTATTCGAGGCGGTGCGCGCGGAATTTCCCGCCGGAAAGCCTGTCGGTATCAAGGTCTCGGCGACCGATTGGGTCGAGGGCGGCTGGGACCTCGATCAGACCATCGAATTCGCCAGGGAATTGAAGAAGCGCGGCGTCGATTGGATCGATGTTTCCTCCGCTGGCGTATCGCCGCATCAGAAAATTCCATTGTCGCCCGGTTATCAGGTGCCGTTTGCGCAAGCGATCAAGCAGGCCAGCGGCGTCACCACCATGGCGGTCGGCCTGATCACGGAAGCAAAACACGCGGAAGAAATCGTCGCTTCCGGCAAGGCCGACATGGTCGCGCTGGCGCGCGGCATGCTTTACGATCCGCGCTGGGCCTGGCATGCCGCGGCCGAACTCGGCGGCGATGTCTATGCGCCGCCGCAATATTGGCGCTCGCAGCCGGCGACGCAAAAAGCACTGTTCGGCAAGACGACATTCGGCACGCGGTAACATCGTCTCAAGCTTCGATACCCGCCGCGCCTTATCTCACATGCCGAACACCGCGACCGCGCGAATAGGTGAGGCCGTGCCATCTCGCCATTTCAGCGGCAGGCCAATGAAGGTGAAAGGCCCGGCGCCCAGCAAGGTTTCCAAATTACACAGGCTCTCGATATGGGTGATGCCGAGATCGAAGCAGGCCTTGTGCACCAGGAGATTTTCTTTTCCTTCCGGCCCGGGCCGCATCGAATCGATGCCGAAATGCACCACGCCTTTTTCGGCGAGCCATTCGGTCGCCTTCACATTCACGCCGGAATTTTCCGTCGCATATTCCTTGCGCGGAAAAGTGCGCGCGTGATGGCCGGTGCAAAGCAAGACCGTGCCGCCCTTCGGCACGCCATGGCCGTTTTTCTTCACCGCCGCCGCAAGGTCGTCGGGTGTGATTTCGGTGCGCGGCGCGATGTGGCGCAGATCGATGCAAATGCCCGGCACGATGCATTTCTCAAGCGGATAGCGGTCGATCCCCTCGCCGCGTTTGTCGAAATGCAAGGGCGCGTCGATATGGGTGCCGCCATGGTCGGGCATCGAAAAATAATTCGACGCCAGCCCATGCACATGGCCGCCATCGGCAAAGGATTCCTCATGGGTCTTCCACACGCCGTGAATGATGGCGGAGTGGCCGGGATAGTTCGGGGTGCGGTGATAGAGTTCACGGCTGAGATCGACGATCTTCACGAAGGGGCCTTTCTGGTTTTTAGGTCGTCATTCCGGGGCGCGAGTGTAACGAGCGAACTATGGTGCGCGATTGCGCACCTGAGAATCTATAATCATTATCGTGAGTATGGATTCCGGGTCTGCGCTGCGCGCATCCCGGAATGACGGGGCATCACACCGGCTTGATACCGGCTTTGGCGATCACCTCGCGCCATCTCGGCACTTCCATTTCAATCCGCTGACGCAAGCCCTCCGAACCATGGGCAATGACGTCAAAGCCGTTGACGCGCAATTGATCGACGATCTCGGACTTTTTCAGCACCGCGACCGATGTCGCCGACAATTTCGCCACGATGTCGGGCGGGGTTTTCACCGGCGCCAGAAATGCCTGAAAGGTCTCGGCGATGAAATTTGGATAGCCGAGTTCGACCATGGTCGGCACGTCAGGCAAATCGATCCAGCGGCGGCTGCCGGTCACCGCGAGCGCCTTGATCGCGCCGGATTCGATATAGGGAATCGCGGGCGGCAGCGCGGTGACGGCCAATTGGGTGACGCCGCCGAGCAGCGCCTGGATCGCGGGACCGGCGCCGGAAAACGGCACATGGGTGATTTCGACATGGCCCTCGATCTTGAGCAATTCGCCGGAAAGATGTGGCGTGGTGCCGGCCCCGGGGCTGGCGTAATTCAACTCGTCGGGTTTTGCCTTGGCGCGGGCGATCAATTCGGCGATCGAATGAATGCCGAGTTTCGGATCGATCATGATCGCGTTGGGTGAAGTGCCGAGTTCGGCGATCGGCGCGAAATCCTTGTACGGGTCGTAAGGGATTTTGGCATAGAGGCTGGGATTGACGACATAGGCGCTCGATGTGACGAGCAGCGTATAGCCGTCGGCTTCGGCATGGGCGGTGTACCCGATGCCGATATTGCCGCCGGCGCCGGAACGGTTTTCCACGATGAGATTGCCGGGGAGCGCCACGCCGAGATTTTGCGCCAGGATCCGGGCCATGATGTCGGTCGGGCCCGCCGGCGCAAACGGCACGATGATCTTGATCGGATGGTCTGGATAGGCGGCGGCCAATGTCCGCCCCGCGCCGAAGATGGACGCGGCCGCAGCCCCGCCGGCAAATCCCGCGGCTCGCAGAATTTGCCGACGCGAGGGCAAGGGGGGCTTGATTCCGCGCATTATCTTCTCCCTGGGATTTTTTCTTCGAACTGTTG
This sequence comes from Bradyrhizobium sp., assembly GCA_035295025.1. Lineage (GTDB taxonomy): Bacteria > Pseudomonadota > Alphaproteobacteria > Rhizobiales > Xanthobacteraceae > Bradyrhizobium. The sequence goes on from DATGJS010000008.1 coordinate 2,856, forward strand.
CATCACACCATAATCGGCGGATTTATTCGAGTGTTTCACCATAATATCTGGCGAATGCGCAGGCTCGGCGACCAGGCGCAAATGAGGGCGATATAGGTTATTTTTGGCCACGCTCTCTTCCAAAATAGCGCTCCTTGCGAGCGGAAGGGAAAGATAGAAGTGAAACGTCCATTTTTCGTGTCGATCGTTATGATGATTTTTGCGGCCGGCGCGGCCCGCGCCGAGACGATCGATGTCGCCGACAGCCACGGCGGCTCGGTTATTCAATACAGCATGCGCTGGTCGGGATTGGCTGCGCGCGGGGTGAACGTCCGCATCGTCGGACCGTGCCAGTCGGCTTGCACGGTATTGCTCGGCCATATCCCGCGCAGCCGGATCTGCGTCACGCCGGAAGCGAGCTTCGGCTTTCATCTCGCCCGACGCCAGGACGCCACCGCCACGCTATGGAACGCTTACCCCGATGACATTCGAGAATGGATTAACCGACATGGCGGCTTGAACGTCGGCTTTATCTGGATGGGCGCACCGGATATCTACCGCCATTTCAAGAAATGTTAACTCGCTCAATATTGCGGGTCGTACATCTGCGATTCGATGAACGCCATCAGATCGTTCGGTTTGGCCGCGGTCGCAAGCCCGCGTTTATAGGCGACCTCGGCGACCGCCGCCGCGATATGGGCCGAGACTTCGCGGATTCGCGGCAGCGATGGATAAAGGCTGCCTTGCTCGATGTCGTCGGGCGTGACGAGATAGGCCAGCGTGTGGGCGGCGGCCATGAACATCTCGTCGGTCACGAGCTTCGATCCGCTGGCGACCGCGCCGAGCCCGACGCCCGGGAAGATATAGGAATTATTGCCCTGCCGCGGCACGAAGGTTTTGCCGTCGAGATGCACCGGATCGTAGGGGCTGCCGCAGGCAAACAGCGCCTGCCCGCCGGTGTGGCGATAGGCCTCCTCGGCCGAGCATTCCGCCTTCGAGGTGGGGTTCGACAGCGCAAATATGATCGGCCGATCGTTGATTTCGGCCATGGCTTTGAGCACCTCGGGCGTAAAGGCGCCGCCAACGGCGGCAACG
>DATGJS010000009.1:0-2759 GCA_035295025.1 Bradyrhizobium sp.
CGCCGGATATCATGACAAGGCCAATGCCGAAGGGGACGATGGCAAGCCGCAGGCCACGCATCGTCTTGATCGACGAACTTCGCACAATCCCGTTAACTTCGGTCCGGCGCATCGTGTTTTCCTGTCTAAAATGGGCGTTTACCGTCCAAATCCTCGCGGCGCCGATCCGGCGCGCCGCAAAACGACCTGTAAAGCTTTAGATTCCCAAGCCTCAGCGGGTTGCTATCAACCGGGATCAGGGCGCTTTTGCGGCGGGGATTCCCCAGAACGAGTCATACAACAGCGCCGCAACCCCGGCAACAATCGCGACATCGGCGACGTTAAACACGTACCAATTGAGGGTATTTCCGCCGATCTGGGCGTGGAGCAGGGCAAAATCGACCACCGCGCCATAGACCAGGCGATCGATGCCGTTTCCGACAGCCCCGCCGATAATCAACCCGAGCGCGAGTGTCGCCAGAAGCGTTCGCGCGCGCGCCATCCAGACCGCCAAGACCATGATAGCCACCGTCTTGATCGCCAGCAGGATGATCTGAGCCGTCGGGCCGCCATTTTGAAACCAGCCGAAGCTGATCCCTTGATTCCAGGCCAGCACCAGGTCGAAGAACGGCGTGAGCCTGACCGTGCCGCGATGGGCGAGGTCGAACACACCGATCAGCCAGAATTTCAAAGCCTGATCGAGGATGGTTGTGGCAGCGGTGACGATCATCCCCAGACGCAAATGACGGCTCAAACGGTCACTCCGATCGCCTTCCATTCGCGTAACGCGCAAGCATCGCGCGGTGACACGTCGGGATATTCGGCGTCCTCGCCGACGGTGGGAAGAATCTTCCATGAGCGGGCGCATTTTTTCCCCGCGGCTTTTTCTATCCTGACCGCGACGCCCGGTATTGCATCAAGGCGGAATGCGCCGTCCGGCGCCTCGCCCTCCCGCATTTCATAGCTTGAGGTGATGCAGATCTCGGCGAGATTTGCCTCACGCAGCGCATCCAAGATCGGCCGGTCCGAGACATAGATCACGGGGGAAGCTTCCAGCGAAGAACCGATCCGCTTGGCCGCGCGCTCAAGTTCCAGCGCGCCGGTCACGACACGGCGCACGTCGCGGATGGTTTCCCATTTTTTGGCGAGCGCATCGTCGCGGTAGGTGGAAAGATCGTCCGAAAAGGTCAGCAAATGCACCGATGGCGATCCTTGCGGCCGATACATGAACCAGGCTTCATCGGCCGTAAAACTGAGGATCGGCGCCAGCCATTTCAGGATGGCGTCGCAGAGAATATCGACCGTCGTCAGCGCCGCCTTGCGCGCCGCCGAGGACGGCGGGTCGCAATACAGCGTGTCTTTGCGGATATCGAAATAGAACGCCGACAGGTCGGTATTCATGAAATGCGTGAGCGAAGCGACCGCCGTCTTGTAGTCGAAGGCCGCATAGGCTGTGCGCATCACGGTGTCGATTTCGCTGAGACGATGCAACATCAGCCGCTCAAGCTCGGGCATGTCGGCTTTTGCGACTTTGTCGACCGGCTTGAGATGATGCAGCGTGCCGAGCATCCAGCGGATGGTGTTGCGCAGCTTGCGGTAGGTCTCGATGGTGTTCTTGAGGATTTCCGGACCGATGCGCTGGTCGTCGGCATAATCGGTGGCGCAGACCCAGAGCCGCAAAATATCGGCGCCGGATTGCGCGATGACCTTCTGCGGTTCGACCGTATTGCCGATCGATTTCGACATCTTGCGGCCGTTTTCGTCCAACGTGAAACCGTGCGTCAGCACGACGTCAAAGGGCGCGCGGCCACGGGTGCCGCAGCTTTCCAAGAGCGACGACTGGAACCAGCCGCGGTGTTGATCGGAGCCTTCGAGATACATCACGGTATCCTGGCCGCCATCGACCTTGCGCTTGATGCCGGCAAGACCGGGGAAATGCACGGGGTCTTCCAGCACAAAAGCATGTGTGGATCCGGAATCGAACCAGACGTCGCAGATATCGTCGACCTTCTTCCAGTTTTCATTCGCAAGCGGCCCCAGAAAGCGTTCGCGCGCGCCTTCCGCATACCAGGCATCGGCGCCTTCCTTTTCGAAGGCATCCGCGATGCGCTGGTTGACGGCATCGTCTTGCAGGATTTCGGCGGAGCCATCGGCCTTTTCGCGCACGAATACCGCGATCGGCACACCCCAAGCGCGTTGTCGCGAGATCACCCAGTCGGGCTTGCTGTTGATCATGCCGTTGATGCGGTTCTGGCCCGACTGCGGCACCCATTGCGTGGCGGAGATGGCTTTAAGCGCCCTGTTTCTCAGAGTATCGAATGAAAGGGCACCAGAGCCCTCCCATTGGATGCGGTTTGTCGTGATTTCCTTATCCATCGCGATGAACCATTGCGGCGTGTTGCGGAAGATCACCGGCTTTTTCGAGCGCCAGGAATGCGGGTATTGGTGCTTCAGCCTCCCGCGCGCCAGCAACATGCCTTTCTCGATCAGCGCCGTGATCACGGCTTCATTGGCATCACCCTTCTCGCCCTTGTCGTTGATAACGCGCTTGCCCGTGAAGCCGGGCGCGTGATCGGTGAACGCGCCGTTCTCATCGACAGTATAGGGAATCGTCGTATTGATGCCGCGCGCTTCCAGTTCGCGCGCATTCGCCATCCAGACATCGAAGTCCTCGCGGCCGTGGCCGGGCGCGGTGTGAACGAAGCCGGTGCCGGTATCGTCGGTGACATGATCGCCTGACAGCAGCGGTACCGCAAATTCATAACCATCGATGGAGTCTT
>DATGJS010000010.1:0-4390 GCA_035295025.1 Bradyrhizobium sp.
GCGACCGATCTGACCATCCCCAAATTGAACGAAATGGCTTACGAACAGGTCGAGGTTGCCTCCGTCCCGTTCCTGAATTTTGTCGCCAACAAGGGCCTTAACGACGAGGCGGCGAATTATTCCTTCGTGCTGCGCGGTTATGTCCGCCACTGGCTTTCCAATGTCTGGAGCGAATTCGACCGGATCAGGCTCACCGACATCGTCGGCTCCGGCAAAATGGGCCTGCGCGGCGACGATAAATAATGGCGGATGTGGGTCTCATTGAGCTGGAATAGGCCCGGACTTGGTCCGATATAGCGCATGATGCGCCAAACACCTGTTTACATCGTCTGCTCACCCCGTCCGCTGGTCGGCAAGACATTGATCGCGCGGCTTTTGAGCGAATTCCTGTTGCTGAAGAACGGCAGTGTGGCGGCTTTTGACGTCAACCTGAAAGAACCTTCACTGGTGGAATATCTGCCTGCCGTCACCGAAACCGCCGAGGTCGGCGATACCTACGGCAAAATGGCGCTGATGGATCGCCTGATCGTCAATGACGGCGTCGCCAAGGTGATCGATCTCGGCTTTCACGCTTTCGACGAATTCTTCGAGATGACGGAAAAGATCGGCTTTACGAAGGAAGCCGCCCGGCGCGGCATCGCGCCGATCGTTCTTTTCATCGCCGACACCGACCGCGTCTCGCTGCGGAGCTTTCCGGAGCTCAGGCGCCAGATTCCGCCGACCGCGCTCGTCACCGTGGATAATGAATATGTGGTACGCGGCGAGCTGCCGCCTGTCTATGCGTCGGGAAAACTGCTGCGCGTCGCGGCCTTGCCCGCCTTTCTCAAGACCTATGTCGATCGGCTCTCGTTCTCCTTCACCGGCTATTTGCAGCAGGAAAAAGATTCCTCCACCGAGCTGTATCAATGGATTCGCAAGAACTACTTCCGTTTCCGCGAGCTTGAACTGAGCCTCATTCTGCAGGGGTCGTGAAGCTTGTCTTCCGTCCTTGCGAGAAGCGACCGCGACGAAGCAATCCAGGCTTTTATTTACGGCTCCGGATTGCTTCGCTGGCGCTCGCAATGACGAGGCAAAAGGCGCGCACCCGTTTTCCGCTCAATGTCCGTCGAACGTCATCAGCGTTCGCACCGGAACATCCATCGCACGCAATTTCGCCGCGCCGCCAAGGTCCGGCAAATCGATGATGAAACAGGCCGCGACCACATTGGCCCCGATCTGACGCAACAGTTTGACCGCACCCTCGGCGGTGCCGCCGGTGGCGATCAGATCGTCCACCAGAATCACGCGTTCGCCCGGATGGATGGCATCGACATGCATCTCCATTTCATCGACGCCATATTCGAGCGAGTAAGCGATGCGGACGGTGGTGTGCGGCAACTTGCCCCGCTTGCGGATCGGCACGAAACCGGCCGAGACCTGATGCGCCAACGCGCCGCCGAGAATAAAGCCGCGCGCCTCGATGCCGGCGATCTTGTCGATCTTCGACCCGGCCCAGGGCTGCACCAATTCATCCACCGCGCGGCGGAAGGCGCGCGCATCGCCCAATAGCGTGGTGATATCGCGAAACATGATTCCGGGTTTTGGATAATCCGGAATGCTGCGCACCGTGGCTTTTAAATCATATTCAAATGTCATCTGTCTTAAGTCCCTTAAACCCCATTATAGGTTTTCCGTCATTGCGAGCCAACGGGTCGCAATGACGCGGTTTATCAATTCGTTCCCACCCCAAGCCGAAACGCGTTTTCGACGATGCGCAATCCCACCTCGCCCCCCAGCGACATCAGCGATTCCGGGTGAAACTGCACGCCACCGACCGGTAAAGTTCTATGCTCGATCGCCATCGCAACCCCATCCTCGGTGCTGGCAGTCACCTGTAACACATCGGGCATGCTGTCACGCTCGACATAAAGGGAATGATAGCGCCCGATCACGATTTCATCGGGCAAATTCCGCATCAATCGCCCGCCCCTCACCTGCACCCGCGACGGCCGCCCATGCGCCGGTTGCTGGAGCTGCCCCAAGCGGCCGCCGAAATACTCGCCGATCGCCTGGACGCCGAGACAAACGCCTAAAATCGGCAATTTCCGTTCCATTGCCATGCCGATCGTGGCCGCGATGCCGAAATCCGCCGGCCGCCCCGGACCCGGCGACAACACCAGGAGGTCGTAATGCGCATGCTCAAGCATTTGCCGGGCGTGAACATGTCGCACGACCGTCACGCCGGCGCCGACCTGACGAAAATAATCCGCAAGCATATGAACGAAGCTGTCGTCATGGTCGATCAACAGGACCCGTTTTCCCGAGCCGGTGGCGTCAGGCGCAAACGCCGAGAGCCGCTTCGGCGGATCGCCGCGCAACGCCTGAAACAGCGCCGCCGCCTTGACCTGGCATTCGCGATCCTCGGCGGCGGGGTCGGAATCAAACAGGCAGGTGGCGCCGACCCTCACCTCGGCGAGGCCGTCCTTCATGCGGATGGTGCGAATGGTGAGACCGGTGTTGATGCCGCCATCGAAATTCACCACGCCGATTGCACCCGCATACCAGCGCCGCGGCGAGCGCTCGTGATCCTCGACGAATTGCATCGCCCATAATTTCGGCGCGCCGGTCACGGTAACCGCCCAGGCATGGGTGAGGAAAGCATCGAGCGCATCGAAACCAGGCCGCAGCATGCCTTCGACGTGATCGACGGTATGAAACAATTTCGAATAGGTCTCGATCTGACGGCGCGCCAATACTTTGATCGTGCCGGGCACGCAGACGCGCGCCTTGTCGTTACGATCGACGTCGGTGCACATATTGAGCTCGAACTCGTCCTTCTGCGAATTCAACAATTGCCTTATCTGTTCGGCATCGCCGATCGCATCGACGCCGCGCGCGATGGTGCCGGAAATCGGGCAGGTTTCGATCCGCCGCCCGTCGGAGCGGACAAACATCTCGGGCGAGGCCGAGACCAAAAATTCGCCGTCGCCGAGATTCATCAACGCGCCATAGGGCGACGGGTTGATCCGGCACAGCCGCTGAAACACTTCCGCCGGCGAACGCTCGCAGGGTTCGCCGAACAATTGGCCCGGCACCGCCTCGAACAGGTCGCCGCGCGCGAACGCCGCGCGCGCGGTTTCCACCGTCGCCTGATATTCGCCTGCCGCGTGATCGGAAAATCCCTGCCGCGGAACTTTCGCGTAGATGCTTTCGGCGGTATCGCGCGGCAAGCCCTTCGACGATTTTCCGTTCCAGGAGAAATCGTAGCTCAACACCACGCCGCGGCCGGTGGCGCGATCATAGGCGAGAAGCCGATCGGGCACGTAAAGTACGATGTCGCGTTGATCGCTTTCGCGCGGACGCTTTTGCACCAGATCCTCGATTTGGAACACGAGGTCGTAGGCAAAGGCGCCGAACAGACCGAGCATGGAGTCCTCGATCGAGCCGAACGCCGCGACGAGCGCGCGCGCAAGCGACATCACGCTGGCGCGGCGCGTGCGCTGCTCCTCATCGACCGGGGCGTCTCCGCGCAGGATGTGACCGGCCAGGCGGATCGCGCTATTGTCGGTGACCACCACGCAGGGATCGCGGAGCACGTCGCGCAAAAAGGCGATCAAGACTTCGCCGCGCGCATTCAGCGCGAGAAGCGAAAAACTCATGCCCGCGGTTTGCAACTGAAGCGGCGGATCGGCAAAGCCGAGGTCGAAGCTTTCATAACGGCCCGGCACCGTCGTGCCGGACGACAGCACCACGCCACGGCGGCGATCGAGCAATTCGATCAAATCGTCGAGCCGGTCGGCGCCGCCGGAAAACTGCTCGACGATGCGCGCGACCGAAAGCCCGCCGCGGGTGCGGTACTCGCTATGGTCGGGCAGAGAAAAGACGGTCCTGTTCATGTGATCCTCTTAACAAGCTTTGATGAGGGAACGCCACACAGGACAAACAAAAGGCCGCCTGCGATGGCGGCCCGTTAACGATGAAAATTAAAGCAAATCGCTACCAGCCACCTTTTTAAGATGTGGGCCACCAAAGACGCGAAGCGTAAAGGGCGATGCTCATAGGTCCGTACTCACCATGACGAAGCGAAAACGTCAAGGGAGCCTTATGTTCAGTTCACGTGCGATGACGAGGCCCTTTCGGTGGGCTCTCTGCCCCCACCTTAACCCTCCTCCGCAAAGCGGGGGAGGGAACACAGTGCGTTCGTCGATGAACAGGACCGCTCGCCTAAGGCAGAAAACCGGCTTAGGATTCAGTTATCAAGGGCAGCAGCAGGAGAGCATCGTGTCGGTGCGGGCTTTGGGATATGCCGGGTTTGGTTCGGCGGCACTGGAAGACTGGCGGCAATTCGGCACCTCGCTGGTCGGTTGGCAGGCGATCGAGCGCGGCCATTCTCAGCTCGCCTTCCGGATGG
>DATGJS010000011.1:0-4456 GCA_035295025.1 Bradyrhizobium sp.
TACCATTTCGCGGTCGCCCGCTTCCACTCGCTGCCCCATTGGGCGGTGCCTGAAGGCACCGGGCGGTAGCCGATCGGCAGCGCGGTGTTGAATCCGCCCGACACGTTATATCCGCCGATGAAGCCGTGGGGGCTGCGGTCGAAGGCCCAATTGGTGTTGAAGTCGTCGATCGTGGCGTTGGAGCCGCCCGCATTCATGAACGGGTTGAAATATTTTCCTTCAAAGAACAGCGTCGCGCTGGCGCCGGTCTGGTAGCAATAATTCTTGCCGATGATGCCCTTTTGCGAGAGCGGATCATAGGGCGTGCCGATGCCGGACAACAGCATCAGATGCACGTTGTTGATGGCGTAAGCACATAACAGCACGATGGAAGCCGGCTGCTCGAACTCCTCGCCATTGAGCACATTGGTGTAAGTGACGCCGGTGACGCGCTTGCCGTCGGAATCCTTGAGCACCTTGGTGACCCAGGAATTCGTCCGGAGCTCGAAATTCGGCCGCGCCATCGCGATCGGGATCACCGTCATATGCGGGCTGCCCTTGGCGTTGGCTTCGCAGCCGAAGCGCTGGCAATAGCCGCAATATTGACAGGCGCCGAATTTCGAACCGTCCGGGTTGGTATAGGGCTGCGAGGCATTGGCCGAGGGCCGGGGGAAAGGGTGATAGCCGGCATTGCGGGCGGCATCGGAAAACATTTCACTCGCCAGAATCGGCGTCAGCGGCGGCAATGGATATTCGTGCCCGCGCGGCGCTTCGAACGGATTGCCGCCTTGTTGGAGGGTTCCACCGATATTGCCCGCCTTGCCGGAGACCGCCGCGGTGCGTTCGAACTTGTCGTAATAAGGTTCCAGCTCGGCATAACTGATGCCCCAATCCTGGATCGTCATGTCCTCAGGGATGAATTTCTTGCCGTAGCGTTCCTCATATTGGGAGCGGACCTTGAATTCCATATCGGTCCATCGCCAAGTGTGGCCGCTCCAATGCACGGCGGAGCCGCCGACCACCTCGCCGGGCAAAAACGAGCCGAGCCGGCGCATCGGCAAGGAATCCTGCTGTGGGTTGTTGCGCACGGTGATGGTGTCGCGCGCGGTGTTCTGCATCAAATCGTGCCGCACGACATATCGCAGCTCGTCGCGGATATTGGGCAATGAATAATCGTTTTCGGGTGTGCGCATGCCGCCGCGCTCGATCGCGACGACCTTGAGGCCGGCCTCGGTCAATTCCTTGGCGAGAATGCCGCCGGTCCACCCCAGGCCCACGATGACGACATCGACTTCCTTGAGCTTTGTGGTCATGGCCGTCCCTTAACTCATGTCCGCGATGCCGAGAGGCTTGTTCGGAAATGGCTTGCCGCGATATTGCGCCACATGATCGCGATGCACCGCGATGGCGCCGGGAAAGCCGATGATGGCCCATCCGGCCTTGTTGCGATTGCCGCCATAAATCGGATCGGAATACATGCCCTCGACGACCGTCTGATAGAGCGTCGTCCAAAAGGGGCGCACCGGCAGGCCGCTGTCGAAGACGATCTTGCCGGTGGAGAGGCCGACCAGGACTTCATGGCGTTGGGCCTCCGTGATCCGGTCGAATGTATTGCCGTAAGTCTTGTGGCAATGGGCGTTGGCTGATGCGATGCCGGCGCGATAAAGCTGCGCCGGCGTCAGCGGCAGCTGGTAGCCTTGGCTGGGGCTGCCGAGTTTCCAGGGCCCTTGCATATAAAGGCGTTCGCCTTTGCCCCAGGCGCCCGCCAACGCCCGGTCGATATAGATGTTGACGCCCAAATCGGTGCCTTTCGGGCTGATCTCGTCGGCGGGAATCATGTGATCCACTAAGGCCTCGACGAAGGCGGCTTCGTCCAAATTGAGAAAAGCGTAGCCGGCGGGCTCCGCGGGGGATGATGGCGTTGCTTGTCCGGTTTGCGCGCCTTCGGCCGTGGCCACCCCTGTGCTCGCGCTTGCCGCGGCGGCGGTGCTCACGACGGCGGTTTTCAGAAAATCGCGCCGGTCGAATCCCTGTTTTTTCATGGCCGCTCCCCCGTTCCCCCTTCGTGTCCGGGATGAAATCCCAGCGTCTCTATTAAAGGCGAGCATGCTTTTTTTGCCAGCGTCAGGCAAGACGGATTTCGATCTGTTAGCCGCCACCGTCATCGCGAGCGAATGCGAAGCGATCCAGAATCGTGACGAAAAACTGGATCGCGTCGTCGCGTTCGCTCCTCGCGATGACGGCTCCCTCTATATCCGCGTCGTTGTCATTCCGGGGCGCGCTTTGCGTATACTCTCTCCGCGTCATTCCAGGGCGCGAGGGCAACGAGCGAGCCCGGAATCCATTTGTCAACACGTCTTGCGGGAAAATAGATTCCGGGTCTGCGCCTTCAGGCGCATCTCGGAATGATGATGGTTGGATTGGCATCCGGGGAACGCGTGCCCCACCACCGTTATCGCGAGCGAATGCGAAGCGATCCAGAGTCGTAACGAAAGAACTGGATCGCTTCCGCCTACGCGTAAAAGCGCTTCGGCGGACTCCAAGCGCGCCATAGCTCGCGCGAGCCGAGTGACGGCGGGTCGTCGCTTTCAGTTCCTCGCGATGACGGCTCCCTCCAGATTCGGCGCGGTCCATTGCGCGACTTTTTCAATCTATAGTAGTAGAATAGGTAAATTTTCTATTTTAAGAGGGGCGCTCCCTGTGTCATTGAGGCAACAGGGCGAAACCCTTCTGGGGCCCAGCCCCCCAAAAAGGCGCTTCATGGCGAAGTGTGGCGCGCCGGTTACAGTATTTCCTGATCCCCTGGAGCAGAGTGCGCTCCTAAGGAGTCCTCGTCCGAGGCTCTGTAACCTGGCAGCTCGCGGCGTATGTCTGTTGGCCGCGTCTATTTTGGGGGATTTACGTGAAGAGGACTTTCATATCAGCAGCGGCCATTCTGGCCTTTACGGCGGCCGGCCACGCCGATGAGCTTTCGGATATCCAGGCTCAGGCCAAGCAGTTGCGCGACCAGAACGCGGCGATGACCAAGCGTCTGGCCGATCTCGAGAAGCGTCAGAAATCGCTGGAAGCAAAGCCGGCGGTGGCGACCATCAATCCGGTGGACGCGATGGCGGCCGATCTGCCCTACAAGGCGGCGGTCAAGGCCAAGGCGGCGGAGAGCGACGACATTTGCTGGCACGGCGTCTGCCTGTACGGCAATTTCGACATGGGCGTGAACTATCAGACCCATGGCACGTCCAACGACACCACCCAGGGCGGCCTGTCGGCGAACACGATCGTCAACAAGAGCAGCAATGGTGGGCATTTCGATGCCTTGTCGAACCAGTTCTCGACCTCGTTCATCGGCTTGCGCGGCAAGCAAGAAGTCGCGGATAACCTCTATGCCGTGTTCAACTTGCAGACCCTGTTCAACCTGAACGATGGCGCCAACGCCAATGGTCTTGGCTCGATCGCTCAGAACAACGGCCTGTCTGGCAACATTCTGGCCCAGAGCGCGTTCGGCGATTCCTCGAAGGCCGGCGTGATGTTCAATAACGCCGCGTATTTCGGCCTCAGTTCGCCGACTTACGGCACCTTGACCATGGGCCGTCAGAGCGCGCTGAGTTCGGACCTCATCGTCAACTATGATTCGCTCTCGGGTTCGAACTCCTGGTCGCTGATCACCTTCGCTGGCGCCAATGGCGGCGGCGGCGCGACCGAAAACCGCATCTACGACAACTCGTTCGAATATCGGGTGAATGTCGGTCCGGTGCGTTTCGCGGTGGAAACCCAGGTTCGTAACGGTCCCCAAAGCGCCACCGGCAATGCCTTCGAAGGCAATATCGGTTTCGACTATATGGGTCTGTCGATGGACTTCCTGGGTGGCAAGGTCTTCGATGCCACCACGGCGGCTCCTCTGAGTGGCGCTGCGTTGTCGGCGGCTAACACCACCGCACCGGTGAGCCAAACCAACGGTCTGCTCGGTCTGACCGTTTCCGACAACACCGTGTTCCAGGCCGCGGCCCGCTACACGATTGGACCGTGGAAGCTGTTCGGCGGCTACGAGAACATTCACTCCAACAACCCGAACAACCCGCTGGCCCCTGGTGCCTTTATTCAGGGTGGCTTCAACGCTGCCAGCGCCAACAACGCCGCTTTCAACTCGACGAGGGTTCTGCAAACGGCTTGGGTCGGTGTTCGCTATGCGATCACGCCGGCTCTCGACATTACCGGTGCGTGGTATCATGAGTGGCAGAATGGCTTCCTGAATGCGGCAACTGCTGGTGCCAACATCCAGAACACCATCATCGGTGGTTGCTCGGTCGCTGTGGCCTCTCAGTCTGGCGGCTGCCCGGGTCAAGAAGACGTGGTCTCGCTGGTCGTCGATTGGCGCTTTGCCCGGCACATGGACTTCTATGCCGGCATAGCCTGGTCGCAGGTTCAGGGTGGTTTGGCCAATGGCTTCATCCAAGCCAACGCGACAGCGCTCAATGGCCAG
>DATGJS010000012.1:0-11014 GCA_035295025.1 Bradyrhizobium sp.
GAAATATTTCGAGAAGGAATTGATCACAAGCGCGTCAGGGGAAAGTTCCGCCACGCTGACGGCTGGAAACGCATAATCGAGACCATGGTAGATTTCATCGGAAATAAACCGGATGCCGGCGCTTTCCGCGGCCCTCATCAAATCGCTCAACGCCTCACGCGACATCATCGTGCCGGTTGGATTGGCCGGACTTGCGACCAACACACCCTTGAGTGGCGTCTTGCGATGGGCGGCGAGTAAGGCTTCCCCGCTCAGCGCATGCCGGTTTGCATTCGATGTCTCGATCAAAACCGGCTCGCAACCCAGTGCGGTCAGAATATGCCGGTAAGGCGGATAACCGGGCACCGTCACCGCCACCCGGTCGCCCGGCTCGAACAGGGCCAAAAAGGCCAAAATAAACGCACCGGAAGAGCCCGTGGTGATCACGATCCGCTCCGGATCGACGGCAACGCCATAGGTCTCGCGGTAATGACGGGCGATCCTTGCGCGCAAGGACGGAGTTCCAAGCGCGGAGGTGTAGTCGATCCGCGCATGATCCAGCGCGGCATGCGCCGCCCGGATCGCGGTTTTCGGCGCCGGTGCGGCGGGCTGACCGACCTCCATATGGATTACATGGCCTCCGGCGGCCTCAATGCGCGCGGCGGCAGCCATCACATCCATCACCATGAAGGGTGGGACGTCGCTGCGCCCAGACGCGGCCGTCAATAGACCTCTGACGCGTTCTCTTAATGTCGCTTCCAGCATCGGTATCTGCTATTTGTTCAACGTCCCGGGCTGATTTCCAAGCGGTGCCCCAGACTAGCCTTATTCAGCGGTTTGTTAGGGCATATCGCTTATCAAACCCGCCGCCAATCGATAAAGACCGTTTGATGCTGCTCAAAATCGCCCTTCTCCGCAAAACCAGGAAAATGACCGCCCTCGCCACCGCCATCGCGCTGACGGTTGCGCCAATGGCCGCGCGTGCCGAAGAAGAAAAGGGCCTGCCGATCCTGCGCGATACCGAGACCGAGCAGCTCCTGCGCGACTATGCGAGACCCATTCTGCGCGCCGCCGGCCTGGAGAAGCAGAACATCCAGGTCACGATCATCAACCAATCCATCTTTAACGCCTTCGTCGCCGACGGCCGGCGTATCTTCATCAATCACGGCGCGTTGCTGCAATCGGAGACGCCGAATCAAATCATCGGGGTGCTGGCGCACGAAACCGGCCATTTGGCCGGCGGCCACCTCGCGCGATTACGCGAACAGGTCGCCCAAGCGCAAACCCAGATGATTATCGCCATGCTGCTCGGGGCCGGCGCGCTCGCCGCCGGCGCCCGCGGCGGCAACGGCAATACCGGCCTGGCGGATGCCGGCGCCGCGGCTCTTGCCGGTCCGCAAAGCATGATCCTGCGCTCGCTGCTTTCCTATCAACGCCAACAGGAGGAAAGCGCCGATCGCGCCGGCGTCAAATTCCTGACCGCGACCGGCCAATCCGCGAAGGGCATGTACGAAACCTTCAAGCGCTTCACCAATGACAGCCTGTTCGCCGCCCATGGCGCTGATCCGTATTATCAATCGCATCCGATGCCCGCCGAACGCGTCGCCGCGCTCGAGGAGATCGCCCGCACCAGCCCCTTTTGGGACAGAAAGGACGATCCGGCGCTGCAAGCGCGGCACGACATGATGCGCGCCAAGATTTCCGCCTTCCTGGAGCGCCAGGACACCGTCTACCGGCGCTATCCCCTGTCCGACGCGGGGATGCCGGCCCGTTACGCCCACGCGATATCGACCTATCTCCATGGCGATCTGCGCCACGCGCTCGCCCAGATCGACTCCTTGATCCAGAGTCAGCCCAATAACCCCTATTTCTATGAATTGCGCGGCCAGGCGCTTTTGGAAGGCGGCAAACCCGCCGAGGCAATCGCGCCGCTGCGCAAAGCGGTTGGCTTGTCCAATAACGCGCCGCTCATCGAGACGTTACTTGGGCAGGCGCTGGTTGCGACCGATAACAAGGCCTATACGGACGAAGCCATTTCCATCTTGCGCAATGCCGTGGTGCGCGAGAGTGAGGCACCAATCGGTTATATGCAGCTCGCGATGGCTTATGGAAAAAAAGGAGATTTAGCCGAGGCCGATCTGGCATCGGCGCAGGCGGCGTTTTTGCGGGGCGACAACAAGACCGCCCGTGATCTCGCCTCGCGCGCCAAAACCCGCTTCGCCGTCGGCACGCCCGGATGGGTGAAAGCCGACGACATTGTTTCGGCCAAACTGCCGGCGGGCCAAAAGAACAGCTCCAAATTTACCGACCCGAACGATCCGCAAGCAACCACCTCAGAGCCGAAGGCGTTTTTCAGAACCGGACCTGCAAGGAACTTGCCCAACTAACCTGCCTTATCAAACCACGCTCACAAAGGAATAAGCCGATGTCCCCGCTCCGCCTGCTCTTCCCAGCCCTGTTCGCATTGGCGCTGACGGCAACACCACAGGCAGCCTCCGCCCAGGCTTTTTCCGATGGCCAGCGCGGGGAGATCGAGACCATCGTCAAGAATTATCTGGTCACCCATCCGGAGGTGCTGGAAGAGGCGATGGCCGAATTGAACAAGCGTCAGGCGGCCGCCGAAGCCGAAAAGCATGAGGCAAGCGTAGCGCAGAATTCGGAAGTGATTTTCAATTCGCCGCGCGGCGTCACCCTCGGCAACAAGGACGGCGACGTCACCTTTGTCGAGTTCTTCGATTATAATTGCGGCTACTGCAAGCGCGCCATGGCCGACATGCTCGATCTCATGAAGTCCGATCCGAAGCTCAAGGTGGTTCTGAAGGAATTTCCGGTGCTGAGCGAAGGCTCGGTGGAGGCCGCCAAGGTCGCGGTTGCCGTGCGGATGCAGGACCCCACCGGCAAGAAATATCTCGACTTCCACCAGAAGCTGCTCGGCGGGCGCGGGGTAGCCGACAAGGCGCGTGCTTTGGCCGCCGCCAAAGATGCCGGGCTCGATGTCGGCAAAATCGAAAAAGATCTGACGAGCCCCGAAGTGCGCGCCACGATTGAAGAAAACTTCAAGCTCGCCGAGGCGATGGGCATGAACGGCACACCGAGCTATGTGATCGGAAAACAGGTGGTCGTCGGCGCCATCGGCCTTGATGGCCTGAAAGAGAAAATTGGTGCCGCCCGCTGCGGCAAAGCGACGTGTTAAGTTACCGACGCGTATTCGGCGACGTGCTGTCGCCGTAAACCACAGCCCTTCGAAGCAAAAGCCGGCGAAACCCGCCGGCTTTTTTGTTTTCGAACTTTTGCATTGCGGGCACCTCTTGCCATGCAAGGCATTTATCGGCGGTTCACGAAACAAAATTTGGGGAACCGGGAAAACACCGGAACATCATCGATCTCCCTTCGTTGTCGGGCGGGCAAGAACAACACCTGAGGAGAGGTTAGATGTTTAATCGCTTTATGGTCACCGCGGCCACCGCGGCATTGATCGCCGGAACCAGCTTTGCTTATGCGCAAGGCAATATCGGCCGCGAAGCGCCGGCGGGCGGCGCGGGAATGCAACAGAGCGCGCCGTCTTCCGACGCGGCGCGCCATGCCGGTTCGGAAGGCATGAAGGCAAGCCAGTCCGAGGAAAAAAAGGGCGGCGCGGCCAATCGGAACGCCCAGCGCGAGACAAAACCCGGCGCTGAGAAGGGCACGATCGGTCAGTCCACCGGTGAAAGATCCGCTCAGGAAAGCGGTAAGGGCGACAAGTCCAAGAGCATGAGTTCGCAGAACGAAAAAGGCGCCGCCGGCAAAGACATGAAGGCCGAGGATCAAGAGCGTCGCGGCAACATGAAAGCTGAAGGACGTGAAGACCGTGATGGCAACATGAAAGCCGAGGGACGAGAAGGCCGTGACAATAACCCGACGGCGGTTGAGGGCCGCTCCCAGACCACCGGCCAGGCCGGCGCTGGCGCCAGGCTCTCCACCGAGCAACGTACCCGCATCACGACCATCATTCGCGATCAGCACGTGGCGCCGCTAACGAATGCCAACTTCGCCATTGCCATCGGCACACGCGTTCCGCGCGAGATCGGCTTCCATCCGCTTCCCTCCGAGATCGTGACGATCTATCCGGAATGGCGCGGTTATGAATTCTTCCTCGTTCGTGACCAAATCGTGGTGGTGGATCCGCGAACCTTTGAGATCGTGGCCATACTTGAGGCCTGATCTTGGCCGGTCATCGCGAATCCGGGGCGGGCCCGCCAGGGCCCGCCTTTTTCATACTCATGCCGTCGTAGAGCCGACCCGTCGTCAACATTGGTTAACGCGTGGTTTCCTCGGGTAATGTGCGGGTTTTTGCCAGGGAGATGAAGCATTTGGGGACGGCGGTGCGGGGGTAAGACTTCCCTCGCGCCCCGTTGTTACCTATAAATCCGGTCACCGCCGCTCTTTTCCGGGATTTGGATGGCCAACACGACTTCCGAGACAATTTACGTGCTCAACGGTCCCAACCTGAATTTGTTGGGCACGCGGGAACCCCAGACCTATGGCCATGCCACGCTCGCCGACGTCGAGAAATTGTGCGTGCAGACATCGGCGCTATTCGGCCTCAAGGCCGATTGCCGGCAATCCAACCGGGAAGGCGAGTTGATCGATTTCATCCACGAGGCCCACGCCAAAAAAGCGGTTGGCATCGTCATCAACGCCGGCGGCTATTCGCATACGTCGATCGCCCTGCATGACGCGCTTGTGGCGGTGAAGATTCCGGCCGTCGAGGTCCATATCAGCAACATCCACGCCCGCGAAAATTTCCGCCATCATTCTTTTACCGCGCAAGCCGCCTTCGCGACGCTCGCCGGCTTCGGCATCGACGGATATCGGCTGGCGATCCATGGTCTTGCCGCCAAGATCGGCGCCGCGGCCAAGGCCTGACATACCGCCCTTCAACCTCGCAAAGAGAGATTCTGGATCAAGATCATGGCGCGCCAGCCTGAGCACAAAGCAGCCGAAAAATCCAAAGCCAGCGACGAAGCGCTCATTCGCGAACTCGCGCTATTGCTGGACGAGACCAATCTTAGCGAAATCGAGATCGAGCGCGCCGGCCTTCGCGTGCGGGTGGCGCGTAACCTCACCATCGCCGCATCGCTGCCCGCGCAGCCTGCGGCCGCCGCTCCGCAAGCCCCGGCCATGGCGCCGGCCGTCGCCGTGGCTGCCGCCGACATGGCCAAGCATCCCGGCGCCGTCCCCTCACCGATGGTCGGCACCACCTATTTGGCATCGCAGCCTGGCGCCAAGCCCTTCATCGAAGTCGGCGCGAAAGTGTCGGTCGGGCAGACGCTTCTGATCATCGAAGCCATGAAGACGATGAACCAAATTCCATCAACGCGCGCGGGCACGGTCACTCAAATTCTCGTCGACGACGGTCAGCCGGTGGAATTCGGCGAGCCGCTCGTGATTATTGAATAGCGCGAATGGCGAGTAGCGAATAGCGGACAGTTTTTCGCTTACACCATTCGCTACTCGCTATTCGCCCAAGGGACACGATGTTCGATAAAATTCTCATAGCCAATCGCGGCGAAATCGCCCTGCGCATCTTGCGTGCGTGCAAGGAACTCGGCATCGCGACCGTGGCGGTGCATTCCACCGCCGACGCCGACGCCATGCATGTCCGCTTGGCCGACGAAAGCGTCTGCATTGGACCGCCGCCCTCAAAAGACAGCTATCTCAACATCCCGGCGCTGCTTGCGGCGTGTGAAATCACAGGCGCCGATGCCGTTCATCCCGGTTATGGTTTCCTGTCGGAGAATGCGCGCTTTGCCGAAATTCTCGCCGACCACAATTTGCATTTCATCGGACCCAAGGCCGAACATATCCGCCTGATGGGCGACAAGATCGAAGCCAAGAAGACCGCCAAGCGCCTTGGTATTCCCGTGGTGCCGGGCTCCGATGGCGCGGTGGGAACCGACGATGATGCGATGGCAATCGCGGAAGGAATCGGTTTTCCCGTCCTGGTGAAGGCTGCCTCCGGCGGCGGCGGGCGCGGCATGAAAGTCGCGCAGACCCCGCAGGACCTGATGCTGGCGCTATCGACGGCCGCCAACGAGGCAAAATCCGCCTTCGGCGACGCCTCGGTCTATCTCGAAAAATATTTGCAGAAGCCGCGCCACATCGAAATCCAGGTGCTTGGCGATGGCCGCGGCGGCGCCATTCATCTCGGCGAGCGCGATTGTTCGCTGCAACGGCGGCACCAGAAAGTCTGGGAAGAAGGCCCCTCACCTGCGCTCGATGCCGCCGCGCGCACCAAAATCGGCGCGACCGTGGCGCAAGCGATGCAGCAGATGAAATATCTCGGCGTCGGCACCGTGGAATTCCTTTATGAGGACGGTGAATTCTATTTCATCGAGATGAATACGCGCATCCAGGTCGAACATCCCGTCACCGAGATGATTACGGGGATCGACCTCGTGCTGGAACAGATTCGGATCGCCGCCGGCGGCGATCTGCCGATGACGCAAGACCAGGTGATGATCAACGGCCACGCCATCGAATGCCGGGTCAACGCGGAAAATCCCGTCAGTTTCCGCCCCTCTCCGGGGAGGATTTCGCAATATCATCCTCCTGGTGGGCTCGGCGTTCGAATCGATTCGGCGGTGTACCAGGGCTATGTCATCCCGCCTTATTATGACTCGCTGGTCGGCAAGCTGATCGTCCAGGGTAAGACTCGCGCCGAATGCCTGATGCGATTGCGCCGGGCGCTGGACGAAATGGTGGTGGACGGCATCGAGACCACCCTGCCGCTGTTCCGCGCCTTGGTCCGCGAACCCGACATCATCGACGGCGATTATCACATCCACTGGCTGGAGCAGTATTTGGCCGGTCAGCCCGCAAGCTGAACGGCCTTGGCACGCGCGCGGACCTATTGCGCTCGACTAGCCGCCGCAATAATTGGCCTGCTATCCTCCCCCCATGCCGCCACGCGACTCCGACAGTTCCGAGATCACACCCGAAGTGTTGTTGCGCGCTTACGCCTGTGGGATTTTCCCGATGGCCGAGAGTGCCGACGACCCCTCGCTGTTCTGGGTCGAGCCGGAAATGCGCGGCGTGATCCCGCTCGATGGTTTTCGCATCGCCTCGCGGCTTGGCCGCACGGTACGCTCCGACGTTTTTTCGGTGACCGTTGATGCGGCATTCAAGGCGGTCGTCGCGGGTTGCGCCGCGCCTCAGGCCGGGCGACACGACACTTGGATCAACCGGCGAATTCGCGACCTCTATACCGGTCTTTACGACCTCGGACACGCCCACAGTGTCGAGGTCTGGCAGAACGGCGACCTGGTCGGCGGACTTTATGGCGTCAATTTAGGGCGCGCCTTCTTCGGCGAAAGCATGTTTCACCGCGCCCGCGACGCCTCCAAAGTGGCGCTGGTGCATCTGGTGGCCCGCCTGATCGCCGGCGGATTTGAGTTGCTCGATACCCAATACGTCACCGAGCACCTTCGCAGCTTCGGCGCGGTCGAGATTCCACGCCGCCGCTACATGGCCTTGTTGGAAAATGCGCTCAAAGGCGAGGCCGATTTTTACAAATTGCCGGCGGATCGCCCGCTCAACGGCGCGCGAGCACTTGAGATCATTGCCGCGCGCGGGTGAACTTGTCCTCGTGTCCCGGACGCGGAGCGGCGCCTCTTGCACGACGCAACATTTGGGCACATCGATCTTAAGGCCGGAAAATGCCGAACAGACCGCCGGATTGCGGCGGTGGGGGCGGCTGGGGCGGAGGCGGCGGCTGAACCTGCGACGATGGCAGCGGCTGTTGCGCCGCAAAGGGGCGCGGCGGCGGCTTGGCCGGCGGCTGGCGCTTTTGCCCGGGCTGCGTTGTCCTGGGCGGATCGGGTTGCGCGCTGACGACGGTCACGTCAGGCACTTTGCAATCGGTCAGCCAGATATCGTAGATCGGGTGCTCCACGCCATGCAGGCCGGGACTTGCGGCAAACATCCAGCCCGAAAAGATCCGTTTCACCTCGCCCTGCAAGGTGATTTCGTCGACTTCGACAAAGGCATTCGTATTCGCCGTTTCGGTGGCGGGACGGGTATAGCAGGCATCGGTCTTCACGCGCAGCGCGCCGAACTGAACGGTCTCGCCGATGTCCTCGTCGAAATTGATGATGCGGCCGGTGATCTTGTCCAGCCCCGAAAAGCTTGCCTTCTTGTTGACGATCTTCTGGGCCGGCGGCTCGGTCACTACCTCATCGCCCGGCTGCAAGGTGGCAGGTGCCTGCGGCGTCCCCTTCGCCTGACGCGACCCCGATGGCAGCGGATTGGCGGCAGGCGGCGCGACAACGACCCCTTGATTGACTTGCGGCGGGGCGACCGCGACCCCGGGCGGTGGGGCCAGCGGCTGCGATTGCACGCTGCCCGGCGCCGGGACGCCCTGTCCCGGCGGGAGGCGATTGGGCGTCGGCAGCAAACGGCCTTGCGGCAATTCAGGCACTTCCTCCTCGTCTTCGGGAATCTGCTGCGGTTGGCTGCCGCGAGAAACATTGCCGGGCGGGCGTGGCTGGTCGGAGAAGATATTGCCGATCTGCGCGCGCGCGGGCGGCATCAGCGCAAAAGCGGCCACGGCGAGAAGGGCCGCAAATCCGGTGAAAATGAAAGTTCGAAACATTTAGCAGTTGTCCGATTCTAACATCCGCATCCCGGCTTGGTCGGCATTTTGCGAAAGTCAGCGGCTATAACCAGCGAATCGATCGGGTAACATTGAAAAGCGGCCGCTATTCGCAACCGCCTCCAGTTAACACGCCGAATGAGGCGGGGAAAGGGCGGCCGCAGTCGCGGCCGGATCGGAAGTGGACTCGCCGACCGCTGGTCAGGCGGCGTGACCGGTGAGATATTGTTGCGATCGCCACCCTCCCCTTGGTTCCAAAACGATGCCCATCACCCTCGATCCCGATGCCGCCTTCGTGTTCAAGGCCTTCCAGGAGGCTGGCCGCCCGGCCTATGAAACGCTCTCGCCTTCGCAAGCGCGCGAATATTATCGCCAAGCGCGCCTTCTCACCAATCCCGAAGCGCCCGAACTGCAATCGGTCGAGCCGCTCACCATCGCCACGCCGCACGGCTCGATCGCGGCACGGAAATATACGCCGAAGAATTTGCAAAATTCGAACGGGCTTGCGCCCTGCCTCGTCTTCTTTCACGGCGGCGGCTGGGTGATCGGCGATCTCGACACCCATGACGTGGTATGCCGCAAACTGGCCGATGAGGGCCGGCTCGTCGTCCTGTCGGTCGATTATCGTCGCGCGCCGGAGCACAAATTCCCGGCCGCCGTCGAGGATGCCGTTGCGGCGACGGCCTGGATCGCCAAACATGCCGGCAAACTCGGCATCGACGCCGCGCGGCTTTTCGTCGGCGGCGACAGCGCCGGCGGCAATCTTGCCGCGGTGGTCGCGCTATCGGCGCGCGACGGCAACGGCCCTGTTATCGCCGGCCAAGTGCTGATCTATCCCGCGACCGATTTTGCGATGACGCATCCCTCGCATCGCGAGGTGGAAACCAGTATTCTGCTCACGCATTCGGTCATCCGATGGTTTCGCGATCACTATCTCAATAGTGCCGCCGACGCTCTCGATTGGCGCGCTTCGCCGGCGCGGGCCGAAACGCTCAGCCGTCTGCCGCCCGCTTTTGTCCTGACCGCGGGCGCCGATCCCCTGCGCGATGAGGGCGAAGACTATGCCAAACGCTTGAAGGAAGCCGGTGTCGCCGTGACCTATCGGACGTTTCCCGGTCAATTCCACGGCTTCTTCACCATGGGCAAACTTCTCAACCAAGCCAATGTCGCGGCGTCCGACATCGGCGCCTGGCTGCGGGCGATGACGGAAAGCCGCGCGGTATAGGTATAGGACGAGCTTGTCGGCAAACACGAATCAGCTAGAGGTGACGGTACTACTTCGATTCCCCTAGAGCATGATCCGGAAAAGTGTGAAGCGGTTTTCCGAAAAGATCATGCTCAAACAAAGAATTAAAGCGCGATGACGATTCGACTAAATCTCATCGCGCTTTAGTACCGCCGATGAACCGCAGAGAACGCCGGGCGCAAAAATCGAAGACCGCTGTGCCCGCGCTCACGCCGGCTGCGCAATGCGAGGCCGGCCATCGCTACCTGCAATCGGGGCGGCCTCTCGAAGCCCAGCTTTCATGCCAGCGTCTGCTGGCGGCCGAGCCCAATCACCCGGGCGCCTTTCATTTGATGGGGCTGATTGCTTTCCAAGCGGGCCAATATGACCATGCGATCGCGTGGATGGCTCGTGCGATCGCCCAAGATCCTCAGCCGGAATATCTCGTCAGTCTCGGAACGGCGCTGTTGCGGCGGGGCCGGCACGAAGAGGCGGTCAAAGCCTTCGACAAGGCCGTTCAGCTCCGGCCTCGTGACGCGGCGCTGTGGAAGCAGCTTGGCGACGCGCTTCTGGAATTGCAGCGTTACAACGATGCGCTGCTGAGCTTTCAACACACAATCAAACTCGATCCGCGCCACCAATACGCCGCCTATAAGAGCGGCGTTTTGCTCAACGACGCAAGGCGATTTGAGGAAGCCATAGCCTATCTCGATATTTGCGACGATTTATTACCCAACCAGGCACCGACATTACAGGAACGGGCACGGGCGCAGCTCGGCTTGAGGCATTTCGAAAAAGCACTCGCCGACAATTTGCGGGCCAATACACTTCAGCCTGGCAATGCCTATATTCTCAACGGTATCGGCGCCTGCGTTCAATCGCTTCACCGGGAAGAGGAGGCGTTGACTTGGTTCGATCGGGCGCTTGAGCGATTGCCGGACGCGATCGAAATTCTGAACAACAAGGCTTCCATCCTCCATCAATTGCAGCGGTTCGAGCAAGCATTCGCGTTGTTCGATCACATCCGCGCCCATCGATTGAACAACGCCACGACAGATTGGAATCTGGCGCTGATGCAGATGCTGCTCGGCGACTTCGAGGCGGGCTGGGCCGGGCGCGAGGCTCGCTGGACGATACCCGACCCCTCGCCCTATCCGAAGTTCAGCCAACCGATGTGG
>DATGJS010000013.1:0-8769 GCA_035295025.1 Bradyrhizobium sp.
TAATTCTTTGATTGCGCATGATCTTTTCGGAAAACCGCTTCACACTTTTCCGGATCATGCTCTAGAAATGACAGGAGGTGTGCCATGAGTTTGATATCGGAGGATCTCGATCCAAGCGAGGCGCGCGCCGCGGCCCGTCCCGCCGCCGCGGCCGCTTCGCCAAACCGGGTGACGTTTAATCGTCTGGAACTCAACCGTATTCTGAATTTGTATGGCCGCATGGTCGCCGATGGCGAATGGCGCGATTACGCCATCGATTTCCTGCGCGATCGCGCGGTGTTCTCGATCTTCCGCCGTGCGTCGGAGGTTCCGATTTACCGGATCGAGAAAGACCCGAGGCTTGCGCGCAAGCAAGGAATCTACAGCGTGATCTCGGCCAGCGGTCTGATCCTGCGCCGTGGCCATGAATTGGACCGCGTGCTTTTGGTGATCGATCGCAAATTGGCGGTGGTTTAAAAAAACGCGCGTTGGCTACTTCACTTTCCGCCTTCGCCTTTCGGCACCGTCGCAGCCCCCTCGCCAAGCGCGCGCTGCATCATCACCGTATCGAGCCAACGCCCGAATTTGAGCCCGACATTCGGGTGGGTTCCGATCATTTCAAAGCCGCATTGCCTATGAACGCCGATCGAAGCGGCATTGGCGGAATCGCCGATCACCGCGATCATCTGGCGAAAGCCGCGGCCTTCGCATTCGTCGATCAGCCGTTGCAGCAATTGCCGACCGATCCCGCGGCGATGAATGGCCGGTTGCAGATAAACCGAATTTTCCACGGTGAAGCGATAGGCAGGCCTCGGACGATAAGACCCGGCATAAGCGTATCCGACCACGCGGTCTTCAAGTGACGCGGCGAAGTAGGGAAACCCGCCATCGATCAGCGCGTGGAAGCGCCGTGTCATCTCGGCAAGGTCAGGCGGGATCAGCTCAAAGGTCGCGGTGCCCTGGCGGACCGCGTGGTCATAAATCTCGGTGATCGCGGGCAGGTCGGCCAGGGCCGCGGGCCGAATTTGCAGCATTGTCGTCGTTTCGTGCAAGGACATGGCTCACAGATGATACGGTTCACAGATTATTTTTGCTTGGCACGAAAGAAAAGCCCCGGCCTGGAGAGGCCGGGGCTTTTTAAACTTTCTTGCCGTTACGCGTGGCGGTTGTCAGTCGCGCTGGCCGAGCAGTTGCAAGAGCAACGTGAACAGGTTGATGAAGTTCAGATAGAGCGACAAGGCGCCGGTGATCGCGGCGCGTTCCGCCACATCGCCGCCGGCCCGGGCATAGCCATAGATGTAATCATTCTTCAGCCGCTGAGTGTCCCAGGCGGTAAGGCCCGCGAACACGAGGACGCCGATCACCGACACCAGGAATTGCAGCATCGAGCTTGCGATGAAGAGATTGACCAAGCTCGCAATGATAATGCCGAACAGGCCCATCATCAGGAACGATCCCATACCGGTCATGTCACGCCGCGTGGTGTAGCCATAAAGGCTGAGCGCGCCGAAGGTCGCCGCGGTGATGAAAAACACCCGCACGATCGAGGTATGGGTAAACACCAGGAAGATCGAAGATAGCGAAATACCCATCAGCGCCGAGAATACCCAGAACAGCATCTGGGCGGTCGAGGGCGCCAGGCGGTTGATGCCGGCTGAAATCACGAACACCATGGCGAGCGGTGCCAGCATGAACAGCCATTTCAGCGGGCTGAAATACATCGCGTAACCGAACGAAGTCAGCGAAAGATCGCGAAAATGATATGCGGTCGCGGCCGGATCGGTGGTCACCGACGCGAGATAGACGCCGAGCGCGGCCAAGCCGGTGATGGCAAGGCCGATGCTCATGTAATTGTAGATGCGCAGCATGTAGGCGCGCAGACCGGCATCGACAGTCGCGGCGTCAACGCGCCCGGCGGCCCGGCCGAAAGGAGAAGTATAATTGCGGTCTAGATCCGACATGGTCGAATTCCCGTTGGTTGTCTCGCAGGGCCAATAGTCTAAGCCCCGTGAGCTCAAATTAACCCAGATGGCGCCGATTTGCCGACATTAATTTTGTGTCATGAAACGGCACCTGATTCCTGGCTGATATTTGGGTTGTTAGCACATCCAATGCAAGCATTGATGCGCGGCTGAATGTCGCGATCCCATATCGTTCATGTGGCCCGAAAGGCTCGGATTCCTATAAAATTTTTATATTACAGGTTTCGCAGGACCGCCGCCGGCTTTTGGTTTAAGGCGATCAAGGTTCCGGCGAGCCCCAATCCCACGGTCACGAGCAAAGCCGACGCGACGACGGTGGCCGCGCTGCCCGCCTGCCAAACAAAGCTTAAGGTCATCAGCCGGGTCACGATCAGCCAGGCCGCGACCGAGCCGGCGATAACGCCGAAAATCGCGGTGGCAAACCCGATCATCAGATATTCGAAGGCATAGGCGCCGAGGAGCCGCGCGCGGGTGGCTCCGAGCGTCTTGAGAATGACCGCATCATAGACCCTGTGGCGATGGCCGGCGGCGAGCGCGCCGCCCAGCACGAGAATGGCGGAAATCAGCGTCACCGCGCTGGCGCCGCGGATTGCCAGCACGAGATTGGTCACAACCGTGCCGATGGTTTCCAGGGCTTCGCGGACCCGCACGCTCGTCACCATCGGAAACGCGTCGGCGACCGCTTTGACGATCGCCGCTTCGCCGGTGGGATCGGGATGGATCTCGGTCAGTGTGGCGATATGGGTATGAGGCGCACCCTTGAAGGCGTTGGGCGAGAACACCAACACGAAATTGATGCCGAGGCCCTGCCAATCGATCGCGCGCATATTGCCGATTTTCGCCTGGATATCGCGGCCCAGCACGTTGACGACGATCTCATCGCCAAGCTTGATTCCGAGCCCGTCGGCGATCTTCTTCTCGATCGAAACCAGCGGCGGCCCGTCGTAATCGGCACCCCACCACTGGCCCTCGACGATCTTGGAGCCTTTCGGGATGTCGCCGGTCGCGGTCAAGCCACGGTCGCTCTGCAGCACCCACTCGCTGTCGGTGGAAGGCTTGAGATCCTCAGCCTTTACGCCATGCGCGGAGACAATACGCCCGCGCAGCATCGGTACTTCGTCCACCGCCGAACCCGGCGCGGTTGCTGTCAGGAAACGGGTGAAGCGGGCGGCTTCGGTTGCGGGAATGTCGATGAAGTAGAATGACGGCGCGCGATCGGGCAGCGCCGCCAAAAATTGCCGGCGCAGATTGCCGTCGATCTGCGTGATGGTCACTAATACCGCCAGACCGAGACCGAGCGACAACACGACCGAGGGCGTGAGCGCGCCCGGCCGGTAGATATTGGCGATCGCAAGCCGCAGCATGGTGCTTTGCGTCCGGGGCAAATGGCGGGCGAGCGTCATCAGGGCGGCGGCGATGCCGCGCAACAGGACGAAAACGGCGACGGCGGACAGCACGAACAGCGCCGCAACGCGCTTGTCATAGGCAAAGCCGATCACCATGGCGATCAGGGCGGCGATCACCAGCGCCATCCAAGCGAGATAGCTCCAGCGCGGGTGATGCCAAGTGCTACTCACCGTTTCGCGAAACAGCGCCGCCACTGGCACGTCATGGACCCGCCCGAGCGGCCACAATCCGAAGGCGAAGGCGGTCAATAATCCATAGACCAGCGACAAAGCGAGTTCGCTGACATGCAGCGCCGGCTCGATCGGCAGCGGCAATAATTTACCGAACAGGCCGACAATGGCAAACGGAAGTGCGGCGCCCGCCGCAAGCCCGATGATCGAGCCGATGACGGCGAGCACGGCAATTTGGGTGAGATAGAGCGCGAAAACGTCGTGGCCAGTGGCGCCGATCGCCTTGAAGGTGGCGATGACGTCGCGGCGCCGATCGATATGGCCTTTGATGGCGTTGGCAACGCCCACCCCGCCGACCAGCAGCGCCGCGAGCCCGACCAGGGTGAGAAATTGGGTGAAACGGTTAATCGTGCGTTCGAGCTGCGGCGAAGCATTGTCGCGGCTGCGAATCTCCCAGCCAGCATGAGGCAGCGCGCGTCGCGCCGCGTCGGCGAGCTCATTCACGTCGCGCTCGGCGCGTGCGGCATCGGGCAACTTGACCCGATAGGTCCAGCGCACGAGGCTGCCCGGCTGGAGCAATTGCGTGGCGCGAAGCCCGGCCTCGCTCACCAGAAATCGCGGACCGAATCCAAGACCGCCGGCAAGCTTGTCCGGCTCGCCAATATCGATGCCGCGGATTTCGAAGGTCGCGGCGCCGACATGCACGCGATCGCCAAGTTTCAGGCCGAGCCTGGTCAGCAACGTCCGATCGGCGGCGGCGCCAAAGGCGCCTTCATGCTCGGCAAGGATCTCGGCCAAAGGCCGTGGCGGCTCCAGCGTGAGATCGCCCAGCATCGGGTAAGAGCCGTCCACCGCCTTGATCTCGACCAGTGCGAGGCCGCCATCGTCCGCGCGCGCCATGCCGCGCAACGAGGCCGTGATTAAGACATCGCCGCGGGCCTTGAGAAAGGCGAGTTCCTCGACTTTCGCCTCGCGCTGAAACAGCGAGAAGCTGATGTCGCCGCCGAGTAAAATGCGGCCCTCCCGCGCCAAGCCCTCGCCGAGACTGGCCGCGACCGAGCCGACGCCCGCGATCGTCATGACGCCGAGCGCAATGCAGGCGATGAAGACATAGAAGCCGCGCAAGCCGCCGCGCAATTCGCGCAACGCATAGCGTAGCGGGATCGACGCTTTGCGAGTGCCGGTCAAGGGAGCGAACGCACGCGTCATGAATCCTCGTCGCGGCCTGCGACCTGCCCGTCGATCCGGCCCGAGCGCAGCCGCACCACGCGGTCGCAACGTTGTGCCAGCGCGGAATCATGGGTCACCAGCACCAACGTCATGCCGCGCTCGGCATGTTTGGTGAACAGCAAATCGACGATCTGTTGGCCCGTGGCCTCATCGAGATTGCCGGTCGGCTCATCCGCGACCAGAATGGCCGGGTCGGGCGCAAGCGCGCGTGCCAGCGCCACCCGTTGCTGTTCGCCGCCCGATAGTTGGGTGGGGTAATGATGCAGCCGCTCGCCGAGCCCGACGGAGGCAAGTTCGCGCGCCGCGCGTTGTGTGGCATCTCTTTGACCCGCAAGCTCCAACGGCACCGCGACATTCTCCAGCGCCGTCATGGTCGGGATCAGGTGAAAGGATTGGAAGACGATGCCGACCTGGCAGCCGCGAAAGCGCGCCAGCGCGTCTTCGCCGAGGGCATTGAAAGAGGTGCCGCCCACTACCACCTCTCCGCTGTCAGGACGTTCCAACCCCGCCATGATCATCAAAAGCGTGGACTTCCCCGAACCTGACGGTCCGATCAGGCCGAGCGCCTCGCCCGAGGCCACACGCAGATCGATGTCCTTGAGAATGTGAACGCGCGCCGCGCCGGTCCCGAGCGAGAGATTGACCTTGGAGATAAAAATGCCGCCCGAATCGATGGCGGATGAGGAGGCGGATTTGCTAAGGCGGTCCATGGATAGCTCATATGGTAGTTCCGGCGGCGCGGTCGAGAGGTTGTCTGCGATGTTCAAGCACATGCTCGTGTGGAGTCTTTTGTTGACCCTATCAGGGCCGGTCCTCGCCCAATCATCGCCTGCCACTGGCGCCGCACCGCTTAAAATGGTGGTGCTGGGCGATTCCTTGAGCGCGGGATATGGCCTGCAAGGCACGGATGCGTTTCCGGAAAAGCTACAAAAAGCTTTGAAGGCCAAAGGGATAAATGTGGACATGATCAATGCGGGGGTCTCCGGCGACACCACCTCCGGCGGCCGCGACCGGCTCGATTGGTCGGTGCCGGAAGGTACGCAGGCCGTGATCGTCGAGCTTGGCGCCAACGACGCGTTACGCGGCACCGATCCCTCCATCACCCGAGCGGCGCTGACCGACATCGTGACGCGGTTGAAGGCGCGCGGCATGGCCGTTCTTCTCTGCGGCATGCTGGCGCCGCCGAATTACGGCAAGGATTACGCCTTGCGCTTCAATTCGATCTATTCGGATCTCGCCAAATCATCCGGCGTGCCGCTCTATCCTTTTTTCCTCGAAGGGGTGGCCGCCGATGCCAAACTCAATCAGGCCGACGGTCTGCATCCGACCGCAGAGGGGATCGATGTGATCGTGAAAAACATTCTGCCCAGTGTTGAGGCGTTTCTTGGCTCGATGACGCGGCGTGGGAGCTGAGGACAGAACATCGCCAGGCGGGCGATTTCGATCGACGGTCCGGCCGGTTCGCTAACGCGGGATGCTTCGCAGGGTCACACAACTACGGTAAAAACAGCGTTGGTGATTCGTCGACGGGTTTGGTTAGAGGGCGTGATCTTTTCGGAAAACCGCACCAAAGTTTTCTGAATCACGTTCCAGCATCGGGAGTCCTAACGATGCCGCGTCTGTTTACGGGACTGGAAATTCCCCCCGAAATTGGTCAGACCCTTTCCGCTTTACGTGGCGGACTGCCGGGAGCGCGCTGGATCGACCCTGAAGATTATCACGTCACCTTGCGTTTTATCGGCGATATCGACGGCGGTGTCGCCCATGAAGTCGCTTCCATGCTGGTTCGGGTCAATCGGAAACCATTCGAGGTGGCGGTGCAGGGCCTTTCCAGTTTCGGCAGCAAAAAGCCGCGCGCCGTGGTCGCCAATATCGCCCCGAGCCGGCCGTTGATCGAATTGCAGGCCGAATTGGAGCGGCTGATGCAGCGGATCGGGCTCGATCCGGAAGGGCGTAAATTCACCCCACATGTCACGCTGGCGCGGTTGCGCGATGCTTCCACCCAGGATGTCGCGGATTATCTGTCGGTGCGCGGCTATTTCCCAACCCGGGTCTTTACGGCTTCGCGGTTTGTGCTGTTTTCCTCGCGCGCCTCCACCGGAGGCGGGCCCTATGTGGTCGAAGATTCCTACGCGCTGAGTGCTTGACGCCGCGGTGGCATTTCGCGGATGAGGGGCCGGCAAGCTTCCCTTGCGGGGATTTCGCGTCTTAAATCATTCCTGACTTGCAATTTCTTTAGGCTTAGGCCGTAACAAGGGCGCATGCTGTCTCCTCTCTCCACTTCTTTCCTCGCCCGGTACGAGTCCCTGATTTCCGCCGGCGCGATCGAACCTGATGCCGCGCAACGAGATGTCGCGGGCGCCTTTGCCGATCTTGAGCGGCGGCTTGCGCGCTATCGGCCTTTGCGCAAGCAGGGCCTGCTCGGCCGGCTGTTTGCCGACAAGGACGATGGACCTCCACGCGGACTTTACGTTCACGGCGAGGTCGGGCGCGGCAAGACCATGCTGATGGATTTGTTTTTTCAAGAAAGCCCGGTCGAACATAAGCGCCGCGCCCATTTTCACGAATTCATGGCCGATGTACATGAGCGGATCTACGCCTTTCGCCAGAACATCGCGCGCGGCGAAATTCCCGATGGCGACGTCATCGCGCTCACGGCGGCGTCGATTTTCGAGCAGGCCTGGCTGTTGTGTTTTGACGAATTTCACGTCACCGACATCGCCGACGCCATGATCCTGGGACGGTTGTTCGCGCGGCTTTTCGAGCTCGGCACGGTGGTGATCGCAACCTCCAATGTGGCGCCCGACGAGCTGTATAAAGGCGGCCTCAACCGCGCGCTTTTTGTTCCCTTCATCGGTCAGATTTCGGAACATATGGAAGTGCTGCGGCTCGATGCCCGCACCGATTTCCGGCTGGAAAAATTGACGGGCATGAAAATGTGGCTGGTCCCGCCGGATGCGGCGGCGGCATCCGCGCTCGACAAGGCCTGGGCCCGCATGACGGGGAACGCGCCGTGCGAACCCCGCGATATCTCAATCAAGGGCCGCGTCTTGCATGTGCCATGTTCGGCGCGTGGCGTGGCGCGGTTTTCCTTCGCCGATATTTGCGAACAACCGCTCGCTGCGTCCGACTATCTTCGGCTCGCGCGCGACTATCACACGCTTATGATCGATCGTGTTCCGGTGATGGATTATGGCGCGCGCAACGCCGCCAAACGTTTCATCACCCTGATCGACACCCTGTACGACAATGGCGTGAAGCTGATGGCGTCCGCCGAGGCCGATCCGCTGTTGCTCTATCTGGCGACCGAAGGCAATGAGGCGAGCGAATTCAAACGGACCTCGTCGCGGTTGATCGAAATGGGGTCGGAATCCTATCTGGCGCAGCCGCATGGTCACAAGGATTCCGCCGCCAGCGGCGCGGCCACGGGGTTGGTGGAAACCTGATTTGACAGCCCCGCCGACAATTGAGCCTGCGGCGGCTTGAACGCGCCGGTCGAAAGGGATAACCAGCCTCAAATGGCTTTCATCCACCTGAATCGGCTCAAAGGATACCCACATGGCGCGCGACAAGATTGCTCTGATTGGCTCCGGTCAAATCGGCGGAACGCTGGCTCATCTCATCGGGTTGAAGGAACTTGGCGACGTCGTCATGTTCGACATTGCCGAAGGCGTGCCGCAGGGCAAATCGCTTGACATCGCGCAGTCCTCGCCGGTCGATGGGTTCGATGCGAATTTCACCGGCGCCAATTCTTATGAAGCGTTGGACGGTGCCAAAGTGTGCATCGTCACCGCCGGCGTGCCGCGCAAGCCCGGCATGAGCCGCGACGATCTCCTCTCGATCAATCTCAAGGTGATGGAGCAGGTCGGCGCGGGCATCAAGAAATACGCTCCTGACGCCTTCGTCATCTGCATCACCAATCCGCTCGACGCCATGGTCTGGGCGCTGCAGAAGGCTTCCGGATTGCCGCAAAAGAAAGTGGTGGGGATGGCGGGCGTGCT
>DATGJS010000014.1:0-24445 GCA_035295025.1 Bradyrhizobium sp.
CATTTGCTCAAACACCAAGAAAGCCCTTGCCGAGAGGGGGCCGTCCATACATGACGAGCATCCTCAGCCGCCCGATTTGCACACCGCCTTGAGCGCCGTCCATTCGTCCGCCGTCAGGAGCGGCGGGCCGCTCGCCGGGCGGTCTTCATCGCTGAGGTGTTTCAACCTGTCTTCCGTCAGCGGATGGTTGGCCAAAATGGACGGGGTCGTATCGCCCTGCTTTCCGGTAACGCGAAACATCAACTCACCCATCGGCTTGGTCGGGCGGCCGAGCCGATGCATCACATCGATCGCAAAATCATCGGCGCCCTGCTCGGCTTCGCGCGAATAGGAAGCGGTGACGAGCGAGCGCGAGGCAAAAATCAGGGCGCCGGACCCGGTCACATCGCCGAACAACAGTCCAATCAGAAAGGACGTGCCGCCGCTGTAGATCATGTTACGCGTATTGTCCCGATGGTGGACATGACCCAATTCATGGGCGAGAACGCCGGCGATTTCGTCGGGATTTTCCGCCTTCGCCAATAATCCGCTGAACAGATAGACCTTGCCTCCCGGCAACGCGAAGGCATTGGGAATCGGCGTGTCCAGAACGTCGGCTCGAACCGGCGCATCGATGCCTGCGGCGACGCTGAGCTGCTTCACCAGCTTGTTGAAGGCGACACGACCGGCGGAATTGCCGCATGGTTTGCCGCCAAAGGCGAGCCTGATTTGCCCTTCGGCGGCGTCACCGATGCGGCGCTCCAGGGCATTTGGCACCAACGGCGCAAGACGATCCGCAAGAAGCGGCAAGGCGAACCAGATCATGGCAATGATCGATACGGTGGCGGCGAGCGACCAGCCCACGATGGTCGTTGCACGGTGCCGAGCGGCGACATTAACGTCCAGCGAGGTGCAGCGGGCGATCAAGGCGGCAGCAAGCGCAGCATCGCGAATTTCCAACCGCGCCAAGGAAAGCGCGCTCAGGCAACTCAGACGCAGGACACCGGCGGCGCCATCGGCGCGGCGAATGTCCGCAAACGGCCACGCCGCCAATGCGGCTTCGCCCTCGCTGATTTCAAGCTGGTCTTTGAAGGCCAGCCGCACGGCATGACGCTGGTTCGACTGGCCGTCATAAAAAATGGCGTCAGGCGGCGGCGCGACCGAACCGTTCTGTAAACCATTCTCTGACGCGTTATCCATCATGCGGCACTAGAATCCAGCGACATCCAACCCGTCGGCAAGACCCTCGCCCAGCGCATTGGCGAGATCACCTTTGGCGAGGACATTCGCGGCCGCTTCCAAGCGGAGGACCGTCGCGGAGGTGACAACCCGCGCCCAAAGGTCACGCAAGAGATAGACCCGCTGCACGATGTTCATCGCCAGAATGAATCCCAAATAGCCCACGACCATGGCTACCGTCAGCGCGACACCTCCCTGCATCTGCACGGCGATGTGAGCGGGATCACCGAACCCAATCATCAAGCCGATACAGGCAAAGACATAAGCAGAGAAAAGCACGCTGATCAGGAAGAACCAGCCGATGACTTTCCAGTAAAGGCCGTACAATGCATGGCTTGATAAATCCGATTCAAACGAGACCTCGCCAAATCGGATGCCCGAGATCCACCAGCACCATTCGATGGCTTTGAAGGCGCCGTAAATGAACGGCAATGCAATCACCCAGATCAACGTCACCAGACCAACCACGCCAGATACCACGGGCGCCTTGCCGGTCGCGACGGCCAACACGAACCCAAGGATGAATGGGGAAAGGGCCGCCAGCCATAGCCACCAGCCGCGCTTGAACAGTTCCGATGCGCGCCCCTCAAAACTTCCTCGGAGATCACCGTAGTAACAATGCCGCATTTTGTAGCGTTCGAGCGCCGCCTCGCGCCACGGCAAGATCAGGCCGAGCGTCAACACCGTCAGCAAGGCCCAGCCCGCCGCCCGCATCGCATAGGCCCATCCCGAACCGGCCATCCAGAAGCGCACCCCGCGCCACACGGTGCGGGTGAGGCGATAGCGGCGCGCGCGGTAGATCGCGAATTGCCCGAGCAAATAAAAGAACAACACCAGCGGAATGCTCGCGAAGGCCTTATAGCGCTCGGCCTCGATGCCGATCAGGAAATAGGCGAGATAGATGGGCGCGAGGATCGCCAGCGCAAACAAAAAGCCCACCAGCAATTCGCGGCCGCGTCCGGTATATTCCGGCGCATCGCCATCGACCGCGGTATGCGACCACAGATGACGGCGGATATCGGTGGCGAGCCAAAACCGGTAAAAGCCAAAGGTGACAAGTTCGAGCAGCGCGCCATTTCGCACCAGGTAGAAAAATTCGCCCCGATCACCTGAAAACGACACCATACCCGGCGGCGTGGCCGGCAGCGGCTGTCCCGGATGGAACGGCGCGGAAGTCATCTCATTCACGAAGCAATCTCCTGGGACAAACGGGAGGCATCAGGTGCGAAGAAGCCAAAACTAAAGCCTTGGATTAAATTGATGTCAACGCACCCGCAGCGTGACCGGTTAATCGCCCTTTAAGCCGATTTCTCGAACAATTCACGCCCGATCAGCATGCGGCGGATTTCGGACGTGCCGGCGCCGATTTCGTAGAGTTTCGCGTCGCGCAGCAGCCGCCCCGTGGGGTAATCGTTGATATAGCCATTGCCGCCGAGCAACTGGATCGCGTCGAGCGCGCATTGGGTCGCCTTCTCCGCCGCATAAAGAATGGCGCCCGCCGCATCCTCGCGCGTGGTCTCGCCGCGGTCGCAGGCCTTCGCCACCGCATAGACATAGGCGCGCGAGGCATTCATCGTGGTGTACATGTCGGCAAGCTTGCCCTGCACCAATTGAAAATGACCGATCGGCTGACCGAATTGTTTGCGCTCATGCACATAAGGCAGCACGACATCCATGCAGGCCTGCATGATGCCGAGCGGACCCGCCGCCAGCACCGCGCGCTCGTAATCAAGGCCCGACATCAAGATATTGACGCCGCGGCCGGCTTCGCCGAGCACATTATCTTCCGGCACCTCGCAATCCCTAAACACGAGCTCGGCGGTGTCGGACCCGCGCATGCCGAGCTTGTCGAGTTTTTGCGCGGTGGAAAATCCCTTCATGCCCTTCTCAACGATGAAAGCCGTGATCCCGCGCGGCCCCGCGGAGGGATCGGTCTTGGCGTAGACCACAAGCGTCTCGGCAAGCGGACCGTTGGTGATCCACATCTTCGAGCCATTGATGACATAGCGATCGCCCCTTTTCTCGGCGCGCGTCGTCATCGCCACCACGTCGGAGCCCGCGCCCGGTTCCGACATCGCCAGCGCGCCGACATGTTCGCCGGAAATGAGCTTCGGCAGGTATTTGCGCTTCTGCGCGTCGGTGCCGTTGCGGCGTAGTTGATTGACGCAGAGATTGGAATGGGCGCCATAGGACAGGCCGACGGCGGCACTGGCGCGCGAAATCTCCTCCATCGCGACGCAATGTTCGAGATAGCCGAGGCCCGAACCGCCATATTCTTCTTCAACCGTAATGCCGTGAAGGCCGAGCGCGCCGAGCTTCGGCCAGAGGTCGCGCGGAAATTGATTGGTCTTGTCGATTTCGGCGGCGCGCGGCGCGATCTCGTGGCTGGAAAAATCGTGGACGGTCTCGCGCAACGCATCCGCGGTTTCGCCAAGATCGAAATTGAACATCCGGTACGTATTGGGAATCATGGCGGGCGGCCTTTCGGAAACAAGCAGGCTTTGATTTGTCAAAATAGGCCTCAGTCTTGACCTTGTCACGGACCGCCCCGGCTGAGAAGGGCCAACGCCTCGAAACTGTCGCTTGCCCGGAGGTGGACGACGGGATGTAATCTGGCCATAAACCATTACCTTCCGCGCAAGCGCCGCAAACGGAACAGGCGACAGGGAGCTTCGGACGACTACTGGAGCGATCGATCATGGACGACCAAGCATTCCCAGGAAGCAACCGGCAAGAGCTGATGCGCGCGGCGCGCGAGACTGCCTATGCCACGCCGCTGGAGGATTTTCACCCGGGCGCGCCGCAATTGTTCCGAAGCGATACGCTGTGGCCCTATTTCGAGCGACTGCGTAAGGAAGAGCCGGTGCATTATTGCGCTAAGTCGCCGATCGAGCCCTATTGGTCGGTGACCAAATATAACGACATCATGCATGTCGATACCAACCACGGCATCTTCTCTTCCGACGTGTCGCTCGGCGGCATCTCGATCCGGGACGTTCCATCAGGCTATGATTGGCCGAGTTTCATCGCGATGGACCAACCGCGGCACTCGGCGCAGCGCAAGACCGTATCGCCAATGTTCACGCCAAAGCATCTGGACGAACTCTCGATCCTGATTCGGGCGCGCACCGGCAAGGTTCTCGATTCCCTGCCACGCAACGAGACCTTTAACTTCGTCGATCTGGTGTCGATCGAATTGACCACGCAAATGCTGGCGACGCTGTTCGATTTTCCCTTCGAGGAGCGGCGCAAGCTGACGCGCTGGTCTGACGTTTCAACCGCGTTGCCCAAGGGCGGCATCGTCGAATCGGCGGAGCAACGCCGCGCCGAGATGGACGAATGCGCGGCCTGTTTCAGCAACCTCTGGAACGAGCGCGTCAATGCGGAGCCGAAAAACGATTTGATCTCGATGATGGCCCATCACGAGGCGACGCGGCACATGGCGCCCGACAATCTGATGGGAAATATCATTCTTCTCATCGTCGGCGGCAACGACACCACCCGCAACACCATGAGCGGCTCGGTGCTCGCGCTCAACGAGAACCCCGACCAATACCGGAAACTGCGCGAAAACCCCGCACTGATCGATTCCATGGTGCCGGAAGTCATTCGCTGGCAGACGCCGCTCGCCCATATGCGGCGGACCGCGCTCGTCGATACTGAGCTTGGCGGCAAGAAGATCAGAAAAGGCGACCGCGTGGTGATGTGGTATGTTTCCGGTAACCGCGACGAGGAAATCATCGAGCGGCCCGACGAATTCATCATCGACCGCGCCCGGCCGAAAATCCATTTGTCGTTCGGCTTCGGCATCCATCGCTGCGTCGGCATGCGGCTTGCCGAACTGCAGTTGAAGATCGTGTGGCAGGAAATCCTGAAGCGGTTTGAAAAAATCGAAGTGGTCGGCGAACCGAAGCGGGTCTATTCGAGTTTCGTGCGCGGGATCGAGTCGCTGCCGGTGCGGATCGCCGGATGAATAATCCGGCAGCGCCATATTCGCTGCTTGCGCAGCCTTCGCCAATGTTTAAATTACAGCTCATCATGATCTCTAAGACGAGGATCGGAGTTACCGCATCATGACCCGCTTGCTCGACGAGGCCGTGGCAACGATCGCGACCTTACCTGAGAATGTACAGGACGATGTGGCACGGATCATGCTGCAACTCGCAGGCGTCGAACAGCCAGCCTATGTTCTCACGCCCGAAGAAGAAGCCGATCTCGACATTTCGATCGCGGAGGCGGAGCGCGGTGAATTTGCGACGGATGACGAAATCCGCATGATCCGGGCGAAGTATGGCCGGTGAATATCCGCTATACCCGCCGCGCCGCAAAGCAGCTTGATACGATCCTCGCTTATATCGGGGCCCGATCACCGCAAGGCGCAGCCCACCTTGTCGATCGCCTTGACACAGCCCTCGCGATCGTCACCGAGCAGCCCCATGGCGGGCAACCGACAAGCCGCCTCGGCTATCGTCGTCTCGTCCTTAATCCCTACCCCTATGTGATCTTCTATCGAGCGGCGTCGGCCGAGATCGTCGTTCACGGCATCCGCCACATGGCGCGGCGGCCTGTCTGATAGATTTTTCCCGTGATTCCGGTTGCCATGGTCGGTGTCTTCGGCAACAACAATGGCGCTAAAGGCGCCTTTCCCTCCTACACCGTCGGGCGCCTCATCGATCTATCAACCGGGCTCCGATGACATCCCTGGATCAACACGACGAACTTACCGACATCCGCGACGCCGTCGCCAAGCTCTGCGCGCAATTTCCAGGTGAATATTGGCGCAAGCTCGACCGCGAAATGGCCTACCCAAAAGCCTTTGTCGATGCGCTCACACAATCCGGCTATCTCTCGGTGTTGATTCCGGAAGAATATGGCGGCGCGGGCTTAAAATTGTCGGCCGCCACCGCCATCCTGGAAGAAATCCACCGCGCAGGCTGCAATGCCGGGGCTTGCCACGCCCAGATGTACACGATGGGCACGCTTTTGCGGCACGGCAGCGAGGCGCAAAAGGCCAAATGGCTACCGAGGATCGCAAGCGGCGAGTTGCGGCTTCAAGCCTTTGGCGTGACCGAGCCTTCCAGCGGCACCGACACCTCCTCGCTGAAAACCTTCGCCCGCCGCGAAGGCAATGACAGCTACATCGTCAACGGCCAGAAAATCTGGACCAGCCGCGCCGAACATTCCGACCTGATGATCCTGCTCGCGCGCACCACGCCGAAGGAGCAGGCAAAGAAACGCACCGACGGCCTTTCGGTCTTCATCGTGGACATGAAGGCTGCGAAGAATAACGGACTGTCGATCCGTCCGATTCGCACCATGATGAATCATTCCACGACGGAAGTATTCTTCACCGACATGAAGGTGCCGGCGGAGAATTTGATCGGCGAGGAAGGCAAGGGCTTTCGCTATATTCTCTCCGGCATGAACACCGAGCGCATTTTGATCGCCGCCGAGTGTATCGGCGACGCCAAATGGTTCATCGCCAAAGCTTCGAACTATGCCAAAGAGCGCGCCGTGTTCGGCCGCCCGATCGGCCAGAATCAAGGCATCCAGTTTCCGATCGCCAAAGCCTATGCCGCCATGCGCGCGGCCGAATTGATGGTGAAGGAGGCGACCCGCAAATATGAAGCCGGGCTCGATTGCGGCGCGGAGGCAAATATGGCCAAGATGCTGGCGGCGGATGCTTCCTGGGAGGCGGCGAACGCTTGCGTGCAGACCCATGGCGGCTTCGGCTTTGCCGAAGAATATGATGTCGAGCGCAAATTCCGCGAGACGCGACTCTATCAGGTGGCGCCGATCTCGACCAACCTTGTTTTGTCTTATATTGCCGAGCACGTGCTGGGAATGCCGCGCTCCTACTGAGAAGTAAGCCATGCTGCCGCTGGAAGGAATCACCGTCGTCGCCGTCGAACAGGCCGTCGCCGCGCCGTTTTGCTCGTCGCGGTTGGCGGATGCCGGCGCCCGTGTCATCAAGATCGAGCGGCCGGAGGGTGATTTCGCCCGTTTCTACGACGCGGCCGCCAAGGGACAAAGCAGCTATTTCGTCTGGCTCAACCGCGGCAAGGATTCGGCCGTCGTCGATCTTGCGACCCGAGAGGGCCGAAGCGAGCTGGAAAGGTTGATCGCAGGCGCCGACGTGCTGTTGCAAAACCTCAAACCCGGCGCGATGGACAGGCTTGGATTTTCGCTCGACCGGCTGAAAAAGGATTATCCGAAGCTCGTCTGCTGCACCATCTCGGGCTATGGCGATGACGGCCCTTACGCCGATCGCAAGGCTTATGACCTTCTGATCCAGGCCGAAAGCGGGCTCGCCTCAATCACCGGCGGCCCGGAAGCTCCCGCTCGCGTGGGTGTTTCGATCGTGGATATCGCCACCGGCGCCACCGCGCATGCGGCAATTCTGGAAGCGCTGATCGCGCGCACGCGCACCGGCAAGGGCGCCGACATCCGCATCTCGATGTTCGACGTGAT
Organism: Bradyrhizobium sp.; assembly: GCA_035295025.1. GTDB lineage: Bacteria > Pseudomonadota > Alphaproteobacteria > Rhizobiales > Xanthobacteraceae > Bradyrhizobium. The sequence goes on from DATGJS010000014.1 coordinate 7,690, forward strand.
GGCCGATTGGCTCACCGTGCCGCTGATCAATTCGGAAGCCGGCCAGGCGCCGAAGCGGATGGGCCTCGCCCATCCCTCAATCGCGCCCTATGGCGTGTTCCGCTCCAAGGACGGCAAGGATATTCTGATCTCGATTCAGAGCGAGCGAGAGTGGAAGAAGCTTTGCGCCGACGTGCTGGAGGCGCCGGACCTGCCCAACGACCCGCGCTTTTCGAACATGCTCGAGCGGGTGAAGAACCGCCATTTGACGGACGCCGCCGTCGGCAACAGCTTTGCGGCCATGACGCGCGAGGAATTATTGAAGCGCCTGGCGGAGGCCGACATCGCCTTCGCCGAAGTCAACACCATGGCCGACCTCGCGCGTCACCCGCATCTGAGGCGCATCGAGGTTGAGACACCAAACGGCGCGGTGAGCTACCCGGCGCCGGCCGCGATCGTGATCGGCGAGCCGCGCCGCTTTGGCGCGGTGCCTGACATCGGCGAGCGCACCAGTTTTGCCACACCACCTCACGCGCGGAACAAATCCTCATGACCGAAAAGCTCGATCTCGATCATTTGCGGCAATGGATCGGCCGCGGCACCCAAGCCCGTGACATCGTCACCGCGCAATTGGTGAAGGGATTGCGGGCCACGCTGTTTCTTCCGATCGGCGAGCCGAAAGCCGGCGATGCCGCGCCTTTCACGCTGCATTGGTGCCTGGCGCAGCCGGTGTTTCCGATGGCGGAGATCGGCCCCGACGGCCATCCGGCGCGCGGCGGTTTTCTGCCGCCGGTGCCGCTGCCACGGCGGATGTGGGCGGGCGGCGAACTCGAATTTTTCGATTGTTTACGCGTCGGCGACGAGGTGACGCGAACCTCGCGCATCAAGGACGTGGCGCTCAAAAGCGGCTCGAGCGGGGCGCTGTGTTTTGTTTCGGTGGACCATGAGGTGACCACACCGCGCGGAATCGCGATTCGCGAGCGGCAGGATATCGTCTATCGCGATGCAGCAACGGCGTCATCAGTACCGGCCAAGCCCGCCGGCCCCCCGCCGGTCGCAAAACACCGCGAAACCCATATGGCCGATCCGGTGCTGTTGTTTCGTTACTCGGCGCTGACCTTCAACGCTCACCGCATCCATTATGACCGCGATTACGTCACCAAGGTCGAGGGCTATCCGGGCCTGATCTTTCACGGGCCGATGCAGGCCGCGCTTCTGGTGGAATTCGCAGCCAAGCTTCACGGCGGCATGGCGCCGAAGAAATTCGCCTATCGCGGCGTGCAACCTTTGTTCGAGGGAAGCGAGTTCTCGGTCAATGCCAATGAGGCCGCCTCCGGCATGGAAGTGTGGACGGCTAATTCAGACGGTCAGTCGACCATGAAGGGCCTAGCGACGTGGTGAGGGATGGCTTGAAAAGCATTTTCGTCGTCATTGCGAGCCAACGGGTCCGCGCGAGGCGCGGCCCGATGACAGGCTCCGCGAAGCAATCCAGAAATCTTTCCGCGGAGACGTTCTGGATTGCTTCGTCGCTTTGCTCCTCGCAATGACGGATCGTCACCGCATGGCACCTTCGCGCAAGTCTACGAAGAGCACCACCCCCCTCACCGTCAAAGCGGCCACCTTCGGCCTGTTGCGCGCATTTGGAATCAAAAAAGTCTTCGGCAATCCCGGTTCGACCGAATTGCCGTTTTTGAGCGACTGGCCCGGCGACATCGATTATGTGCTGGGCTTGCAAGAAGCCTCCGTCGTCGGCATGGCTGACGGCTATGCGCAAGCGACCCGCAATGCGGGCTTCGTCAATCTGCATTCGGCCGCAGGCGTCGGCAACGCGCTCGGCAACATCTTTACCGCCTACCGCAACCAGACGCCGCTTGTCATCACAGCGGGCCAGCAGGCGCGCGCGATGCTGCCGCTGCAACCGTTTCTCTTCGCCGAACGGCCTTCCGAATTTCCCCGGCCTTACGTCAAATTCGCCGTCGAGCCCGCGCGCGCCGAAGACGTGCCGGCGGCGATGGCGCGCGCTTATTATGTGGCGATGCAGCCACCTTGCGGGCCGACCTTCGTCTCGGTGCCGATCGACGATTGGACGAAGCCCGCGCAGCCGATCGAGCCGCGAAGCATCACGCGGGAACTAAGTCCCGATCCCGACGCCATCCGAGGCTTGGCGCAAGCGCTTGCGGCCAGCCAACGCCCGGCCTTCGTCGTCGGCCCCACTGTTGATCGCGCACAAGCGGTCGATCTCATGGTGCGGCTTGCCGAGAAGACCCGCGCAAGCGTCTGGGTCAGCCCGTTTTCGGCGCGGTGCAGTTTTCCGGAAACCCATCCGCAATTTGCAGGGTTTCTGCACGCCTCGCCTTCGCAATTGTCGGAAAGCCTGCGCCCCCATGATCTTGTCGTCGTGGTCGGCGCGCCGGTTTTCACCTTTCATGTCGAAGGCCTGGCCTCGATCTTCGACGGCGAGACCACTTTCTTTCAGATCACCGACGACCCAGACGCGGCGGCCGTGACGCCCGTTGGCACCAGCATCATTTCGACCATCAAGCCGGCGCTCGCGCGGCTGATCGAGATGACAAGCGAGAGCCATCGCGCGACGCCGAAAGGCCGCGCGCGGCCTCAGGCTCCGCAACCGTCCGATCCACTTGTGGCGGAATTCCTGTTGCATAGCCTTGCGACCGCGATGCCCAGAGATGCCGTGCTGGTGGAGGAAGCGCCCTCGCACCGCCCGGCGATGCAGCAATTCATGCCGATGCGCGGCCAGGACAGTTTTTACACCATGGCGAGCGGCGGGCTCGGCCATAGCCTGCCAGCCGCGGCCGGCATCGCGCTCGGCCGCCCCAACATTCGCACCGTCTGCCTGATCGGCGACGGATCGGCGATGTATTCGATCCAGGCGTTGTGGACGGCAGTACAACGCAAACTGCCCTTGACGGTCGTTATCATCAATAATTCCGGCTATGGCGCGATGCGTTCTTTCAGTCACGTCATGCAGGTGCGCGATGTGCCCGGCCTCGATCTGCCCGGCCTCGATTTTGTGAAAATCGCGAACGGCATGGGATGCGAGGCGATACGCGTAACGAGATCGTCCGAATTGGCGCCCGCGCTCACCCACGCGCTTTCGCATCATGGCACGAGCCTTGTCGAGGTGATGGTCGATTCCGCGGTGCCGGTGCTTTACGAGCGGAAGGGGTGAGGCGTCTCACACGTCATTGCGAGCCAACGGGTCCGCGCGAGGCGCGGCCCGATGACAGGCTCCGCGAAGCAATCCAGTGCTAAGCCAGGAACTGGATTGCTTCGTCGCCTGGCTCCTCGCAATGACGGCATCTATCGCTGGTGCTCTTCCCGCATTTTCGCCTGGATCTTCGCCATGCCTGATATCCAACGATCGTAATTTTCGGCCTTATTGCGCATATAAGTCAGCACCTGCGGATGCGGCAAAATGAGAAACGTCTCTTGCGCGATGCCATCCAGCGCATCGTTGGCGACCTGCGCCGGCGAAAGGTCACCATCGCCCGATTGCGGCCCCTTCGGCAGCGCGCGCAACATATCGGTATCGACGCCCTGCGGACACAGGATCGAAACCTTGATACCGTCGGCCTTGTGGGAAATCGCGAGATTTTCCGCAAAACCGACCGCGGCGTGCTTGGTGGTGGAATAAGCCGCGCTGCCGACCTGCGACAACAGGCCCGCGGCGGAAACCGTGTTGAGGAAGTAGCCGCCGCCACGCGCCTTGAAGCGCGGAACGAGATGGCGCGCCGCATAGATATGCGCCATGACGTGGATGGCCCAGCTTCGCACAAACGGCTCATCGGAAGCGCCGCCGGCATTCTCCGAGCGCGGATCGAATCCGGCGCCGATGCCGGCATTGGAACAGAACAAACCGATCGGCCCGAACAGCCGCTCGGTTTCTTCGATCAGATGAAGGATGTCTTTTTCCTGCGCGACATCGCATTTGAACGCCGCCCCGTCGACCAAGGCCGCCACGGCTCGCGCGCCCGCCACATCGAGATCGGCGACCACCACCTTGGCGGCACCGGCGCGATGAAACGCCTCGCACAGCGCCCGGCCGATGCCGTTGGCACCGCCGGTCACGACGACGATTTTGCCGCTCACCTGCATCGTAGAGCCCGAGTTGCGAAGATCGGTCTTAAGCCAGCACCAGATCGAGCACGGCCATATAATGACACGCCGCACCGAGCAGCACGAAGCCATGCCAGATCACATTTTGAAAGCGAAGCCTTTGCCATGCATGAAAGATTACCCCGAAACTATAAAGCAGGCCACCGGCGAGAATAAACCAAAGCGCAAGTTGCGGCAGCACTGAGAGGCCGGCGTCATAGGCGATGAGACCGCTCCAGCCCATCGCGAGGTAAAGGCCGACCGATAAACGGTCGAAGCGGCCTGGGAAAAATAGCTTGATCGCGATGCCGACGCCAGCGACGCTCCATACCCCCGCGAGCAGCGACATCGCGAAGATGCGATCCTGCAATTGCGCGAAAATCGGCGTGTAGGTGGCCGCGATCAGGACATAGATCGCCGAGTGATCGAAGCGGCGCAGCAGCCATTTGCGCGGCGACACCGGCCAGAGATTATAGGCGGCGGAAAACCCGAGCATCGCCACAAGGCCCACGGCATAGATCGAAACCGTTACGAGTTGATAGACGGAGGCAAACACCGCCGCCAGCACGATCAACAGGATGGCGGCGACAACGCCGCCGAACACGCCAATGCCGTGCACGATGCCGTCGGCGATCAGCTCGGCCCGGTCGTAATTCCAGCGCATCGCGCCGGCTGCCGCGTGAGCCGAGGTCGAGGTGAGCTGTTTCAATCTAAAGACGGTCATGGTGTCCCGACTTCTTAAAAGCAGATGGTACTTCGGGGTGAGTCAACAAATCGCTAAACGGCAATCGCGTCGTAAATGTGAGGTCAGAACAAGCTGGAATCGGCGTGGCCCGCGACGCGCAGCCGCCGCTCGGATTTTTCCGCCAACCACCGCCAGTAAAACAGCGGCGAATCCGGCGGCGGCGAGAGTTCCGGCGTCCAGCCGGTGAATTTTTCCAGCGCGTAAGAATCCATCACGATCCCGCGCCAGACCCGATCGACCCGTTCCAACGGGACGCGTTGGGCCGGAATCGAAGCCCACACCGGAAGCCCCGGATCGTTATCGGGCTCGCGCCCGATATAAAGGCCAGTGTGGTTCCGGATCTGCTCCATACCGGGGTCGCGAAAGCCCAGATATCTTCCGCGCTCGTTGAGCTGCAGCACCGGCACGCGGTTATTGAAGAACCAGCGCATCATCGCATAGGTCCGGTAGTCGGTGGTGGCGACCAGGTCGCGCCCGTTTTCCGCAACTGCGCCTCGGCGCGGCGTACCACCGCCTCAAAGCCGGCTTCGCCTCCGACCGGATCGGTGCGACCGATGAAGTTGAAAGGCAGCGCGACATAATAGAAAAATACGGCGACGACAAAAGCGATGCCCGTGACGATGGCGCCCCTCACCCAGCGGAACGACAGCGCGGCAAAAGACGCACTCCACCCTTCTTTGGCCAGCCATGTGAGGTTGATCGCGGTCGCGGCAAAGCCAAACGGCCAGATGAAGGTCAGCCAGGTATCGCCGATCCGCAAGCTCAATGACTTCCACAGGAAATAGAGGAGGGGAAAGATGACGGCACTCGACAGCAGGATGGCGGGTGCGTCCAAGTGACGAAAACCGCGCCGTGCCGTCAACACCACACCGGTCATGACCACCGGCAACAGGACGAAGCCGACGAGACCGAATTGTATGCCGATAAATTCGCCGAACGTGCGCAGCGACCAATGGTGCGGCACCATCGCCCGCACCGCCTGGAAACGGAACGACGCCCAATCGTGCTGCATGTTCCAGATCAGCACCGGCAGGAATAAAACGAGGGCGATCAGCGCGGCCATGTATGGATAGGGACTGCGCAGCCAGCGGGTGCGCCAATTCGGAACCCACATGAACGCCAGCACCGCCGGCAGCAGCAGGACCGCGGTAAATTTCGACAATAAGGCCAAGCCGCCGAAAGTCCCGGCCGCAAGCCACCAGCGCGCCTCGCCACTCCAGGCAAGCCGGATCAACGCCCACACCATGGCGGTCGCAAAGGGGACAAACGCGATATCCGGCGATATCTTGGTCATCAAGAGGCCGTAATAAAGCGAAGCCTCCATCATCAAAACCGCGATGACCACCGCGCGCCGGTCACGCGTGAGGCGCCAAACGATATCGGCGAGCAGAAGTTGCGTTGCGAGCATCGCCAAGAGCCCGGTAAATCGCACACCGAAATTGGTGTCGCCGAAAATCGCGGTGCCGAAGCGGATGAACCAAGCCACCATCGGTGGATGATCGAGGAAGGAGAGCACGTTCTCCTTTGACCAGGTCCAGTAATAGGCTTCGTCCATTCGCAGATCGGCGAGGCCGGCGTAAAAGCCGCGCATGATCGTCATCGCCGCGACCAGGGCGATCACACCAAGCCAGGGCTTAAAGGCGGAACTTCCTGCTTGCTTGCGGAAACTATCTTGGGGCGCCATCGTCACGGCGCTTTCTCCCTAACTCTTCCGAGGGTGTCAACGCCGAAAGCATCGCCCACAAGCCGCATTCATTCAGCGCAACCGCACCCCCTCGTACTTCGGGGAATTAAACGCTAGTTTCGCTGGTCTATGATTCAACCAGCAGGGGGGAGCATACCCATCCTAGCCCGCATCGAAAAACTCCTTCGCGGTGTCAGTGTCCGGCAGATCCGCTTCGTCTGCGGGCTCGTGTTGTTTGCCTATCTGATCAGCCATTTCCTCAACCACGCGCTCGGCAATATATCGCTGGAGGCGCTGGCCTGGGGCGTCCATTATCATTTGTCGTTCTGGCGATTCTCGCCGGTCGCGATTGTCTTTTATACGGCGGTGCTCGTCCATGGCGGTCTCGGAATCTGGGCGCTTTACGAACGCCGGCATTTTCGCTGGAAAGCGATCGAGCCGCTGCAACTCGCCCTCGGCTTGAGCATTCCGGCCCTGATCGCCGCGCATGTCGTCAGCGTGCGGCTCGGTCACGCCCTGTTTGGGCAGGAAAAACTCTACCCGCAGGTGCTTTACGGCTATTGGGTCTTTTGGCCCCACCGGCTCTGGCTGACGATGCCGGCTCTCGTCATTGCCTGGATCCATGGCAGCATCGGCCTGTATTTCTGGCTGCGGATGAAGGCGTTTTTCAAGACGGCCGCGCCGTTTCTATTGGCCGCCGCGGTGCTGGTGCCGACGCTTGCCATGCTCGGTCTCTATCAAAGCGGCCGCTCCGTCGCCAAGGAGAGCGCCGCGGCCGATTGGCGGGCGGTCCATCTCTCGGAAGATAAGATCGGCACGCCGGCGGAGGCGGACACCCTTGAAACGATCGTGGATTATTTCCTGATCTTCTATCTCGGCGTTCTCGGCCTTGCCGTGGTGGCGCGGGGACTGCGCGCCTTCCATGAGCGGCGCGGCGGCATGATTACCCTGTCTTACGGCAACGGCCGCACGATCCGCGTGCCGAGGGGCCTTTCCGTGCTCGAAGCCAGCCTGCGCCATCAGCTCCCTCATGCGAGCGTGTGCGGCGGCCGCGCCCGCTGCTCCACCTGCCGTATTCGCGTGATCGGCGATTACACAAAATTGCCGCAGCCCTCCAACCGCGAAGCCTTTGTCCTCAACAGGGTCGGTACCGGTTCGGACCCCGCGATCCGCCTTGCCTGCCAGCTCAGGCCCGAAAGCGACATCTCGTTCTTCCCCATCTTCATGCCGCAGACGATGACGGGCCACGCCGGCCCTTCGCATATCGGCGAGGAACGCTATCTCGTCAGCATGTTCGTCGATATGCGCGGCTCGACGCGGCTGGCGGAAAACCGCCTTCCATTCGATACCGTGTTTGTCGTCAACCGTTTCCTCGGCGCGGTATCGCAGGCCGTGATCGAGTGCGGCGGCCAGCCGAACCAATTTCTCGGCGACGGACAATTGGCCCTGTTCGGCCTTTCGACCAGCCGGCAAATCGCCTGTCGCCAGGCGCTCAAGGCGGCGGCCAAGATTTCGGCCAATGTCGCGGAATTGAATCAATTCCTCAAACATGATTTGCGCGAGCCGATCCGCTTTGGGATCGGCATTCACGGCGGCGAGGTGATCGTCGGCGATATCGGCTATCGCGATCATATCGTATTCACCGCGCTCGGCGATGCCGTCAATGTCGCCGCGCGGCTGCAGGACATGACCAAGAGTCTCGGCTGCGAGGCCATCGTCTCGGATGAGGTTCACGCCACAGCGGGCCTTTCGTCCGAGGCGCTGCCGCGACAAGGGGTGGAAATCCGCGGCCGTACCGAGCCCATGAGCGTGCATGTGGTTGCCAGTGCCGGCGCGCTCGCCCTTCTCGTCGACGACGAGAAACCGGTCGCGGCCCGAGAAATACCGGACGTCGTATCCGCTATATAACTCGACCATGCTTTGGAAAAGCACCCGGCGAAACCGCTCTCCGACCAGTCCGGAATTGACTTGACGGCCGACCATGCGACTATCGCCAGGGGAAAAACGAGGTGACCGACCGCGGCGAATAAGCGGCGGCCTTGTTTGGGAGGAACGCGATGTTCGACAGGCGGGAATGGCTCAAACGCGCGGGGCTTGCGGCATTGGCGGGCGGCTTCGGCGCGTCACGCGCCTTCGCGCTCGACACCATCACGCTGCCATTCGACAATGGCAAACGGACGCTGGTCAAATACCCGCAGAAACGGCCGTTGATCGGCTTGACGAGCCGGCCGCCGCAACTCGAAACGCCGTTCTCGATCTTCAACGATGGCCCGATTACACCGAACAACGCCTTTTTCGTCCGTTACCATCTTGCCGACGTGCCGCTCAATATCGACCCGGACCGCTTCACGCTGGAGATCAAGGGCAAGGTCGATCGCCCGCTCCAATTGTCGTTGAAAGACATCAGAAAACTGCCGGCGGTTGAACTCGTGGCGGTCAATCAGTGCTCCGGCAACAGCCGCGGATTTTTCGATCCGCGTGTGGCCGGAGGTCAATTGGGCAACGGCGCGATGGGCAATGCGCGCTGGCATGGCGTGCCGCTCAAGACGGTGCTCGACATGGCCGGCGTGCAAGGCTCCGCGCGGCAGGTCGTGCTTAACGGCATGGATCGGCCGGTAATGGATACGACGCCCGATTTCGTCAAGGCGCTCGACATCGATCATGCGCGCGACGGCGAGGTGATGCTGGCCTACGGCATGAACGGCGAGGATTTGCCGGTTCTCAACGGCTTTCCGCTCCGGCTCGTCGTGCCGGGCTATTACGGCACCTACTGGGTCAAACATCGGAACGAAATCACCGTGATCGACGGCACGTTCGACGGCTTCTGGATGAAGACCGCCTATCGGATTCCGGATACGCCGTGCGGATGTGTCGAGCCCGGCACCTCGCCAAAGGCCACGATCCCGATCAACCGCCTCACGGTTCGCTCCTTCATTACCAGCGTGACTAACGACGAAAAGATAAAGGCCCGCAAGACCACAAAGCTGAAGGGCATCGCGTTCGATAGCGGCAAGGGCCTCAAGGAAGTCGCGCTCTCGCTCGACAATGGCCGGAGTTGGACTTCGGTCAAGCTTGGCAAGGATCTCGGCAAATATTCGTTCCGCGAATGGACACTACCCGTGCAACTTGTCCCAGGCATCTATGATTTGCGGGTTCGCGCGACCAACAATGCGGGCGACACACAACCGATCGAGCCGCGGTGGAATCCGGCCGGCTATTTGCGCAACGTCGTCGAAACCGTTCGCATTACCGCGGCATAAGGATAGCGGTCATGAAAAGACGAATCCTTTTTGCAATTCTGCTCGCCATCGTGATCGCTCTGATGTTGAAATATGGCGCGGCGAGCGCGACTCCGGTCGTCTATGACCTGCCGCCGGAAACCGCCGCCTTCGCGCCGGGACCCAATCTCGACACGGTCGTGAACAATTGCACCGGCTGCCACTCCGCCGATTATATTTCAATGCAGCCTCGCGGACCAAAATTTAAGGAAGATTTCTGGCGGGCCGAGGTCAACAAGATGATCAAGGTATATGGCGCGCCGATTGCGGAGGCCGACATCGCCAGGATTGTCGATTATTTGGTGTCGCGATTTTGATCCCCGCTAGTGGAGTGGATTTGACATTCGCTACCCTATCGCCGCGGATTCGCCATGCGAATGCCAAATCCAAAACTCCACTAGAAAACTATATTTACTAGCGGTCCTTTGATTCTAACATTTGCATAAGTGCCTACCTCATCGGGATGCAAATGTTAGAATCGGACCACTAGCGGATCGCGGAAGGCTCGTCGATGAGTGCGGGAAGCGGACCATTAACCGCCGTGTCTTATCCTTAACGCCCGAGGCATAGAGGTCACGGGCTAAAATATTCCCACACCTCACGGCCTCGTGTTTTCAGCGGCGAATTTGACACCGCTTCTGGCGATGAGCGGCAATGCAGAAGCGCATGTCAGATCCGACGCGCTGGGATTGCATTCGCCATGAAACGGCATACGTCTGCTTCGAACGTAGATGGTCCCGGCCGCATCACACGCCAGCAGAAAATGAACACGATCACCCCCCACGCAAAGCTCGCTCACCCTTGGCGTGACACTGGCGACACCAGGCTTTATCTTTTTCTGGGCTTGGCCAACTGGTTCATTTATCTCGATCACATTCCCAACAATTTGGTGAACTGGATCACGCTGCGAAATTATGGCTTCAGCGGCGCCGCCGACGTGTTCGTGTTCATCTCCGGCTATGCCGCGGCCCTGGTCTACGCCCAAATCATGATCGAGCGCGGCGCCCTGGTCGGCAGCACAAGGGTGCTCCGGCGCGCTTGGCAACTCTACGCGGCCTTTATCGTTCTATATGCCATCTATGTCGTCTTGATCGGTGACGTCGCAACCCGTTTTGCCGCCCCCGACATCATCTATGAATTCAACATCGCCGGGCTCGTCGATGATCCCGTCCGCACCGTCGCTCACGGCCTCTTGTTGCAATCAAAGGCGCTGAACCTCGATCTGCTCCAGCTCTATGTCGTGCTGATGGCGGCCTTTCCCGCGGTATTGTGGCTGATGTTGCGATGGCCGGCCGTCGCGCTGGCGGCGTCGCTGGCGCTCTATTTCGCCGCGCGCCAGTTCGATTGGACGCTATCGACCTTCCCCGATGGCAATTGGTATTTCAATCCCTTTTGCTGGCAACTGCTTTTTGTCCTCGGGGCGTGGTGCGCGCTCGGCGGCGCGGAGCGCCTTTCGACGCGATTCAGATCGCCGGCGTGGATTTTTCTCGGACTGGCCTACCTGATCTTCGCGTTGGCGATGACGATGGCGGGCCGCTTCCCCGCGTTTGGCGAGATGCTTCCCGTCTGGCTGCATGATGCGTTCATTCCGAACGATAAAATCAATATGGGTCCCTACCGCCTGCTTCATTTTATCACCGTTGCCTTGTTTGCAACGCGGCTGATTTCGAAGGATTGGCGGGGGTTGAACTGGCCGGTCCTCAAACCCGTGATCCTCTGCGGTGAACAATCATTGGCGGTGTTCTGCGTCGGTGTCTTTTTGTCCTTTGCCGGTCATTTTATTCTGGTCACCGATTCCGGTTCGCTGGCCGAGCAAATGCTGGTGAGCCTTTCCGGCATCGTCATCATGACGCTGGCCGCTGGTTACGCGTCCTGGTCCAAGCGGCTCGACCACTCGCTTTCGGCGCCAATGGGCCAGCGCGCCTCGCTGAGGGCCGGCTAGAGCATGATCCGGAAAAGTGTGAAGCGGTTTTCCGAAAAGATCATGCGCAAACAAAGAATTAAAGCGCGATGACGATTCAACCAAATCTCATCGCGCTTTAGGTACTGCCGCGGACGTCTCCTGCGCCAAAGTCCGATTCATTTGCAAGCCGCTTGGCGATATGCTCGGATGGAAATTATGCCGGGGCATGCGATGCCGTCCGAACCCGCCCACCTGCCGCCCTTCACGGCTGAATACGCCCCCGACGATGCCGTCATCGCGCGCCGCCTGCTTGGAACGGCGCGGTTGGGTGTCGAACGCGAGGCGCGAATTGACTGGACCGCGACACGTCTGATCGAGGCCGTTCGCTCCGACGACGATCCGATCGGCGGGGTCGAAGACCTGCTGCGCGAATTCGCCCTCTCGACCAAAGAAGGACTGGCGCTGATGGTGCTCGCGGAAGCGCTGTTGCGCGTGCCCGATGCCCGCACCGCCGACCGTTTCATCGAGGACAAGATCGGCGAAGGCGACTTCATCCATCACGAAACCAGATCGAGCGCTTTCCTGGTCAATGCCTCCGCCTGGGCGCTCGGCCTGTCGGCACGGGTCCTTCAACCGGGCGAAACCCCTGATGGCACGATCGGACGGCTGGTCAAGCGCCTCGGCGCACCGGCGGTGCGCGCGGCGACACGGCAGGCGATGCGGCTGATGGGCAACCACTTCGTTCTGGGCGAGACCATCGAGGCGGCGCTGGCGCGGGCGCAATCGGGCAGCGCATCCCGCTACTCCTTCGATATGCTGGGCGAGGGCGCCCGCACCGCCGCCGATGCGGAACGTTATTTCGCCGCCTATGCAAGCGCGATCGAAGCGATCGGCGGCCGCGCCGGCGCGCGACCTTTGCCTGATCGCCCCGGCATTTCGATCAAACTCTCGGCCTTGCATCCGCGTTTCGAGCCATTGAGCCGGATGCGGGTGCTTAGCGAATTGGTGCCGCGGCTGGTCGAGCTGGCGCGGCGGGCAAAGGCCTACGACCTCAACCTCACCGTCGATGCCGAGGAAGCCGACCGGCTCGAACTTTCACTCGAAATCATTGCAGCGACGTTCGGCGACACTTCGCTGGCCGATTGGGGCGGCTTTGGCTTCGCCATTCAGGCCTATCAGAAGCGCGCCATTGAGGTGATCGATTATGCCGGCGAGCTTGCTGGCAAATTGAACCGCCGCATGATGGTGCGCCTCGTCAAGGGCGCCTATTGGGACAGCGAGATCAAACGCGCGCAGGAACGCGGACTTTCGGACTACCCGGTATTTACACGCAAGGCGATGACCGACCTCCATTACGCCGCCTGCGCCGAAAAACTGCTTACGCTGCGGCCGCGATTGTTTCCACAATTTGCCACCCATAACGCGCTTACCGTCGCAACCATTCTCGAACTCGCCAAGGGCGAAGGTCACTTCGAATTGCAGCGCTTGCACGGCATGGGTGAAGCGCTTTATGCGCGGCTTGCCGCCGATCATCCGACGCTCACTTGCCGCACCTACGCACCCGTGGGAAGCCACCGCGATCTCCTTGCCTATCTGGTGCGCCGCCTGTTGGAAAATGGCGCCAACTCGTCCTTCGTAGCGCTCGCCGCCAACAAGGCCGTGCCGGTTTCGAAAATGATGCGGCGTCCGGCCGATATCGTCGGCAGCGAAGCCCATGCGCGTCATCCGAACATTCCTCGCCCGCCCGATCTCTATTCGCCAAAGCGGAAAAATTCTCGCGGCATCGAATTCGGCAACCGCGCGGCATTGGGGGAATTGCTGGCTGCGATTGAAATGGAAAGCCGCGTTGTCGCCGCAACCGGCCTGATCGGTGGCAAAGCCGTCGAAGGCTCGATCCGCATGCTTGCAAGCCCGATCGATCCCGCGATCTCGACCGGCAGCGTGGCCGAGCCGGCAGTGGATGCGGTGAAGATTGCGGTTGCCGCCGCGCGCGAGGGCTTTGCAACTTGGAGCCGGACGGCGGTTACCATCCGCGCAAGCCATCTCGATCGCGCCGCCGATCTTTTGGAACACCGCCAGGCACGTTTCATCGCGCTGTTGCAACGCGAGGGCGGCAAGACGCTCGATGACGCGCTTTCGGAAGCGCGCGAGGCGATCGACTTTTGCCGCTATTACGCCGCCCAAGGGCGCGATCTCTTTGGCGCAAGCGAGACCATGCCGGGCCCGACCGGCGAGAGCAATATGCTTTCCTTGCGCGGCCGCGGCGTGTTCGTCGCGATCTCGCCGTGGAATTTTCCGCTGGCGATCTTCTTAGGGCAAATCGCCGCGGCCTTGATGGCCGGCAACACGGTGGTGGCCAAACCGGCCGAGCAGACGCCGCTGATCGCGTTCGAAGCTGTGCGCTTGTTGCACGAGGCCGGCGTGCCGGCTTCCGCGCTGCATTTGTTGCCTAGCGATGGCGCCCTCGGCGCGGCGCTTGTGAGCCATCCCGATGTCGCCGGCGTGGTTTTTACCGGCTCGACCGAGGTGGCACGCGCGATCAACCGCGCGTTGGCCGCCAGGGGCGGCCCGATCGTGCCGCTGATCGCCGAGACCGGCGGCATCAACGCGATGATCGTGGATGCCACCGCACTTCCCGAACAGGTCGCCGATGACGTGCTTGCGTCCGCGTTTCGTTCCGCCGGCCAGCGTTGCTCGGCGCTGCGGCTTTTATTTGTACAAGAGGAGGTGGCCGATCGCATGATCGAGACGATCGCGGGCGCCGCGCGCGAACTCAAAACCGGCGACCCGCGCGACCCGGCCGTGAATATCGGCCCCGTGATCGACGCGGAAGCAAAACAGCGGCTCGATTCGCATATTTCCCGGATGAAACATGAGGCGCGCGTGCATTTGGCCGGGCTCACCCCGCCGGGCCAATATGTCGGGCCGCACATCTTTGAGCTCGAAAGTGCCGCTCAATTGACCGAGGAGGTGTTCGGTCCCATTTTGCATATCGTGCGCTACCGCGCCGATCGATTTGAAGACGTGCTCGCCTCGATCCAGGCCACCGGCTACGGGTTGACGCTCGGCCTCCACTCGCGGATCGACGATATGGCCGAGGCCGTGGTGGATCGGCTTGGCGTCGGCAACATCTATGTCAACCGCAACATGATCGGCGCCGTGGTCGGCGTGCAGCCGTTCGGCGGCTTTGGACTATCCGGCACGGGTCCGAAGGCCGGCGGGCCACATTATCTGACGCGCTTTGCCACCGAACAGACGGTGACGATCAACACGGCGGCCGCCGGCGGCAATGCGGCATTGTTGTCGGGCGAGGAATAGGTTTTACAATAACGCGACCGAAACATCCGTTGCAACGGACCGCCGATATCGCTCAAATAGCCCCGCTTACTGGAACGCAGCGATTCCATGGCGGAATAAACCACCATCGAAACAAGACCAACAAGCAAGACAGGGGCAATCGCATCATGGAAGGTGGCATCTTCGAAGGGTTGAAGGTTCTGGATTGCGCGAGCTTCATCGCAGCGCCCGCGGCCGCGACCGTGCTCTCGGATTTCGGCGCCGACGTGATCAAGATCGAACCGCCGGGATCAGGCGATCCCTATCGGGCCTTGCCTAAATTACCCGGCTATCCGATCAGTTCGCATAATTTTGCGTGGCTTTTGGAATCGCGCAACAAGCGCGGCCTCGCGCTCGATCTGGCCAAGCCTGAAGGGCGCGCGGTGCTGTACCGGCTGGCGCGTGAAGCCGACGTTTTCATCACCAATTTTCCGCCCGCCGTTCGCAAGCGGCTCGGCATCACCTATGAAGACATCAAGCCGCTGAATGCGCGCCTGATCTATGCGTCCTTTACCGGCTATGGCGAAAAGGGCAGTGAAGCCGACAAACCCGGCTTCGACAGCAATGCCTATTGGGCGCGATCGAGCCTGATGGACCTGGTGCGGGCCGACGAGAATACGACGCCGGCGCGTTCGATTCCCGGCATGGGCGACCACCCTTGCGCGATGGCGTTTTACGGCGCGATCGTCACCGCGCTCTACAAACGCGAGCGCACCGGCGAAGGCTCGCATGTGTCGTCGAACCTCATGGCGAACGGTGTCTGGGCGGCCGGTGTATTGGCGCAAGCCAAACTCTGCGGCGCGCAATTTCAGGAACGGCGCCCGCGCGAGCGCGCACTCAACGCCGTGACCAATCATTATCGCTGCAAGGATGGGCGCTGGCTGATGCTGTCGCTGCTCAATGAAGAGCGGCAATGGCCGGTGCTCGCGCGCTGCCTGGAACGCGAGGACCTCGCCACCGATGCAAGATTTTCCACCAACGCGGACCGGCACGCACGCTCACTCGAACTGATCAAAATTCTCGACGATATTTTCGTCACCCGCGATTTGGCCGAGTGGCGCGCCCTGCTCGACGGCAACGGTCTCGTATTCGGCGTCATCGGCATTCTC
This sequence comes from Bradyrhizobium sp., assembly GCA_035295025.1. Classification (GTDB taxonomy): domain Bacteria; phylum Pseudomonadota; class Alphaproteobacteria; order Rhizobiales; family Xanthobacteraceae; genus Bradyrhizobium. The sequence goes on from DATGJS010000014.1 coordinate 23,840, forward strand.
GACGATATTCCGCACGATGCGCAGATGATCGAAAACGAGGTGCTGGTGCCGTTCGAAAACGACACGATGCTCACGGTCAACAGCCCGATTTGGGTCGGCGGCAGCGAGAAGGTCAAACCGCGGCGGGCGCCCGAAATCGGCGAACACAGCGAGGAAATTCTGCGCGAGGCCGGTTACGACGAAGAATCGATCCGTAACTTAAAGGCGTCCGGCGCGGTGGCATGACAGGACGCTCGTCATTGCCGGCCTGATAAGAAGGATGGGACAAATCGCCATGCCGATTTACCGCCTGCACTACTTTCCAGAGTCCGGCAACAGCTACAAGCTGGCGCTGATGCTCACGCTATGCGGCCAGACGTTCGAGCCGGTCTGGGCCGATTTTGCCGGCGGTATCACGCGGACGGCGGAATGGCGGCGAACCGTCAATGAGATGGGTGAGATCCCGGTGCTGGAAGTGGACGGCGAACGCCGCACCCAGACCGCGCCGATCCTGCTAGGGCTTGCCGAGCAATATGGCCGGTTCGGCGGCGAGAGCGCGGCAGACAAATTCGAAGTGCTGCGCTGGCTGTTCTGGGACAACCACAAGCTCACCGGCTACATGGCCAC
>DATGJS010000015.1:0-4072 GCA_035295025.1 Bradyrhizobium sp.
CATCGAATCCCGCGTCACGAGTTCGGCGAGTTGTTCTTCGCTCCAGCCCTCAGTGCCCTCGGGGCGCATCGGCAACACCAGAAAGCGCGTCTCGGCGGTCGAATCCCACACTCTGATCTCGGTCCCCTTAGGCAAAGTGACGCCGAAATCGGCGAGCACGCCGCGCGGGTCCTTGACCGCGCGCGAACGATAGGGCGCGGCCTTGTACCAGACCGGAGGCAAGCCCAGCATTTCCCAGGGGTAACACGAGCATAGCGTGCACACGACCATGTTGTGACGCTCTGGCGTGTTTTCGACCGCAACAAGATGATCGCCGACCCGGCTGACATGGCCGAGCGTGCTGACCGCTTTGGTGGCGTCCTCCAACAAGGCCGCCTTGAACGCCGGATCGGACCAGGCCTTGGCGACCACCCGCGCGCCATTATGGGGGCCGATTTTCGTCTCATAGGCCTGGATGATGACATCGAGCGCAACGGGGTCGATATATCCCTTTTCGGTCAAAATGGTTTCAAGCGCACGCACGCGCAATTCGGTCTCGGACAGTTCCGAATGGTCGTCATGGTGATGATGATCGTGCTTGGTCATGAGGCCCCAAAGGGAAAAGGAGGGTCTGATCGGCGGGTAATCGGACCCCGGCATTTTCGGCCTCTCGCCCCGGCCGGTCAAGCTTGCCGGCAAGGGGCGGGCGGCCATTTCCTTGGCGCGCCGATTTTGAGACTTGCAACATCGCCATTGACAAAACAGTGTACTGTCTGACTGATCGATCGAGGAAGATCGAGGCGTAAGGATGTACTGCGATGCAGGGAAAAGTAGCTCTTGAGGAGCATTTTGCGATACCGGAAACCGTTCAGGATAGCGCGGGATTCGCGCCCGAGGCCGATTGGCCGGAACTGAAAGGCCGCCTGCTGGACATTCAGGACCGCCGCTTGCGGGAAATGGACGCGCATGGCATCGAGACGATGCTGCTTTCCTTGAATGCGCCGGCCGTGCAGGCGATAGCGGACCGCGCGAAGGCCAACGAGATTGCGCGCCGTTCCAACGATTTTCTCGCCGAGCAGATCGCCCGTCAGCCGAAGCGTTTTGCGGGGCTGGCCGCGCTGCCGATGCAGGAACCTGATCTGGGGGCGCGTGAACTCGATCGGTGCGTGCGCGAACTCGGTTTTTGCGGCGCCCTCGTCAACGGTTTCAGCCAGGTGGCCGACCATGATTCGGGTGTCTATTACGACGTGAAGGCCTATTGGCCGTTCTGGGCCGAGGTCGAGCGGCTCGACGTGCCGTTCTATCTTCACCCCCGTAATCCCCTCGCCAAGGATGCCGCGATCTACGAGGGCCACAGATGGTTGATGGGACCGACCTGGGCGTTCGGCCAGGAAACCGCCGTGCATGCCTTGAGGCTGATGGGGTCGGGACTGTTCGACGCATACCCCAAGCTCAACATTGTGATCGGTCATATGGGGGAGGGGCTGCCTTACTCGATGTGGCGGATCGACAACCACAACAAATGGATGCGCGTTCAGAATAATTATCCGGCCAAGCGGACGATCGGCGAATATTTCCGCGAGAATTTCTATATCACCACGTCGGGGAATTTTCGGACGCAGACGCTGATCGACGCCATGCTCGAAATCGGCGCCGATCGAATCCTGTTTTCGGCCGATTGGCCGTTTGAGAATATCGACCACGCGTCCGACTGGTTCGACGCGGCGCCGATTTCCGAACTCGACCGTCAAAAAATCGGCCGCGACAATGCGCGGGCGCTGTTCAAGCTCGATTGATCTTGCAACCGCGCCAAGCGCGGGAAGGCAAAAAGGGGGATGACCCGTGGATTCAGGAACTGAAATCGATATTCACGACGAGTTGGCGGGAGCGGCCGTCACCCCCTTGCATAAAATGTTGGGTGTGGTGATCACGCTGATCACGTTGTTTGACGGCTACGACACGTTCAACCCGGCCTATGTCATTCATTATGTGATGCAGCCCTGGGGATTATTGCCGAGCCAGGCCGGGCTTTTGGTCTCCTCCGGCCTGGTCGGCTTTCTGTTCGGCGCGATGGGGCACGGGATGATCGCCGACCGCTATGGCCGGCGTAATACGCTGCTGGCGGGACTTTGGATCGTCAACGTCCTGACTCTTCTGACGGCGCTGTTTGCCACCAGTTTTGTAAGCTTTTGCGGTTTGAGATTTCTCACCGGGCTTGGCCTCGGCGTGTTGTTGCCGCTTGGCACCACTTACATCAATGAGTTGGCACCGCAACGGGTGAGCAACAGCTTCTCGCTATGGGGGGTGACGCTCGGCTGGTCGTTCGGCGGCGTTGCTGCGGGTCTGGTCGGCGTCTACCTGACGCCATCCTATGGCTGGCAAATTCTCTATTTCGTCGGCGCGTTGTCGATCCCGTTGACGCTCGTCGTGCATGCGGTGTTGCCGGAAAGCCCGAAATTTCTGGCCGCCCATGGACGGCTCGTTGAATTGCGCGCGTTGATGGCGCGGCTGCGCCCGGAGCAAAGCGGAATTTACGCGAATGCGACCTTTCGTACATCCGATCGGATGCCAAAAAACACGATCGCGGCCCTGCTTGCGCCGCGTTATCGCCGGGTTTCGCTGACGATCTGGCTCACCGCGTTTCTCACTCTTTTTGCCATTTTCGGATTGGTCGGATGGATTCCGACCGTGATGATCAAGCGCGGGGAGAGCTTTGCGTCCGGCTTCAGCTACGGCGCCTTGATGCAGGCCACGTCCTTCATCGGCGGGTTGGCGCTTGCGACCCTGGCCGATCGGGGATTTGCCGCCACGCCGCGTCTGCTCGGCCTTTGGTGGGTGATCGGCGGGCTTGCCGTCGGCGCGCTGGTCTTCGTCAACGGGCATGTTTTCAATTTCACAGTCGTGGCGGTGGCGGGCTTTTGCGTGATCGGCGCCCAGCACGTCCTCAACAATTTCACCGCCAATTCCTATGAGACGGGCTTTCGCGCCAGCGGCGTCGGCATGGAGCTTGGGGTCGGCCGCATCGGCGGCATTCTCGGGCCCTATGTCATCGGGCTTCTTCAGCAGGTGACGGGAGGACCCGAGCCGGTGTTTTGGGCGATCAGCGGCGCGGCCATCGTGGCGGCCCTGGTGATCGGTTCGCTCGCGATCCGGCCTCAAACGGCGCAAATCGGCGTGGCGCCCGCGGAATAAATCGACGGTAAAAGGGGGAGAAAAACATGACCAGTATGGATGCAGGTTCCACAACCAGCGGAATGCAGGATAAAGTGCTGTTGGCCGCGCGATTATTGGTCGCGCCGCTCTTCATCTATAGCGGGATTGGAAAGATCCTTGCCTTCGGCGTGACCGCCTCGCGTTTGCCCGGCGGCGAGGGCGGTTTCGGCAGCTTGCTCGCGGCCGGATCGATCATCATCGAACTCGGCGGTCCGCTGGCGCTTATCTTGGGCATATGGACGCGCTACGCGTCGATCGCATTGGCCATCTTTACGATCCTGGCGACATTGATGTTTCACAATTTCTGGGCCTCTCCACCGGCTCAGTTCGTCGCCCAGCTTGTCAATTTCGGCAAAAACCTGGGCTTGATCGGATTGTTCGCGATGCTGGCGGCCTTCGGCGCGGGCGCTTATTCGTTGGATGCGCGCCTTAAAAAGTAGACGCATCGGGATAAACCGTGGCGACCATCAATTGCGACATGGGAGAGGCCTTCGGCCTCTACCGGATGGGCGATGACGAGGCGTTGATGCCGCTGATTTCGGTGGCCAATGTCGCTTGCGGCTTCCACGCGTCCGATTTCAACCACATGCGCACGACCGTGCAACTCGCCAAGCGGCACGGCGTCAAGGTCGGCGCGCATCCCTCGTTGCCCGATCTGCAAGGCTTTGGCCGGCGCGAGATGAAGATGGCGCGCGAGGAGCTCGCCAACTGCCTCATTTACCAAATCGGCGCGCTCAAAGGTTTTCTTGAGGCCGAAGGCATGACGCTCAGCCACATCAAGCCGCATGGCGCGCTCTATGGGATGGCGGGGCGTGAGGAGGCGGTCGCGAACGCGATTTGCGACGCGGCCGATGTCTTTCAAGTACCGATCATGGGCATG
>DATGJS010000016.1:0-5143 GCA_035295025.1 Bradyrhizobium sp.
CTTCGTGCTGATCGACGGCTGGTCGCTGGTCGCCGGCAGCCTGGTGCAGAGCTACGGGGGGTAAGCCGGGCTTAATTCGCCGCCTTCGCCTGCTTCGATCCCACGATCGCGGGCAGTGATCCGGTCGGGGCGGGATCGGCCTTGGTCATGCCCGGAGGCATCATTGCGCGCGCGGTCGCATCCGGATAGCGGGTGCGCATCTCGCGCAGGAACCCTTCCAGCGTATCGACACTTGCCGCCATTTTGGCGATCTGAGCGAAGTCGGCGCCGCTTGAGCCGACCGGCTTGCTGGCGATTTCGAAGGCGGTCCGATCGGAATCCCCGCTCATCAATGGCAAATATTTTTCGCGGAAACGCGACAGGCCGATAACATCCTCGGCCAGCGCGTACCCGACCACCGCGCGGATGATATCGGCCTTTTCCGGCACGTTCAGCGGTTTGAAGTCACGCCAGCGATCGGCGTAATAGAGTTCGATCTGCTCGGCCGATTCGCGCCACCGCCGCGCCGCCCAGTAAATGTCGGAACGCAAGCGGATCGCTTCCCGGCCGTTGATATTGGAAACGATGTCGAGCGCGAGGTCATGACGGCCCACATCGCTCTGCGCCCGCGCTTCCAGCAACAGACGCTGCTGCCGCAGCTCACCGGAAAGATCGGCAATGCGGGTGGAGCGAAGCGCTTCAATAGCACGCTCCGGCTTGTGGGCGGTCAAATAGACCATCGCCAGACGCGCGGCGACCTGTGCGCGCGCCGCGCCTTCGAGCCGCTTTTCGACTTGATATTGCAGCAGTTCGGCGGCCTGATCGAGCAGATCGACGGCGACCAGCCGGTCCGCCAGGCGGCGGATCATTTCGTCGCCGCGACGGCCGATCGGCGTCAAGTCGCGATATTCATAAAACATTCCAAGCGCCTCGATCGGCGGCAGCTCATCGCCCTTGGGGCTGAGAAAGAGTTGCGCAAATAGCGCGGAGGCCGCGTCCTGACCTCGGCGGGCGACATCCAAATTGGGTGCCAGCAAATTGGCGATCCGCACCGCGCCGAGCGATTCGGCGTAGCGTCCGCTCTCCGCATAGATGCGCGCCAGCATCTCCAGCGTCTGCACCTCAAGCGCATCGCCGCGCCAAGTCACCGCCAGGGTTTCCAACTCGCGCAGCGCGTCCTCCTGGCCGATCTCATCGCGTTTTTGCTTCAGTGCGATTTCCTGAAGCTTGCCTTCCGTCGCCGCAAAACGATCCCAGGATGCGGCCGCACGCTTATATTCGTCCAAGGCGTCCCTGTCGTGGCCGAGCCCCTCGGCAAGACGGCCGCGCAACACCGATACCGACGGCTTTTGTTCCGCCGAGATGCCGATCACATCGAGCTCGCTGGCGCGCTTGGCCGCACCCGGGTAATCCTTGACTTCGATCGAGGCGCGCAGCGCATCGGCCACCACGATACGCTGCAGATCGATCGGCAGTGACGAGATGGCGAATTCAGCGCTCTTGAATTTCTCGCGCGCATCCGCCCATTTGCCCTGCCGGACGCTCGCCATCGCCCGCCAAAGCTGAGAATCGTAATTGGTTCCGATCACGGGACTGGCGAGATCCTTGACGGCGCGCTCGGGCCGCCCCACCAAAATGTTGGCCAGCGCATGAACGATCAACACGGCCGGATCTTCCGAACCGGGCTTCGAATCCGCGAGCGCGAGATTAAGAACACCGACCGCTTCCGGATACATCGTCCGTGACAGATAGAAACGGGCCAAGTCGAGCCGGGCGACCGCGCGTTGTTCGGGGCCGGCGGTGGCGGCGATGCTGCCGGCCTCGATCAAGGCATCCAACCGCGCATTAAAGTTTCCCTCTTGATTCTTGCGCCATTCGCCGAGATCGAAAATCGGCCGTATCGCGGTCGGTGCGCGCTCGGCGCCGGTATCGGCCGGCGACAAGGTCAAGCCGCCAGGCTTCCCCAGAACGATCTTGTCGGAAGCGACTTCCACCGTGACATCGTCGGAGTTCGGACGAATCGCGACACCGTGGATCGATTCAAGCAGCGACATTTCGACAAAGTCCTGCCGCTTGATGAAGCCGCGGGCGGGCGGCTCGGCGGTGACGACCAAGAGCGTGTCGCCGGCATCCGGATCGACAAATCGATGCAGACGGCCCGCTTTGAGCAATGGCACCGTGACATTGGCGAGCGCGGGGTCTGCGATATTGCGTATCGCCGTGATCGCTTGCGACGGCGTTTGCACCGTATCGGCGAAGGTCACGGTCCAGATGGTGCTGGTCGGCAGATCCTCGCCGGAGAACGAGGGCAGTTGGGGGCGGTTGAGGCGAAAACGGACCGCCTGCCCTTTTTCCTGAGCGATGACGCTGACATCGGCGACCGCGCTGCCCCCCTGCCCGCGAATGGATTCGACGTTAATCGGCTTATCCGAATCGAACATCAGCCAAAGCGTATCGGCGCGGCGAAATAAGGCCGCCGGCGTTGTCGGCGGCAATGAAAATGTCAGATGCAATCCGCCGCTGTCGCGGCTGACGCTCACATCGTCTGCGCCGGCGGCCGCTTTGGTTTCGACGGGCGCGGCGGCCATCGATTCCGCCTGCCGCGCTTTAGGAGATATCTCGGCTCTGGCAGGCGCCTGCGCCGCGGGAGCCGTCTCGACGACAGCCGCCGGTGGCTCACCGGCCACATGGGCGATCTGAGGCGCTTCCGATGCCGCCGGCATCTTGGGTTCAGCGACGGCAGGAGTCTCGATTGAGGTCTGCTCGGATTGGACTTCCCGTGCATTTGGCATCGAGGCCGGCGGCTTTTCGACCACGACCGGCGCGGGCATGGGGGCCGGCGCGGGAGCGGCGCGCTTTTCGGCGGCTTGCATTGGAGCACTGGAGGCATCCGATATCGACGGCATCGCCGGGGTCTTTTCGACCCGCTGGAAGGCGACATCGATGACGTAATTCTTGTCGTCGCGGAAGGAGTGCAGATCGGTATCACCGACCATGTCGATTTCCACGATCGAGGTATCGCCTTCCACCTTTTGATTGATCGAAGCCACATTGGGCGGGGACGCGATCTTGGCGTCGGCCAGATCGAACACCAGCGCCTTGTTGAACAAAAGCCGCAGCTTCTGCTCGTTGAGCACCGACGAAACGCCGACGCCGTCGGGCATTTCAAAAATAAAGCGCACGAAAGTCGGTTGAATCGACGCGCGCACACGCACCGGCGGACGCTTTTTCGATTCCGTTATTGCGCGCTGCTGACGCAATTCGCGCTCGGCGACACGCGCGCGTTCGGCCAATTCGCGCACCACCTCGGCGGGAAGATTCGGCGGCGAACCGGTCCATGAATCCGGCAACAGATCGACGAACAAACGCTCCCCGGCCGTCATGGTGTTAACGGTGACCTTGCGCTTAAGTGACAGGCGGATCGCCGAGCCATCGGGGTCGCGCCGCACCGATCCGACATAATCCGGCACCGCGTCGGCCAGCTTGTCGACGGCAACATCCAACGGACGCTCGAACCGGATCACAAGAATCGATCCGGCCGTCACCACTTCGGAGCCGACATCCTCGGCGAATTTGACAACCAACCGGGCAAAGCCGCCACCGGAGGAAAACGTCACTTCGGCCTTGACCGGCTCGGCCGCCAGACCGGCCCCCGGAAACGTCAGCATGGCAAGAAAAAATGGCACGCCAAACAGCCTCACAGCCGCCAACCAAGCGCGTTGTCTCAAGGCGGCGCGAAGCATCGGCGCGCAAGCGCGCCCTCGCGACCAAAATTTTGCGGCAAACGTTCGCATATCGTCCCGTTGATCCGATCCCGCTAATTGGCTTTCTGCGATTGCAACATCTTGCCTTCGATTTTCGGAAGATCGGCCATCGAACCGGACTGGTCGTTTCCGGCCCGCCGCGCCATTTCGACCGTCAACCGTTCGGCCACTTCGGGCGACATCAGACCGAGAATATCCGCCATTTTTCGCGGCGCGATCTGGGAGGCTATTTCGAACAGAACCGGCATTTCCAACCGATCGAACACCTTCGCCGCGTCCTTCGGCTTCATGCCCTCATACATCGTGATGATGCCCTTGAAGCGGGCGGCGTCCGCCTCGGCCTTCTGCTGGGAAGCCATCATGACGCGGGATTCGGCGGCTTTGAGCTCCTCGGCGTGTCCCTCCGCGCGCTGTTCCGCGGCCTTCAGCAGGCTTTCGCGAATATCGATTTCACGCGCGCGCGCTTCAAGCTCCTGCCGGCGCGCCTGCAATCGCTCAAGGATCGCCCGCTCGGACGCGGACACCACTTGGCCCGGTTCGGGATGCATGGTCATTTCGGCCTTCATGGCTTCGGGAGCCGCTTTGGCCTTGGCTTTGGCTTCCTCTTCCTTCGGCTTCTCGACCGAGCCGGTGATGTCGGAATTGTCGACATAGCTGCGGCCGGGAAAATTGAAGTTCTCCTGCGCCCAGGATGGTTTGGGCGATTCCGGCCGATAATCGAACACATACCCGCCGTCGAGCACGAGCGCGGAAATCTTCAGGACCAAAAGGCCGAAGATCGCAACCAAAACAACGGGAAGAACGCGAACATCACGAAACGATTTCATGCGGCGAGTCCGTTAGACCTTCGGCGTTCGGAAAATGCTTGAGCGGCGGCGGCAACCGCCTTGGCTCCGGAAATGTTGGAAACTGGCGCAACGACCTCAGATTCGCTCGGACGGGCGGCGGAGGCGATCCTGGACAAGCGTCGGACCACATTGTCGCCTTCCGCCAATTGCTTCTTCAACTGCTCGGACATCTCGGTGGCCGCCATCAGTTGACTGCCGAGATTCTCATTGACATCCCGCACCGCATGTTTGAGGCCGCCGATCGCGCGCTCGGCGATTTCGGTCGCGGTGATCAATTCGGCGATCGTCGCTTTGAGAGAATGCTCGTCGGCCTTCAGGCGCTTCAGGCGGCGATTCAACAATATGCAGTAAACTATCGTGAGCACGAGCAAAACCGCTACGAGACTCTCGATCGCAATTCCGAGCATGTGACTCATTGGGCCTCCATCATCTTGGTTTGCTCGTCGGCCTTTTCGAACATCGCAAAGGTGGTGTTCGGCTTGCGTAACTGTTTGGCGACGCGGATGGCGACGCGGTCGCCGACGCGGCCCATCCGCCCCTCGGTCAGCGTTA
>DATGJS010000017.1:0-8659 GCA_035295025.1 Bradyrhizobium sp.
GCTCATTACAAGGACGTGTTCGAGAGGAAGCACGGCGGCAAACTCGGCTTTATGGGCTTCTTCACCAAAGCCTGCGTGCAAGCGCTCAAGGACATTCCCGCCGTCAACGCCGAGATCGACGGCACCGACCTGATCTACAAGAATTATTATCACATCGGCGTTGCGGTCGGCACCGACAAGGGCCTTGTCGTTCCCGTGGTGCGCGATTGCGACCAGAAGTCGATCGCCGACATCGAAAAGAGCATCGCCGATTTCGGCCGCCGCGCCCGCGACGGCCAGCTCAAAATCGACGAGATGCAGGGCGGCACCTTCACCATCACCAATGGCGGCATTTACGGCTCGCTGATGTCGACGCCGATCCTCAACGCGCCGCAGTCCGGCATTTTGGGCATGCACAAGATTCAGGAGCGGCCTTTTGTGGTCGGCGGCAAGATCGAGATCCGCCCGATGATGTATCTGGCGCTGTCATACGATCACCGCGTCATCGATGGCAAGGAAGCGGTGAGCTTTCTGGTGCGCGTGAAGGAGAGCCTGGAAGATCCGGCGCGGCTCGTGCTGGATCTCTAATCAATAGCGCACGGGAATTTCAGCTTGGCGCCACATCAACACGGTGCTTTTCAGCAAAACAGTTCCGAAACCTAGAGGGTTCTTTCGTGACCGATAAAGTTGTTGTTATCACCGGCGGCAGCCGTGGCATTGGCCGCGCCGCCGCCATCGCCGCCGCCGCGCGCGGGTTTCGCGTCGTGGTCGGCTATGCCAGCAATCGGAAGGCGGCCGACGAGGTCGTCGATCAGATCGAAGCCAAGAACGGCAAGGCCATCGCGGTGAAATGCGATGTCGGAAGCGAGGCCGATATCCTCACGCTATTCAAGGAAGCCGATGGCTTCGGTACGCTCGGTGCGCTGGTCAACAATGCCGGCATCGTCGGCCCTTCGATCCGCGTCGATGCGATGTCCGCAGAGCGCATCCAGCGCATGATGGCGGTCAATGTCACCGGCAGCATCCTCTGCGCCCGCGAAGCGGTGAAGCGGATGTCGACCAAGCATGGCGGCAAAGGCGGCGCCATCGTCAATATATCGTCGGTCGCGGCTCGGCTCGGCGCGCCCAATACCTATGTCGATTACGCGGCCTCCAAGGGAGCGATCGATTCCTTTACCGTGGGGCTCGGCTATGAAGTCGCCGGCGAAGGCATTCGCGTCGCGGCGATCCGCCCCGGCCTGATCGATACCGAGATTCACGCCTCGGGCGGCGAGCCCGACCGCGCGCATCGTCTTGCGCATATGGTGCCGATGAAGCGCGTCGGCAGCTCCGAGGAAATCGCCAATGCCATCGTCTGGCTGATGTCGGATGAGGCGTCTTACGTGACCAGTGCCATTCTTGACGTGTCGGGCGGCCGTTAATCCACCGTCACATCGTTCAGCTACAGGATTGATCATGGCCACTTACGATGTTGTTGTTATCGGCACCGGTCCTGGCGGCTATGTGTGCGCGATTCGCGCCGCTCAGCTCGGCATGAAGGTCGCGGTCGTTGAAAAGAACGCCACGCTCGGCGGCACCTGCCTCAATGTCGGGTGCATGCCCTCGAAAGCGCTGCTGCACGCCTCCGAAATGTTCGAGGAGGCTGCGCATGGTTTCGCGAAAATGGGGATCAGTATTCCGGCGCCGAAGCTCGATCTGCCGGCGATGATGGATTTCAAGCAGCAGGGTATCGATGGCAACGTCAAGGGCGTCGAGTTCTTGATGAAGAAGAACAAGATCGACGTCGTCGTGGGGAAAGGAAAAATTCTCGGCACCGGCAAGATCGAAGTGTCCGGCGATGATGGCAAGACGCAGCTCGTCGAGACCAAGCATATCGTGATCGCGACCGGCTCGGATGTCGCCCGCCTCAAAGGCGTCGAGATCGACGAGAAACGCATCGTTTCCTCCACCGGCGCGCTTTCGCTTGGCAAAGTGCCGGGAAAACTGTTGATCGTCGGCGCGGGTGTGATCGGACTCGAACTCGGCTCGGTGTGGCATCGGCTCGGCGCGCAGGTGACGGTCGTGGAATTCCTCGATCGCATCCTGCCGGGCATGGACGGCGAAATCGCCAAGCAATTTCAGCGCATCCTCGAGAAGCAAGGCTTTTCATTCAAACTTGGCGCCAAAGTCACGGCCGTCGATCGCTCAGGCAAGGCCTTTGTCGCGACAATCGAGCCCGCGGCTGGCGGGCCGGCGGAGAAGCTCGATGCCGATATCGTGTTGGTGGCGATCGGCCGCGTTCCCTACACCGAGGGTCTCGGTTTGAAAGAGGCCGGCGTTGTGCTCGACGAGCGCGGTCGGGTGCAGATCGATTCGCATTTTGCCACCAGCGTGAAGGGCGTCTATGCGATCGGCGACGTGGTCGCCGGCCCCATGCTGGCGCACAAGGCCGAGGATGAAGGCGTCGCGGTGGCGGAAATTCTGGCCGGTCAAGCGGGCCACGTGAATTACGACGTCATTCCGGGCGTGGTGTACACCACGCCCGAGGTCTCTTGCGTCGGCAAGACCGAGGAAGAATTGAAGCAAGCCGGCGTGGCTTATACCGTGGGCAAGTTCCCGTTCACCGCCAATGGCCGCTCCAAGGTCAACCAGACCACTGACGGTTTTGTGAAGATTCTCGCCGATGCGAAAACCGATCGGGTTCTGGGTGTGCATATCATCGGCCGGGAAGCCGGCGAAATGATCCATGAAGCCGCCATATTGATGGAGTTTGGAGGGTCATCGGAGGATCTCGCGCGGACCTGCCATGCCCATCCCACCCGTTCCGAGGCGGTCAAGGAAGCGGCGCTTGCGGTTGGCAAGCGGGCCATCCATATGTGATCCTTGCCTCTCTCCGGCGAGAGTCGGGTAAAGGATGATCTCGATGGTGCGCCGCCTTCTTCAACCGGTCTGGGTACTGCTCGCGGTCATCTTTTTGATCGAGGCATGGCTGTGGGATCATCTTGAGCCGATCGTCGCCTGGGCGGTGGCGAAGATTCCGTTGCAGGCGTTCAAGCATTGGTTGGCCGAGCGTGTCGATACGCTGTCGCCGGCGATGACATTGATTGTCTTCATCGTGCCGGTGATTCCCTTGTTTCCGCTGAAGCTCGTCGGATTTTGGCTGCTCGCCCACGAATATTGGACGAGCGCCATTCTGACGATCCTATTCGCGAAATTTCTCGGCGTCGGGGTCACGGCTTTCGTTTTTGATGTGACGCGGCCCAAATTGCTTGAGATGAGGTGGTTCGAGCGGCTCTATGAATTCGTCCTGGCGTTGCGCGCCAAGGCGGCCGCTCTGGTCGATCCGGTCAAGCGGCGCATCCGGGAAATTTTGCGCGGCGAGGGCGATGGTTGGTCCTCGCGGGCGCTGCGGCTGATCCAGCGCTTTCGTAAAAGCGTGCACGAGGCGCGGTAGGCGTTCTCCCACTTCGTCCCGACAGAGCCACGCCATCAACCTTCACAAGGCCAGATGCAGCGCGTGCGGTGCGAACATGCCGAGCGCGGTAAAGGCGATGCCTGCAAGCGCCAGCAATCCCGAAATCCAGGCAAGCGCGATCATGCCGGTGATGATGGTCGCCGAGGCCAGTACGATGCCGATCTGGAACGCGGCCGAGGCCAGTTCGAAATGATGATATTTCGCGGTGGCCAGATCGCGCTCATGTTCCGCATGCTTGGCGCGTTCGGAAAGTTGCTCGGTGCCCTCGCCGGTTTCAGGTTCCGAGCGGTAGCGCGCGGCGGTCTTCTGCCATTCCTCGATTTGTTTTTGTAAACCTGCCTTGGCGGCGTCGTCGGCCGCGCTCAGGCTCAATTTACCTTGGTCGGCCGCCGTCTGGACCACCGTGCGGCGAATGCTTTTTGCCTGAAAGAACGCCCACAGATTCGACGCTTCCACATTCTTGGCGATCGATTCGGTCTGCGCGCCCTTGCCGAGCGTTTCCGACAGCGCGAGAAACAGCGCGATCACCGCGATCAAAAGCGCGATTTTCTTGTTCTCGCCGGATGCATGTTCGGCGTGCTCGGCGTGTTCCATGCTTTCTTGCGCGCTCATGATTTATCTCCCTCGTTCATCTGGTGACGATGGCTGAAACCACCCCATCGGCGCAAGGGGCCATGCGGCACGATCGAGGCGTTTGATGCCGAAATCGCCGAGTTCAGGCGCGCGGATGGGTGCTCCGGTACACTTCCAAAAGCCGCTCGCTATCGATTCCGGTGTAAATTTGCGTCGTCGAAAGCGAGGCATGGCCGAGCAATTCCTGGATCGCGCGCAAATCGCCGCCGCGCGACAAAAGATGGGTGGCAAAGGAATGCCGCAGCGCGTGCGGGGTCGCGCTGTCGGACAGGCCCAATGCGCCGCGCAACCGCGCCATGGTCAATTGGATGATTCGAGGGCTTAACGTCCCGCCGCGCGCGCCGACAAAGATCGGCCCCTCCACCGGCAAAGGATGCGGACACATCGCCACATAATCCTGGATCAGCGACAGCACATTTTGCAGCACCGGCACCATCCGCGTCTTGTTGCCCTTGCCGGTGACGACCAGCACATCGCCGGCGCCGGGCAAAGGCACGTCGCGGCGTTTCAAGCCCAGTGCCTCGGAGATGCGCAGGCCCGAACCGTAGAGTAGCGCCATCACGGCGGCATCGCGCGCCCAGATCCAGGGATCGCGGTCTTCGCCCGCGCGTTCGCCGGCGTCGGCAAGGCGCTTGGCCGCGGTAACCGGCAACGGCTTGGGCAGGCTCTTGCCGATTTTGGGGGCGCGAATGGCGGACAGCGCGCCGATTTTGCCGTGGCCTTCGCGCTCGAGAAAGCGTCCGAACGAGCGAAGCCCCGCCAGCGCGCGCATCAACGAGCGGCTGCTGATTTGATCGGCGCGCCGTTTCGCCATAAAGGCCCTGACGTCGCTCGCCTCAAGTTTTGAAAAGCCGGCCAGGCTCACCCGTGTCTGCCGGTGCTCGCTCAAGAATTCCAGGAACTGGCGCACATCGCGGGCATAGGCTTCCGAGGTCTTGGGCGACAATCGCCGCTCGGCGCGCAAATAAGCGAGCCAGCGCGTCATTTCGCGCGCGATCGCCTGATCGGCGCTTTCGAGGTCGATAGCTATTTCCGGTCGGGTCATGGCTGATGCGCTTAGGCTATGGACGCGGTGATTCTCCTGATTATATCGCACCTTCTTTGTTTACCGTTCGCTAAGGCGA
The DNA here is from genome assembly GCA_035295025.1 of Bradyrhizobium sp. Classification (GTDB taxonomy): domain Bacteria; phylum Pseudomonadota; class Alphaproteobacteria; order Rhizobiales; family Xanthobacteraceae; genus Bradyrhizobium. The sequence goes on from DATGJS010000017.1 coordinate 5,191, forward strand.
CGCCATGGCGTTAGCCTCTTCAACATCAAACCGATTCTCTCGATGGACCGTTCCGCGCACCCAGCCCACCCCACCGCCGCATCGGCCCCCGTCGTCGATGTGTTGGTGCCGGTTGCGCTCGACCAGACCTATTCTTATCGCGTGCCGCGCGGGCTCGAACTTAAAGCAGGCGATGTGGTGTGCGTGCCCCTTGGGCCGCGCGAGGTGGTCGGCGTGGTGTGGGCCGAAAACGCCAAGCCCGATCCGCGCCTGCATAACCGCCTGAAAGATGTCGGCGAAAAACTCGACGTCCCGCCATTGAAGCCGGAACTGCGCACGCTCATCGATTGGGTCGCCAACTATACGCTATCGGCGCGCGGCATGGTGTTGCGGATGTGCCTGCGCATGGGAGAAAATCTCGGACCTGAGCGCGAACGCGTCGGCGTGCGGCTCGCCGGCCCATTGCCGCAGCGGATGACGCCGGCGCGGCGGCGGGCGATAGGGCTTTTGTCCGATGGTCTCCTGCGCGGCAAATCGGAAGCGGCACGGGAGGCGGGCGTCAGCGTCGGCGTGCTCGACGGTCTCATCGATGAAAGCACGCTGGTGACGGAAGCGATGCCGCGCGCGGCTCCACCGCCCGCGCCCGATCCGTCTTTCGCCGTTCCCGATTTTTCGCGCCAGCAGCGGACCGCCGTGGATGCAATGCGCGCGCTCGCGGCCAATGGCAGCTTTCACGTCGCATTGCTCGACGGGGTCACCGGTTCGGGCAAGACCGAGGTCTATTTCGAAGCGATCGCGGAAGTGATTCGCCGTGGCAAGCAATCGTTGATCCTGATGCCGGAAATCGCGCTCACCGGCCAGTTTCTCGACCGTTTTTCGCGGCGTTTCGGCGTGCGACCGCTGGAGTGGCATTCCGAACTGACCCCGCGCACGCGGCAGCGCAATTGGGCGGCGATCGCCAGCGGCGAAGCGCCGGTCGTGGTGGGGGCGCGTTCGGCGCTGTTCATGCCCTATGCGGATCTCGGCTTGATCGTCGTGGATGAAGAGCACGATCAAGCCTATAAGCAAGACGATGGCGCCCATTACCATGCCCGCGACATGGCGGTGGTGCGCGCCCATATCGCGAAAATTCCGATTGTGTTGGCCTCGGCGACCCCCTCGGTCGAAACCGAGGTCAATGCGCGCAAGGGCCGCTATCAGCGCATCGTGCTGCCGTCTCGTTTTGGCGGCCAGCACATGCCGCATATCGAGGCGATCGACCTGAGGCGCGAGGCCCCGCCGCGCGGCCGCTTCATCTCGCCGCCTCTCGCCGAGCAAATTCGTTTCGCGATCGAGCGGCGCGAGCAGGCATTGTTGTTCCTCAACCGCCGCGGTTATGCGCCGCTGACATTGTGCCGCGCCTGCGGGCATCGCTTTGCCTGCAATATCTGCGATGCCTGGCTGGTCGATCATCGCTTCCGCCAGCGCCTGGTCTGCCACCATTGCGGTTTTTCGATGCCGCGTCCCCATGTCTGTCCGCATTGCGCGGCGGAAGAATCGCTTGTTGCGGTCGGTCCCGGCGTCGAACGCTTGCAGGAAGAAGCCACGGCCCTGTTTCCGCAGGCGCGCACCATGGTGCTCTCAAGCGATCTGATCACCTCGATCGAGACCATGCGCAGCGAGTTGAACGAGATCGCGCAAGGCCGTGTCGATATCATCATCGGCACGCAATTGGTCGCCAAGGGCCATCATTTTCCGCGGCTCAATCTGGTTGGCGTCGTCGATGCCGATCTGGGCTTGAGCAATGGCGATCCGCGCGCCGCCGAGCGCACCTGGCAATTGCTCAACCAAGTGATCGGGCGCGCCGGGCGCGATCAGGGCCGGGGCGTCGGCTATTTGCAGACCCATCAGGTCGAGCACCCCGTGATGAAGGCGCTGGTCGCCTGCGATCGCGAGGCGTTCTATGCCAGCGAAATCGATTCCCGCGAGCGCACCCATTATCCGCCGTTCGGCCGTCTCGCGAGCTTGATCGTTTCGGCCGGCGACAGGCCCACGGCGGAAGGCTTTGCGCGTAAGCTCGCGGCCACGGCGCCAATCGATGAACGGATCAAGGTGCTGGGCCCCGCCGAGGCGCCGCTGGCGGTGATCAAAGGGCGCTACCGGTTTCGGCTTTTGGTGAAATCGCAGCGCAACGTCGATCTGTCGGAATATTTGCGCGAATGGCTGGCTTTAAGCCCCAAGACCAAAGGCAATCTCAAGCTTGAGGTCGATGTCGATCCGCAGAGTTTTTTGTGACCCGTCATTCCGGGCCCGCGCCAAGCGGCGCGTCCCGGAATGACGGCTGAGAGGTTGGCAACAAAAAAGCCTGCGGCCCTTTATGACGGCAGGCCTTCTTGAAACGCCGTTACGAGACGATTTCGGCGACGACGCGGCCAACGCCGGCGCCGGTCAGGCCAATGGCGCGGGCCGCCCCCGTAGACAGGTCGAGCACGCGGCCGCGAATGAACGGGCCGCGGTCGTTGATGGTCACGATGACGCTGCGGTCGCCATGGGTGACCTTGAGCTTGGTGCCGAACGGCAGGGTACGGTGGGCCGCGGTCATGGCGTTCTGATTGAAGCGCTGACCCGAGGCGGTCCGGCTGCCGGACTCGCTGCCATAATAGGAAGCGATGCCCGAGAAGCTCCGCCCCATGCCCGACATCGCGGCGATCGAGGCATTGGCGTCACGCCAGGACGACAAAGCGTCGGTTTGGGCGACATGGTGAAAACGATGATGGTGGTGGCCATGGTGCCGGTCAGGCTTGGCCAAAGCTTCGGAAGCTCCCCCGGTAACAACAGTTGCGGCAAAAAGAATGAGCGCCGTGCGCGACCGGGCTACTTTTCCCAGTGCCTGCTTGTTAACGTTTTGCATTATATCAGTCCCTCAATGTAGTAATGCCGCGTTTGCGGCAAGTGGAACCCCCGCTCCGTTTTGAGTGGCTGCCGTTTGGTGACCTAATGAGGCATAAAAGGGGCAGTAGAGGCTTTAATTTCTGGCTGAAACAACTTGTTATGCGAGGAGGTATTCAAATCATCGCTGGTTAATATTTTAAATCAACTCTTTATTAACTATCTTTTTACTTATGAATACTTATAAATGAAGTCTTGATGGCTCCTCTCTCGGGTTTCCCAAGTATTGCAAAAGAGGAATGGCTCGGACGCGGCTGCCACCTCGTTACCCGCCGGATGAATGTTGCTTTGCAATAATACGGGAGTGGCAAAAGATGACCGGCATGCCGCGTCGGAGAGATGGAGTTCGGCCGACCTTCGTTACGGTGCCGTATCGGTCGGGCAAAGCTGCCTTCCGCGATTCTCGAAAGCCCCTCGCGAAACCAGCGGTCAGATCGTCTGAGGTCAAGGTGCCGCCCGCGTGCGGCGGTCGTGTTGCACCTGCGCTTTTGCTATGTTAGCAAAGCCACGATTTTAACGGGCTAGGCGCAGCCTGCGCCGGTCGAAAATCGAAGTCCCGCTT
>DATGJS010000018.1:0-15173 GCA_035295025.1 Bradyrhizobium sp.
TCGAACATCGCCTTGGAATACATCTCGTCATGGGGCGCGGCGCGGAAATAGAATTTGAGGCCGCGGCGATGCAGGCTCGGCGAGGAATTGTCGGCCGAGAGAAACGGAATCTGATAACGCTCGCAGACCTGGCTCACTGTCACCGCGACCGCGCTTTGATAGGTGCCGACGATCGCACACACTTTTTCCTGGGTGATCAGCCGCTCGGCCTCAGCCCGCCCCTTTTGCGGATCGGCCTGATGGTCGGCAAAGACGAGCCGCACCTTGGCGCCGCCAAGACCCGGCAGGCCCTCGCCGCGCGCCAGCGGCAGATCGAAATCGAAATTCTTGTTGATGATATCCGCGGCGGTCTCGAACGCCTTTTGCGCATCGACGCCAATCTGGGCGCTGGCGCCCGACAGCGGATAGATCAGGCCGATCACGACTTCGGACGTCTGGGCCCGCGCGGCTACCGGCAACAGCGCGGCGCTCGCGGTGGCCCCGAACAACACATTTCGGCGGGAGATGGTCATTGGAAAATCCTTAATCTGTTGGCTTCTGTCGATCTCGCCCTCTTACAGCACCGCGAGATCCTTGTTGCGCAAATCCGTCACCAGCATCAAACCCGGCGCGTGCGTCATAGCAAATGGCAGCTTCGCTGCGGCAATCACCGCCTGCGGTGTGACGCCGCATGCCCAGAACACGGGGATCTCATCGGCCTCGACCGGCACCACATCGCCATAATCGGGTTTGGCGATATCGGCAATACCGATCGAATGCGGATGCCCGAGGTGAATCGGCGCGCCGTGCACGGACGGAAAGCGCGAGGTGATCTGCACGGCGCGGATCGCTTGCGCCGGCTTGAAGGGACGCATCGACACCACCATCGGCCCCGCGAATGGCCCGGCCGGATGGCATTCGATATTGGTGCGATACATCGGCACGCGAACCCCGCGCTCGATATGGCGGATCGGCAGATCCTCCGCCATCAGCGCCTCTTCGAACGAAAACGAACAGCCGAGCACAAAGGCGACGAGGTCGTCGCGCCAATGCGCCTTGATGTCGGCTGGTTCCTCCACCACCTCGCCGTCGCGCCAAACCCGATAGCGCGGCAGGTCGGTGCGGATGTCGAGGTCGATGCCGAGCGACGGAATCCGGGGGTCGCCCGCCTCGGACATTCCAATGATCGGACAGGGCTTGGGGTTGAGCTGGCAAAAACGATGAAACGAGGCGGCGAGCTTTTCCGGCAGGATCGCGAGGTTACCCTGAACAAAGCCATTGGCGACACCGGCCGTGGAGCTTGCCATGCCAGCACGGCAAGCAAGCCTCGCCTGCCGGCTCGGAAGCATCTCCCGCTCGCCGTCAATGCTTTGTTCTTTTCTCACCAAGCCGGCAACCATCGATCGCGCTCCGTACCTCGACAGGTGGTGTTACGTGGTTCTATCATGTAACCGACAATACGCACCACTAGTGGAATGGATTTTCCCAAAAGCCCGATGACCAAAACCGCATCCAATTTGCAAATCGATTCCGCCCGGCTCTGGGAGACGATTCACGAAACCGCAAAATTCGGCGCCACCCCCAAGGGCGGCGTGCGCCGCCTGACCCTGGGGAACGAGGACCGGCAGGTCCGCGACTGGTTCCGTAGGGCGTGCGAGGCCGCCGGTCTTGAAGTCCATGTCGATACGCTGGGCTCGCAATTTGCCCTGCGTAGAGGCCGTGACATGTCGAAACCGCCCATCGGCCTCGGTTCGCATCTCGATACCCAACCGACCGGCGGCAAATTCGACGGCGTGCTCGGCACACTGGCCGCGCTTGAAGTCGTGCGCACGCTCAACGATGCCGGGATCGAGACCGAAATTCCGATCTGTATCGTCAACTGGACCAATGAAGAAGGCTCGCGTTTCGCACCCGCCATGATGGCGTCCGCCGCCTATGTCGGCGATTTCACCACCGACGACATCCTCTCACGCAAGGATGCGGACGGCATCACCGTCGCCGAGGCGCTCGATGGCATCGGCTATCGCGGCGACAAGCCGGTGGGTTTCCAGAAATTTTCCGGCTTCGTCGAACTGCACATCGAACAGGGTCCGATCCTGGAAGCCGAAGGCAAAACCATCGGCGTGGTCGATTCCGGCCAGGGCGTGATGTGGTATGACGGCAGGATCACCGGCTTCGAAAGCCACGCCGGCACGACGCCGATGCCGTTGCGCCGTGACGCGCTCGCGACACTATCGGAAATCGTGCTTGGGATGGAAGCAATCGCCAAAAAACACGGTCCCAAGGCGGTCGGCACCATTGGCGAAGCCGTGATCGCCAGCCCCTCGCGCAATGTCGTTCCCGGCGAAATCGCCTTCACCGTCGATTGCCGCAGCGCGGATGCCGCGATCATGGACGCACTCGATGCGGACCTTCGCGCCGCGATCAAGGAGATTTCAGCCCGGCGCAAGGTCGAGGTGACGCTCGATCTGGTCTGGCGCAAACCGCCAACCCATTTCGATCCCAAACTGGTCGATGCGGTCGAAAATGCCGCCAAGAAACTCGGCTTCTCCCATCGCCGTATCACCTCGGGCGCGGGTCATGATGCCTGTAATCTCAATACGAAAATTCCCGCCGCCATGGTCTTCGTGCCCTGCAAGGACGGCATCAGCCACAATGAACTTGAAGACGCCACGCAAGCTGACTGCGCGGCGGGCGCCAATGTTCTGATGCACACCGTTCTTTCGCTCGCCGGTGTCGCCTCGTGAACGTGATCCACCAATAAACTTAAGGAGATTTTCGTGCGCGGAGTGTTTGTCGACGCCAACAAGTCGCTTGCGGATATTTTCGAGCGGCAGAACAAATCCGCCGATCCGGCTGTGCGCATCAACCGCAACGCCGACATTACGCCGGAGCAAATCCCCACCCTGCTCGACGGCGCCGAAATCATCGTCATCGACCACACCGCGCTTCCCACCGACATCGCACGGCGGTGCCATGGCCTCAAGCACGTCGTGTTTTTGGGCACCGGCGCGCGCAGCTACATGAATCCGGAAGAACTTTCCGAACTCGGCATCGCGGTTCATTTGATCAAGGGCTATGGCGACATTGCCGTTGCCGAATGCGCGATCGCGCTGATGTGGGCGGCCGCGCGCGGCATTGCGAAAATGGACCGTGAGATGCGCGCCGGCCACTGGCTGCGCGAAGACGGCATGCAGCTCACCGGCAAGACGCTCGGTCTGATCGGCTTTGGCGGCATTGCCGCGGAAGTCGCGCGCATCTCGCTCGGCAGCGGCATGAAGGTGATCGCCTGGAACAGGTCGCCAAAACAATTTGCCGGCGTCGAATTCGTCACGCTCGACGCGCTGCTCGCGCGAAGTCATGTCGTCTCGTTGCATCTTCTGCTCAATGACGAAACCCGCGGCTTTCTGTCCCGCGAGCGCATCAACGCGATGAAGCCGGGCGTCATCCTCGTCAATACCGCGCGCGCGGCCATGGTCGATGAAGCCGCGATGATCGAGGCGCTGAAGTCAGGCCATATCCGCCATGCCGGGCTCGACGTGTTCAACACCGAACCGCTGCCGTCAGATCATCCCGTGACAAAATTGCCCAATGTGACGCTGTCGGCGCATTCGGCCTTCCGCACGCCGGAAGCGAGCGAAAACCTGATTCATGCGGCGTGGGAGCATTGTAGAAGGATTGCAAAGAGGTGAATCGTTCCTAAGCCGTCATTGCGAGCCAACGGGTCGCGCGAATGCGCGCCCGATGACAGGCTCCGCGAAGCAATCCATAGCCACAAAAAGGCAGAATGGATTGCTTCGTCGCTTCACTCCTCGCAATGACGAAGAGGCGAGGCTGGAACGCCAGCCTCTACTCCACCATCTCCGCGACCGCCTTGCCGCAAGCGCTCGTGTCGGCATTGCCGCCGAGATCGCGGGTGCGCAGGGTACGTTCGCCGAGCGTGCGTTCGATGGCGCCAACAATGGAGTCCGCCGCCTGTTTCTCGCCGAGATGCTCCAGCATCATCGCGCCCGACCAGATCATGCCGATCGGGTTGGCGATGCCTTGGCCGGCGATATCGGGCGCCGAGCCATGCACCGGCTCGAACACCGACGGAAAATGGCCTTCCGGATTGATGTTGCCCGACGGCGCAATCCCGATCGTGCCCGTGCAAGCCGGCCCCAAATCGCTCAAAATATCGCCGAACAAATTGGAGCCTACCACGACATCGAACCAGTCCGGATGCAGCACGAAATTCGCGGTCAAAATATCAATGTGGAATTTGTCCCACTTCACTTTCGGATAGTGTTTGGCCATCGCCTCCACACGCTCATCCCAATAGGGCATCGTGATCGAAATGCCGTTGGATTTGGTCGCCGAGGTCAAATGCTTCTTCGGCCGCGACTGAGCGAGCTCGAAGGCGAATTTGAGGATGCGATCGACGCCGGTGCGCGTCATCACCGTCTGTTGCGTGACGAATTCGCGCTCCGTGTCCGGAAACATCCGCCCGCCGACGGAAGAATATTCGCCTTCGGTATTTTCGCGCACCACCCAGAAATCGATATCGCCGGGTTTGCGGCCCGCGAGCGGCGACGGCACGCCCGGCATCAACCGGACGGGACGCAAATTGGCGTATTGGTCGAATTCGCGGCGGAACTTGATCAACGAGCCCCACAAGGAAATGTGATCGGGGATTTTCGCGGGCCAACCCACCGCGCCGAAATAAATCGCGTCGTGCTTGCCGATTTTTTCTTTCCAATCGTCCGGCATCATTTGGCCGTGCTTTTCGTAATAATCGTAGGAGGCAAAATCGAAATGATCGAAATGCACGGCGACGCCGTGCTTTTTCGCTGCCACCTCAAGCACGCGCAACCCTTCGGGAACCACTTCCTTGCCGATTCCATCACCGGGAATGACCGCGATGCGGTATTGCTTTTTTGCGTTGCTCATCGACAATTTCCTTCAAGGCGCCGGGGATGGTCTGGTAAAGCCATTTCGCAATTGAATTGCAATGGACCAAACTTTATCCCTACGCAACAGTGCAATGCAATGTTGACGTTGACCCCGTTGGTTAAGCCAGCCTAAGTGAAAACCCTCACCAGTTTAATTATCCCCCATCAAGCGAGCATTTCCATGGATCTTCATCTGCGCGGCAAACGCGTCCTGATCACCGGCGCCTCCAAGGGCATTGGCGCGGCCGCCGCCGAATCCTTTGCCGAGGAAGGCGCCCATCTGCTTCTTGCCGCCCGCAACGGCGATCAGCTCAAGGCGCTGGCCGAGCGCTTGCGCTCCCAACACCAGATCGATGCCGCGACCATCGTGACCGATTTGCGCAAGCCCGAAGACATCGCTCGTCTGGTGAAAGCGGCCGCCGATATCGACATCCTGGTCAACAATGCCGGCGACATTCCCGGCGGCTCGATCGACAAGATCGATGAGGCGGGCTGGCGTCATGCCTGGGAGTTGAAGGTGTTCGGCTATATCAACATCACGCGCGCGATCTATGCGCAGATGAAGGCGCGCGGGCATGGCGTGATCGTCAACGATATCGGCGTGGCCGGCGAAAAATTCGACGCCAATTATATTTGCGGCAGCACGGGCAACGCGGCGCTGATGTCGTTTACCCGCGCGCTCGGCAGCAAGAGCCTCGCCGACAATATCCGCGTCGTCGGGATCAATCCCGGCCCGGTCGGCACCGACCGCCATGTCACGCTTTTGAAAACCCGCGCCAAGAATCAATTCGGCGACGAAAACCGTTACAAGGAATTTCAGAAGAGCCTTCCGCTCGGCCGGCCCGCGCATCCACGCGAGATCGGCGACTTGATGGCGTTTCTGGCCTCCGACCGTTCCGCCTATACGTCGGGCGTGATCTTTACGGTCGATGGCGGCATCGCGGCGGGGTGGGGGTAGTATTCGTTGGATCCCGTCATTGCGAGCGCAATGACGGTAAAAAACTCTAAACCCGCTCCAACATTTGCCGGATCAATGCCGTGATCCGCCCTTTCGGCGAAAGCATCTCGTCCATGATGGTGAAATGATTGGCGGCGGGAATTTCTTCGTAAGCAACCGGCAAACCATATTTGGCGCGGTGAGCCGCAAAATCCGCGGTTTGTTTTCGCAATAGCGGCAACTCGGCAGTTCCCACCACCAGCGACAATGGCTTCATCGGGCCGCCTGCTTGCGCCATCGGAGAATTGCGATGCGACATCGCTTCGTCCAGGCCGAGCTTGACGTTGAGATAAGAGTGGCGGATCGGTTCGAGATCGTAAATGCCGCTGATCGCCACGCCACCTTTGATGTTGGCGTTGGCCATCGCCATGGCGGTGAGATGGCCGCCGGCCGACCACCCGCAAGCCACGATCCGGCTCGCGTCGCCGCCAAGGTCGGGCAAACGTCCGGCGAGATCATCAATTCCGGCGTGGATTTCGGCAACGATCTGATCGAGCGTGGCATCGGGGGCCAGCGTATATCCGATCAGCGCGACATTGATGCCCTGCGCCATGGGGCCCTCGGCAAACAGCGAAAACGCCTCCTTGGCCCGCGTCTGCCAATAGCCGCCATGGATGAACAACAAAGTCGGCGCCTTATCGGCGGCTTTGAGGAAATCGATGCGGTTGCGCTCGCGCGGACCGTAGCGGAGATCGAGATGTTCACCATGCCGCGCGCGCAATTCCGCCGAGCGCCGCTCCCAGGCCGCCACCCTATCGGCGCTGCCGGCAACGGCTGTGGAATTATTGAGGCCGCGATCGAGCGCTTCCTGGTTCAAACTGCGCCAATCCGGCGCATCGCATGGCGTGGTCATCTCGGCTTCTCCGATGCTCGTCTTTCGTTTTCCCGCTTGTCGTAAGGTGTTTTACAAGGCTACACAATCGGCCCAAAGATAAGCGTAGCTTTAAGGGGGGCGAAATGTCATCGGATCAAGGACTCATACGCGCAACCGCATGCGAGATGGTCGATCGGCTCCATTCCGGCGAGGTGACGCCGCTCGATCTGTTGGACGCGCTGGAGAAACGGATCGCGGAAGTCGATGGCAAGACCAATGCGTTGCCGACCCTTTGCTTCGAGCGCGCCCGCGACCACGCCAAAACCTTGATGCAAAAGCCGCGTAGCGAGCGCGGTTTGCTCGCCGGTCTTCCGATCCCGATCAAGGACCTCACCAACGTCGCGGGCGTGCGCACCACGCAGGGCTCGCCGATCTACAAGGACAACATTCCCGCAAATTCCGACATTGTGGTCGAGCTTCTCGAAAACAATGGCGGGGTGATCTACGCCAAATCAAACACCCCGGAATTCGGCGCCGGCGCCCATACCTTCAACGAAGTCTTCGGCGCCACCCGCAACCCGTGGGACACCTCGCGCTCCGCTTCGGGGTCCTCGGGCGGCGCGGCCGTGGCGCTCGCGACCGGCATGGCGTGGCTCGCCCACGGCACGGATATGGGCGGCTCGCTGCGGAATCCCGCAAGCTTCTGCGGCGTTGTGGGCATACGGCCGAGCATCGGACGCGTTCCGCACACGCCCGCTGCCAAGATCGACCGCAATCTGGGTGTGCACGGCCCCATGGCGCGAAATGTCGAGGACATCGCGCTGGCGCTGGACGCCATGAGCGGCGAACATCCGGCTGATCCGCTGTCATTACCTCGATTGCCGACATCGTTCCTGTCCGCCGCGCGATCGGGCCGGCGTCCCAAACGCATCGCCTACTCACCCGACCTCGGCATCACCCCTGTCGATCCCGAGGTCGCCGCGATCACCCGGAAGGCGGCGCTGAAATTCACTGAAGCCGGCGCCGTCGTCGAGGAAGCTCATCCCGACCTGCGCGAGGCCCATGAATGTTTCCATGTGCTGCGCGCCTTCGATTTTGCGATCAGCAAGGCAGCGCTATTGCGTACCAAACGCGATCAGCTCAAACCCGAAGTGATCTGGAACATCGAGGAGGGGCTGAAGCTTACCGTCGAGCAGCTCGAACGCGCCGAAGCCCAGCGTGTCGCGATGACCCTGCGCACGATCGAATTCTTCAAATCCTACGATCTGCTTCTGGCCCCGGCCACCATCGTCGCGCCCTTCCCGGTCGAGGACCGTTACGTCGCCGAATGCGCCGGCACAAAATTCGACAGTTATTTCGAATGGCTCGGCATCGTCTATGCGATTACGCTTGCCTGCTGTCCTGCGTTGTCGTTGCCATGCGGCTTCACAGCTTCGGGCCTGCCGGTGGGCTTGCAGATGGTGGCGCCGCCGCGCGGCGAGGCGCAACTTCTGGCCGGCGCCAAGGTGCTTGAGGATATTCTGGGCCTGCGCGGCACGGTCCCGATCGATCCGAGATCCGCCATGCGATAAATGCCGCCAGCCGCGCAAGTCTCGCGGACACGGTATCGGCGATTTGGATGCTGGTGAACGGCCCGCCGGCGGCTATAATCCAGCAAGAAACAAAGGCCGCGTTTCTGCAAACTCGATTCAACCACCTATTTAACTTCCGGGGAACCCAAAGTGACCGATCATGCTGCAAGTCTGAGGGCCGACGACCGTCTCGACGTTCGCGACGTGGAGCGCCGCGTCAAGGCGATCTTCATCGGCTCGGTGGGCAATCTCGTCGAATGGTACGATTTTTATGCCTACACGGCGTTCGCGCTTTATTTTGCACCGGCGTTCTTTCCCAACAGCGATCCTGTCGTGCAGCAGCTCAACGCGGCCGTATTGTTCGCCGCCACCTTTCTGATGCGCCCGCTCGGCGGCTGGCTGTTCGGCTATATCGCCGACCATCACGGCCGGCGGCTGTCGCTGACGCTCTCGGTCGTCTGCATGTGTTTCGGCTCGCTGATGATCGCGGTCACCCCGACCTACGCCTCGATCGGCCTTGCCGCGCCGGCAATCCTGGCACTGGCGCGCATGATCGAAGGCTTAAGCCTTGGCGGCGAGTACGGAGCGAGCGCGACCTATCTGAGCGAAGTCGCCGATGCCAAGCACCGCGGGTTCTATTCGAGCTTTCAATACGTCACGCTGATCGGCGGACAGCTCACCGCGATCATCGTCCTCTTGCTCCTGCAAAAGGTGTTCCTGACGCCGGAGGAATTGAAGGCATGGGGCTGGCGGATACCGTTCGTGATCGGCGCGATGTTGGCGATTTTCGCCGCGGTGATGCGGCGCCAGCTGCACGAAACCGAAGCATTTGAGGAAGCACGCCGGACCGTCAAACCGACCGGCTCGATCCTCGGCCTTTTGCAATATCCGCGCGAACTTCTGCTGGTGGTCGGGTTGACCGCCGGCGGCACCGCCGCCTTCTACACCTTCACGACCTATATGCAGACCTTCGTCAAATTGTCGGTCGGCTTGACCGAGGATCAAACCACGCTCGTGATCTTCGGCTCGCTGGTCTTTGCGACCTTGCTGCAACCGATCTATGGCGCCCTGTCGGACCGCATCGGCCGCAAGCCGCTTCTGATCTTTTTCGGCGTCGTCGGAACGCTTGCCACGATACCGATCTTGAGCGAATTGAAAGAGGCCAAATCGCCTTGGATGGCATTCCTTCTGATTTGCGCGGCATGGGTGTTCGTGGCCGGCTACACCTCGATCAACGCGGTAGTGAAGGCGGAGCTTTTCCCGACCAAGGTTCGCGCGCTTGGAGTCGGCCTGCCGTATTCCATCACGGTCTCGATCTTCGGCGGAACCGCGCCCGCGATAGCGCTTTATTTCAAGAGCCTCGGACATGAAGGATGGTTCTATTATTACCTGTCCGGGATCATTTTCCTGTCGCTCCTCATTTATACGACGATGCGGGACACCAAGCATCAATCCGCGATGCATCGCCACGAATAGAGGGGCTTTCCAGGGCGTCACCTCTTTATAAAGAGGTGACGCCTCCCAAACACGGAGACGCCCATGCCGACCGAACGCTTTCAATTCACGGGTTCGGACGGCCAGCAACTGGCCGCCGCGCTGGACATTCCGGACGGCGAGACCCGCGCCTACGCGCTGTTCGCGCATTGCTTCACCTGCGGCAAAGATGTCCTGGCGGCCAAACGGATCGCGGTTGCGCTGTCCGCAAAAGGCATCGCGGTATTGCGGTTTGACTTCACGGGTCTGGGTTCGAGCGAAGGCGACTTCGCCAATTCGACCTTTTCGTCGAATGTCGCCGATCTGGTGCGGGCGACCGATCATTTACGTCAAAGCCGAAAAGCGCCCGCGCTGTTGATCGGCCACAGCCTGGGTGGCGCCGCCATTCTCGCCGCGGCCGACCGCATTCCCGAGGTCAAAGCGGTCGTCACCATTGCGGCCCCCTCCGATCCCGCCCATGTCACCGGGCTCTTTGCGGATTCGGTTGAGCAAATCCGAAAAGACGGCAAGGCCGAGGTCTCGCTCGCGGGACGGCCATTCACCATCACGCGCGAATTCCTCGACGACATCGCCGAGCAAGGCCTGATGGCCCGTGTGGCCGCCTTGCACAAGGCACTGCTCGTCATGCACGCGCCGACCGACGACACGGTCGGCATCGAGAATGCGACCAGGATTTTCGTCGCCGCCAAGCATCCCAAAAGCTTCGTATCGCTTTCCGGCGCGGATCACCTCTTGAGCGACCGACGCGATTCCACCTATGCCGCCGAATTGATCGCCGCCTGGGCGTCGCGCTATCTCGATGCGGCAACACCAGTGCAGCCGGCCGCAGATGACGAGGCGCCACGCCGTGTCATGGTTCGCGAAACCCGCAACGGCACATTCCAGCAAACCGTGACCATCGGGCCGCATCGTTTGCTCGCCGACGAACCCAAAGCCGCCGGCGGCGGCGACACCGGACCCGGGCCTTACGATTTGCTGCTCGCCGGCCTTGGCGCCTGCACCTCGATGACCCTGCGGCTTTATGCCGACCGCAAGTCACTGCCGCTGGAACGAACGACCGTGACGCTGACGCACAGCAAGATCCACGCGCAGGATTGCGCCGAGTGTGAAACGAAAGAGGGAATGCTCGACCAGATCGAGCGGGTCATCGCCATGGAGGGGCCGCTCGATGCCGAGCAGCGCAGGAAATTGCTGGAAATCGCCGACAAATGTCCGGTGCATCGCACGTTGACTTCGGAGATTCGGATTCTGACCCGCGCGGCGGATTGATCGTCTTTACCCGATCGCCGCGCGAACGCTCACGGCCGCAGGATAATGCGATCGCGCGAGGAGCCCGCGACCGCGATAAACGCCGCCTTCGCCTCTTCCAGAGGAAAGACCGCGTGGGGCTTGATCGCAAACGGCTTGAGATGCCCGCTGAGGAAGCCCGGACCGAGCTCGCGAAGCACGGTTCCCGTCGCGATCGATGACAGGCCGAGCGTATCGATGCCCACGTAAGTGTGCTGCCCGCGATAAAATTCCAGGATGTTGAATTGCACGATGCGCTCGATCGCGGCGATCAAAATTTGCCGCCCGCGAAGGGCGAGCGATTGGTGCGCGGCCTGGAAATACGGATCGCCCACGGTATTGAAGACAATGTCGGCGCCTTTGCCATCCGTGAGTTCGCGAACCCGCGCCGCCACGTCGGTGACCGAGGAATCGATCACTTCAACGGGCGCGTTGGTGTGGCCCTCATATGGCTCGTGCTTGCGCACCACGCCGATCACGCGCGCGCCGCGCCAGCTTGCAATCTGCACGGCAGCCTGCCCGACCTTACCGTTGACGCCCATCACCAGCACAATGTCGCCGCTTTTTGGCATGCCGGCGCGGCGAAAGCCCTCGATTGCCGTGACAAACGGCACGCCAATGCCGGCCGCCGCCTCCCACGACAGGCCTTTCGGCTTGTCCACGATCGCATCGGCCTCCACCGCCAGATGCGTGGCATGGGTGCCGTCGCGTCTGATGCCGAGGTCACCGGAGGAGCCGAATACCTCACGACCGATCATGTCGGGCGGGCCGTCGATCACGACGCCGGCATAGTCTCGTCCGCTGGTGCGCGGAAATACCGCGTAAGCCATCAACCCTGTCGCGGCTTTCACGTCGGAAGGATTGACCGCGGCCGCCTTCACCTCGATCAGCACCTGATTGTCGGCGCGCGACAGCGAACGCTTTTCAATCGATGGGGCAATCGAGGCCGCGGCGTCGGCTTTCGCCAACAGGCGCACGCAGCGCGCTTCGGCAAGAACCGGCCGGGCACCATTGTCGTTTTCGGCACGCATTAGGGAATTCCGATTTTTATAATCTTCGACCGCTCCGGCTAAGCATGATTTGGAACAAGCGGGAAGCGGTCAATCCTGGGGCGCGAGGGGCTTTATTCCAGGAAGCCGGGGGGTTATGCGGCCCGCACGGTCGCCAGGAACCGTCCGACTTCGGTTTTGAGCGTGAGCGCCAGATCGGACACCTTGTTGCTGGCCTCGTTCATCTCGGCGAGCGCAGCCCCGGTCGCGTCCGCGGCGCCAGTGACCTGTTCCATCTGCTCGCCGACCTTGCGCGTGGTCACCTCCGCCCGCTTGACGCTATCGGCGATGCGCGTCGATACCGCCTCTTGCTCCTGAGTGGTTTGCAAAATCGTCTGGGTCTTGCCGACCATATCGGAAATGACGGTGCTGATGCCGCCCATCGCCGCGATCGCCTCGGCGGTCACGGTGCGAATCCTCTCGACCACTTTGGTGATGCCGACAGTCGCCACCGCCGTTTGGTCGGCGAGCGCCTTGACCTCGCCGGCGACCACGGTGAACCCCCTGCCGGCCGCGCCGGCGCGCGCGGCTTCGATCGTGGCGTTGAGCGCCAAAAGGTTGGTCTGCGAGGCGATGTCGCCGATCAGGCGGACCGCCTCGCCGATCTGATCGGCCGCCTGGGAGAGACTTTCGATGGTGGTATTGGCCGCGGCAACGTTCCGCACGACGCGGTCGGCGATATCGCGGGATTCTCCGACCTCGCGGCCGATGGTGCCGACCGACGCGATAATTTGTGAAATCGAAGTGACAACTTCCTGGGTTTCCTGCTGGCTGTTTGCCGAAGCGCCGCGCGCGTCGTTCGACTCCCGCCGCGTGGTCTCGGCCAAATTGCCGATCGCGTTGATGCGCTGATGGAAGCCCGCGATCTGCTCCAGCACGGTGGTCGCCACACTGTTGACGCTGTGGTCAAGCCCGTCGGCGAGTTGTTGAAATTCGCGCCGCCGCTCCTCGGCCGCCTGTTCGCGGGCGTGCTGCGCCGCAGTACGGCTTTCCTCGACCTCCGCCGTGCGGTCACGGAATTGATGCAAGGCCGCAGCCATGCTGGCGATCTCGTCATTGCCACCGGTCGGGATCGGGGCATCGAGCTTGCCGGCGGCGACCAAGTCCATCGCGGTCGCCAACGACACCAGACGGCGCGCGATGCGGCGCCCGACATAGAGCACGCCGATGCCGGCCGCCAGAATGATGCTGAGCAGGCCAAAACCAATGAGAAGCTTCGTCTCCAAATCGATGGTGGCCCGCATCTCGACCGCGGCGGTCTGGAAACTCGCCTGCACCGCGGTGGCGATCTCGCCGATTCGGCTCGTCAGCGCTTGCACCGCGGCCCGATTGCCGCCGACCGCCTTCTCGATGTCGGCACGAAGGGTAAGTTCGCGCGCATGCACCTCGAACAGACCGCCCTGGCCGGCTCCGAGTTTTCCGAGCGCGGTCACCGCATCCGTCACCGGCTTCAAATCGGCCGTGGACTTGATCTTGCCGAGCGCGGCCGCCACCGCCTGGCTGACCGTGACGAATTGGCTTTTGATCGCCTCCAGACGGGGACCATCGGCGGAGGCAGATTCCGCGATAAGGTTCGCAAGCAGCGTGGCGTCGCCCTTGACTTCGAGAAGACGAGTCAATGTGCCGACTTCCTCGCCGACCAGAAGCACGATCGAATTGGTTGCGTCGCTGGTGAAGACGCTGCTTTGCGAGATGACCGCGAAGGCGGCTTTTTGCAGCATCGGACGTGCCTTTTCCTCGAAGGCATGGACAGCGGTTCGGACATCGTCGATCGCGGCGCGGCGCGGGGCGACGAACAAATTGGCCTCGCCTTCGACGAGCGGCTTCAACACATCGATCAACGCCTGGCCGACGGCGGCGACGTTGGGGTCGCGCGCCAGGAGTACCGCGCGCGCAAGCTCCGCAAAGCCTTGCTGGCCGTCGCCGCGCAAATCTTGCGCCACCGCTTTTCCACCCTCCGCCGATTCCAGCAGTGCTGCGGCAACGCGGTACATCTCCGCGCGCAATTGCAACAAGCTCTGAAGCGTGAACACTTCGCGGTCGACGAGATTCTTCAGCTCCGCGCCCGAACGCACCGAGGTGCGGCGCGCGGCGGCAAGCACATCGGCGTTCGCAAGCGTGATCGCCGGGCCCATGGCGGCGAGCAATGCACGCTGTTGCATCGCCGTCTCACCCAACATGCGCTGCTTCGACGTTTCAAGATCGAGACGTTTGCCGACCATCTCGTCCAGCACCGTCACGGTCGATCCAAGGGCGCTCGTCGCCTCGCGCACGCCGGAGAGCCTGTCGGCGCCGATCCGGCCGCGCGCGAGCGCGTCGAGCCGCGAGGGTAAACGCGACAATAGACCCTTCACCGAGTCACGCGCGGCTTCACGTTCCGCCGGCGTCGTGGCGCCGATAAGGGCGGTGCTGCCGCGCGCGATCTCTTGACCGTCGGAACTCAGCAACAGCGCCTCGATCGTCACCGGGAAATCCCGCCCTGTGATGCCATCGAAGGTGGTCTCGATCGCGCGGAAGGCCCAGATCGCAACGCAGACGGCGATCACGGTCAGCGCCGCAACGGCGCCGAAGGCGATACGCAAGCGGCGTGCAATGCTCGTTCGCGCGGCTTTTCCGGCCGACATCATGCGGACCCCGAATTTGGCCAGGACAAAGATGAGCGAGGTGAGATCATGGAGCCGCCGTCAGCGAGACGACCTTGCCGACGGTCTCGTTCCACTTCGTGACGCACTCGGCGCCGCAGCGTTGCGCCCATCGCTTCAACACGACGTTCTGAAGCACCGATCGCACCTCCGCCCGGTCGGCGTCGGACACCGGCACCAGCGTCATCGCCCCTTTTTTTCCCTTGGCGCAATCTTGGGCGCCGATATTGCAATTGATGCCCTCGACGCTTTCCGTCTCGGCGTCCTTCCAGATGCCGTCGGCCATCGCGGTGATTTGCTTTGCGAGGAATTCGCGAACCGCGGGATCATAGGAATCCCAGACGCGCTTGTTGACGCCGTTCATCGCCATGCTCCAGCCGAGCGGCAAATTGTAAAGCTGCGTCGTCAC
>DATGJS010000019.1:0-2418 GCA_035295025.1 Bradyrhizobium sp.
CGGGAGGAATTCGTGCAGCGGCGGATCGAGGGTGCGAATGATCACCGGGTAGCCGTCCATGGCTTCGAACAGGCCCACGAAATCCTTGCGCTGCATGGGCAGCAGTTTCTCGAGCGCCTTCTTGCGGGTCTTTTCGTCTTCGGCCAGGATCATGGCCTGCATGTACGGGATGCGGTCGGAGGCGAAGAACATGTGCTCGGTGCGACAGAGGCCGATGCCTTCGGCACCGAACTCGCTCGCGGCCTTGGCGTCTCGAGGGATGTCGGCGTTAGCGCGGACGCCGAAGTCGCCGCGGAAGGTGTCGGCCCACTTCATGAACTCGACGAATATCGGCGAGTGCGGATCGGGCTCTTTGGTCTTGGCCTGGCCGAGATAGACGTCGGCGGTGGTTCCATCGAAGGAAATCCAATCGCCTTCCTTGACAGTGATGGTTTTGGCGCCGGCCGTGACCGTGAATTGATTTTTGTGCTCGTCTATGTTGAGGGCGCCTGCGCCGACGACGCAGGGCAGGCCCATACCGCGGGCGACGACGGCGGCGTGGCTCGATTTTCCGCCGACCGCAGTGAGGATGCCTTTGGCGACTTCCATTCCGTGGATGTCATCGGGCGTGGTTTCTTTACGGACCAGGATGACTGGGCCGTTGGCCGCCTTCACGACCGCTTCCTCGGCGGTGAAAACCGCGCGACCCACGGCTGCGCCGGGCGAGGCGTCGATGCCGGTGGCGAGTTTGGTGAGCGATTTGAGCGAGGCCGGGTCAAACAGCGGATGCAGCAACTGATCGAGCTGGTTGGGGGCGACGCGCAGGATGGCCTCCCGCTTGTCGATGAGACCTTCCTTGACCAGTTCGACCGCGACCCGTACAGCCGCCATGCCGGTTCGCTTGCCGTTGCGAGTTTGCAGCATGTAAAGCTTGCCGTGCTCGATGGTGAACTCGAAATCCTGCATGTCGCGGTAATGTTTTTCGAGATTGGTTGTGATCTCGCGGAGCTGGCGATAGGCGTCCGGCATGATCTTTTCCAGATCGGCGATGGGGTGCGGCGTGCGGATGCCGGCCACCACGTCCTCGCCTTGCGCGTTGAGCAGGAATTCGCCCCAGAAGACCTTTTCTCCGGTGGCGGGATTGCGCGTGAAGCCGACGCCGGTGCCGGAATCGTCGCCAACATTGCCGAAGACCATGGTCTGGACGGTGGCGGCGGTGCCGAGGTCGTCGGGGATCTTCTCCATGCGGCGATAGTTGGCCGCGTTCTTGCCCCACCAGGACCGGAACACGGCGGCGACGGCCATGGATAGCTGTTGGCGCGTGTCCTGCGGGAACGGTTTTCCGGTAACTTTCTTGACCAGCTTTCTATAATCGTCGAGGATGGCTTTCAGATCGTCGGCATTGAGGTCGGTGTCGAGTTTAGCCTTGGCTTTTTTCTTGCGCTGATCGAAGATTTCGTCGAACTTCCTCATGTCCATGTCGAGGGCGACCTCGCCGAACATCTGGATGAAGCGGCGATAGCAATCGTAGGCGAATCTGGGATTAGCACTCGCGCGCGCCAGGCCTTCGACCGTTTCATCGTTGAGGCCAAGGTTGAGGATGGTGTTCATCATGCCCGGCATGGAGAACTTGGCGCCGGAGCGGACGCTGCAGAGCAGGGGATTGGAGGGATCGCCGAGCTTCTTGCCGATCTGCTGCTCGAGTTGGGCGAGCGCGCTGGCAATCTCCTGCTCGATGTCGTCGGGGATGCGGTTCTTGTTCTTGAAATAAATGTTGCAGACTTCGGTGGAGATGGTGAAGCCAGGGGGGACGGGCACGCCAGCCCGGCTCATCTCGGCCAGGCCAGCGCCTTTGCCACCGAGAACGTCTTTCATGGTGCCGTCGCCGTCGGCTTTGCCGTTGCCGAAGGAGAAAACGTGGTTTTTCATGGGGTCTATTCCTTGTTCTCTGAGACGATCTCCGAAAAATCGGCGATCGTGGAAAATTCCTGCAAAAGGCTATGCAGTAATGCGAGACGGTTTCGCCGGACGGTTGGGTCGGGCGCGTTAACAAGAACTTTGTCGAAGAAAAGGTCCACTTTGGGGCGGAGCAGGCCGATGCGGGATTCGAGCGGCCGGCCGGCCGAGCGCTTAATCTCGGCGTGCAGATCTTTTTCGGGGCCTGGTTCCAGGAGGTCTTCGCGGAAGGCTGCGCCGTCGGTGTAGTTGGCCTGCCTGAGGATGTTTTTGATGCGTTTGAAGCTGGCGGCGATGGGCTCGAAGTCGGGCGTGGTGCGGACGGCCTGGACGCGCTTGAGGCGGGATTCGAGATCGAGCAAGTCCTGCCACCCGGCGGCCATGCAGGCGCGGACGACGTCGTAGGCGAAGTTGCGAACGTCGCGGAAATAATATTCGATGCGGTCGCGCATGAACTCAGACAGGTCCTCGCCCATGCCGGGG
>DATGJS010000020.1:0-6626 GCA_035295025.1 Bradyrhizobium sp.
ATCACAGAGCCGCCATGCGATGTGATGACGCGTCAAACATCGAGTGAGATCGTTGTTCCGGAATTTAAGGGACCGGGCGGGCAGGTGGATCGTGCCGCCGCCTCGTTCGATGTGAGGATCATTCGCGATTGGGATGTTGCGTCGGCGCTATGGAACGAAGATTCCAGCGGGACGAGCTTTCAACACAGGCACTGGCTCGATGCGTGGTACCGCGCATTCGATGCGGTCTCTCCGTTGATCGTCCTTCTCACCGACAAGATCACCGGGCGAGATGTGGCGCTTGTTCCGCTGATCTGCCGCAAGCACCGTGATCTTCGTGTGATTGAATTCGCCGATCTCGGCGTGAGCGATTACAACGCGCCGCTATTGGCATCCGTTACCCCGAACGATTCCGCGAGCATGCGTGCCATCGGCGAGGCGATCTTATCCGCTTTGCAAAACTTGCCCGATCGTCCCGACCTCATACGCTTGAAAAAGATGCCGGCCGAAATTGGAGGCCGGCCGAATCCGCTTATCGCATGCGGTACGGCCGGTTATTCCTCGCTCAACGGTAATCTTATCGCGACCGGGGACGATTTCGAACTCTACCGCGCTTCCATCAAGAAGATGCAACTCTCGCGTTGCTGGCGGGTCTTCACCCGTCAGCCTGGAACGACCTTTCGGATCGCCGCCACGGTCGATGATGCGCTGCATTTGATGGCGGCCATGGACGCCCAGCAGCGCAAGCGCATGAAAAAGCTCGGGCATCGATTCGAGCTCGACGAGCCGCGTCACGCGAAGTTCTATCGCGACGTCGTCGGCCGCGGCCTCTTGGATGGTTATGTCGTTGTCTCGGCGTTGCTATGCAATGACGAAATCGTCGCCGCCACGATGGGTCTAAGGCAAGGCTCTCATTATTCATTGTTGCGAACCAGCAATGCCGGCGGGCAGTGGTCAAATTGTTCACCCGGCTTACTCTGCGTCGAGCGAACAATGGCCGCGCTGCATCAATGCGGGGTGCGTCATTTCGATCTGAGCATCGGCAATTATGATTATAAGCGGCGCTTCGGTGCGAGACGTTTGCCGTTGATGGATGTCAGTGTTGCGTTCTCCTGGCGCGGCGTGCCTTACGCGCTGCGTGATCGGGCGGCGCAACGGCTGCGGCGCCACCCTCGGCTCGCCCGAAGCGTTCGGCGGGCGTTAGGCCGCCTTGCGAGGCCTAAAGTCATCTTGAATGAAACGCTCGATCATCGCGACACGCCGGGTTAAAGGCGATGGTTCACCCCGACCCAGGCTTAATGCTAAGAGTCGAATAAAGAGACGGGGAGAGAACACCGATGAACAGACGCGAATGGCTCAAGGCGACCGCCGCGCTGCCGATACTGCGCGCGGCGAAGCCAACGGCGGCGATCGCGCAAAGCGGATGGCCCGCCCATACGCTCACCATGATCGTGCCGTTTCCGGCCGGCGGGCAGGCCGATCTCGCCGCGCGGCCGGTGGCACTGGCGCTTGAAAAATATCTCGGCAAATCGGTCATCGTCGATAACAGGGCGGGCGGGGCGGGCGGCGCGATCGGCAACGCGGCGGCCGCGCGCGCCGAACCCGACGGCTATACTTTGCTGATGACGTTGTCCTCGCTTGCGGTGTTGCCGGAAGCCGACCGCCTGTTCGATCGCCAGCCGGTGTATGAAGTCGCGCAATTTGCGCCAGTGGCGCGGGTCTTGGCCGATCCGACATTGCTCGCGGTGCCGGCTTCGGCGCCGTGGCAAACGCTGGAGGATTTTGTCGAGGATGCCAAACGCCGTCCCGGCCAAATTCCCTATGGCTCTTCCGGCCCTTACGGCACGCTTCATGTCGCGATGGAAATGTTTGCGGCTTCTGCCGGCATTAAATTGCTGCACATTCCGTTTCGCGGCGCGGGGCCCGCGCTCAACGCCATTCTGACCGGCACGGTGCAGGCGCTTGCCTCCGCGCCGGGAACGTTGAAGCAACAGGTCGATGACGGCAAGATGCGGGTGCTCGCCAATTGGGGAGCGGAGCGAATCGCAAGCTTCCCCGATCTGCCGACCTTCAGGGAACGCGGCTACAAGGATGTCGAATTCTACATCTGGGCGGGTCTGTTCGCGCAGGCCTCGCTGCCGGCGCCGATCATGACAAGGCTGCGCGAGGCGATGGCGCAGGCCGTGAAAAGCGCTGAAGTGATCAAGACGTTCGAGACCGCCGGCAGCCCCGTGGCCTATATGGACGCGCCGGAATTTGCGAAATTCGTCGAAGCCGACAGCGCGCGCCTGGTGGCGGCCGTCAAGCGCATCGGGCGCGTGGAATAGTCGGACGCCATTCGCTACGATGGCTCGCGCTTGCGTTCTGTTGTTCGGAGCACAATGCGAACTGGATCGCGGCCAAAGCTCATGGACGCACAAGATCCGCCAATTCCGACAAAGCGTGGATACGATGGTCGGGCATGACGCCAAGTTCATCCATCTGTGTTCGAAGCGCCTTGAACATGGTGAGCGGGGGAACGACATCGCTTTTGACGCAGGCTTGCGCCATCGCCTCCGGCGTCACCCGCTCGATCCAGGCGACGTTCAATCCAAAGGCCCTGGCGCCGCACGCATCCCACGGGTTGGAAGAGACGAACATCACTTCCGCCGGCCGCACGCCGAGCGACGTTTCGATCAGCGCGTAAGCATCCGGCGAGGGTTTGAAGATTCGTTGCCGATCGATGCTGATGGTCGCCGCCAACACGCGGTCAAGCCCGCTATTCTTCACGAGCGCGTTGAGCATCTCGCTCGATCCGTTGGAAAGGATCGCCAGCTTGAACCCTTTCAGCGCCGCGAGCGCATCTTTCGCATCCGGATAAAGATCGAGATGCAGATATTTGTCCATGATGCGTTCGAAAGTGGCCGCATCCTGTCTCAGGCCGAGAATCCGAATCGTGTAAGCCAACGCGTCGCGTGTAACGACGGAGAAATCCTCGTAGCGCCGCATCAAGGAGCGAAACCAAGTATATTCGAGCTGCTTAATGCGCCAGATCTGCGTGATGATCTCGCCGTAACCGGGAAACGATTCCTCGGTGATGGCCGCGACCGATTGAATGTCATAGAGCGTGCCATAGGCATCGAACACGACGGCTTTGATGGTCATTAGATCTCCGCTGGATGTTCTTGTTTCGTGATCGAAAGTGATCCTGAATTTCTACTTCGGCGCGATGCCGGTGTGAACCTGCAACAAAAACGCATCAAAGTTGCGTTCGTTTTCCAGATCGCGTCCCCAGATCAGCGTTCCGATCAAGGCGCCCAAAAAACCCAGCGGCAGCGATACGATCGTCGGGTTGACCAGCGGCCAGAACGCATCGGCGCCACGCATCGCGGGTCCAATCATGGCCAGCGCCACCGACGACACCAGCCCGACCGCCATGCCGCCGACCACCCCGCCGGTGTTGAAGCGCCGCCAGAACAGCGACAGGATCAGGACCGGGAAATTGGCGCTGGCCGCAACGCAAATGGCGAGGATCACCAGCACGGCGACGTTGACGCCCTGGGCGGCGATGCCGAGCACGATCGCCAGCACGCCAATCACGACGGTCGTGATGCGGGCAAGCCAGACCTCCCGATGGCCTTCGACGCGGCCGCGCTTGATCCAATTGACGTAGAGATCATGGGCGATTGTGCTCGATGTCGACAGGGTCAACGCCGATACCACCGCCAAAATGGTGGCGACCGCAACCGCCGCGACGAAGCCGAGCATGAGGTCGCCGCCGAAGGTCCCTTTGCCGCCGCCAAGATATTGCGCCAACAGCGGTAGCGCCAGATTGCCGCCTTTGTCGGCGGCGCGGATCACGTCCTGTCCGACCATGTCGGCGGCCGCAAGTCCGAACAGCGTGGTGCCCGCGAAAAACGCCCCGGCCAGAAACATCACCCACACCACCGAGCGCCGCGCCGCCTTGGCGTCGGGCACGGTGTAGAACCGCGTCATGACATGGGGCAATCCAGCCAAGCCCAGCGTATAGCCGAGCGCGAGCGATATCTGGTCGAACGGATTCTTCAGATAGTTGCCGGGCAACAAATAGGTGGCGGTATATTTTTGCTCGGCATCGGCAAACAAAGTCATTGGATTGAAATGCACCCGCGCCAGGATCAACATCAGGATGATGGCGCCGGCGGAAAGCATCAAGGCGGCCTTGACGATTTGCACCCATGTCGTCGCCAGCATGCCGCCGAACGCGACATAGACGATCATGCTGGCGCCGACAAAGATCACCGCCCAATCGTAGGAGATGCCGGTCAAGAGCCGCACCAAAACGCCGGCGCCCGCCATTTGCGGCATCAAATAGGCGAAGTTGACCACCACGGTGCCGGCGATCGCCGCCAAAAGCGAGGTGCGCGTGCGCATGCGGCCGCGGATGACATCGCCGAGCGTATATTTGCCGACATTGCGCATCGGCTCGGCGATCAAAAACAGCACGGTACAAAACGCGACCAGCGGGCCGAGCGCGTAAAACGCGCCGTCCATGCCGTAAAGCGATGTCAGTCCGGTGAATCCGAGAAAGGCCGCGGCGCTGCACCAGTCTCCGGCCAGCGCAAAACCATTTTGCGCGGCGGTGAGGCGGCTGTCGGCGGCGTAGAAATCGGCCGTGGTCGAGGTACGCTTGGCGGCCCAATAGGTGATCGAGAGAGTGATGAAAAGGATGACGATGAAAATACCAAGGGTTGGGCTCATCGCGCCGTCCCCTCGCCGGAGATTTCCAGCGCGGCCTTTGCCGCCAGCGGATCGAATTGATGTGCCGCGATGCGCCCATAGAGGATCGCGAGCGCCCATGATAGAAGATAATTCAGTGCGATCAGCAAAAAACCGAGATTGATCGGGCCGGCCACTTTGGTCCCGATCAGATCCTTGGCGAAGCCGGCAAGCACGGTCAGGCCGATATAGCTGACCATGAATGCAATGGTCATCGGCACCAGATATTTCCGCTTTTCGGCGATCAGTTGCCGGACCGCGCTATGCGCGGCCTCCTCGTCGCGAGCCATTGGCGTCCCCATCCCTTGATTGTCTTCCGCTCTGCGGCGGATTTGCCGGGCTGCAAACGTTGGTCGCGTGCATGCCGGATGGACTTCTTTACCGGGAGCGCCCTCAAGAGGCAAAGCGAATCCTAGCGATAATCTCTCATCGCCAATCACGATTGTGAGCGTGGGCGATGACGCGCTAGGAATGCGGCGAAAATGTTGTCCAGTTTTTGTCGGCTTTCTCAGTTCCGTGGGGAAGGAATTTGGCGAGAATTTGGGCAACTTTGTTTGTGTAAAGATAGAGCTTGCCGTTTTCGATGTTCCAAGCCGTTGGCGAGCCTGCTGGCGGCTCGGCGCCCACACTCAATGCAAATGCGCAAAAGCCGCCATATTGTGGGGCGTATTTTTCGGGATCGGCAGCAAAGGCGTCTCGATTGGACGCATTCGCAAATCGCCATTTTGCGTTTTTCCATTGGTGTTCAAATCTCAAACTCCCCAGTTCTGATTTGTCGCCGGTGAAATAGGCGACCGGGTCGTAACCATCGAGCGCAACACCTTCCGCATTCACCGCTATCTCGTGCACGGCGTGTGTGGCTGTTACGGTTCGATCTCCCCCGGCAGTGATCGTCAAAATACCGACGGCCGCAACGATGACGGCAACCAGTGCGACCAGGATATTCCGTTTTCTGGTGGTCATACTCAAATTCCTTTCTTGAGCTCACCGTCGAGGCATTTGAGGATCGAAGCCCACCCCATCCGGTGGCGGTCGGCGGCCTCGGCATTCGGCAAGCGCTCATGCGTCAAGGTCAGGTCGGTGCCCGTTTCCGTTTGCGCGAGATCGACGGTGACGAGGCTCGGTCCCTCGGTCATCTGCGATATCCAAGTGAAGACGAGACGGCGTGGCCGTATGATTTCTTGATAGACACCGGTATGTTCGATGTCTTGACCGCCGGAGCGCATGACGATGCGAAAGCGGCCGCCCACTTTGGGGTCGAGGTCGGCGATGGTAACGCTGACGCCTTCGGCCGGACACATCCATCGCGGCAGTGTCGCTTGATCGAGCCAGGCATCAAACACCGCCTCTGGCGAGACGGTAAAATGATGCGTGATACGAACCTGGGTATTGATGGCCTGCGCCATGATGATCACCTCATTATTTTTTCGGAGTTTTTCTTTGAGTTGTTATTTGAGTTGTTCTTGGCGCTCGTGGTGCGCGGTGTTTGTCTTTTGCCGTCAACAGAGCGTCGAGCGCATTGAGCCGGTTTGTCCAGAAAGCACGCTGGGTTTCAATCCAGTCTAGCGCCTCGTCGAGTGGCGCGGCTTCGAAGGAGAGTACATGTTCGCGTCCATTCCGCCGGCGCCGCACTAAACCGGCATGCTCCAGCACGCGAATATGTTTTGAGATCGCATTGAACGACAGGACGAAAGGCCGGGCGAGATCGGTGATGCGCGCTTCGCCTTGGGCAAGCTGCTTCAAGATGGTGCGTCGTGTTGGATCGGCCAAAGCCATGAGGGTGCGATCCAGATGCGTGTCTGCGGGTCGGTTCATGAGAAAATATTATTCAACCAGATGGGTGAATATGGACTTTGCGCATCGCGTTTGTCAACGCGGCAAGTGCCGGCGGTGGAGTTTTGGATGTGATG
>DATGJS010000021.1:0-3568 GCA_035295025.1 Bradyrhizobium sp.
AGCGCGCGGAACAAAAGCACCTCGGCCGTGGCCGAATGGCGGTCGCGGGCAAGTGCCGCAAGGCCCGCTTTCATGCCAAGATCGTACAGGCCTTGCTTGAAAGCTGAAGAATCCATCACCCGCGCGCGGACATCGGCGGCAATCGCTTCCCAGACCCGCGGCGCGAACAGCACGAAGGTCGGCGCGATCTCGCGGAAATCGTTCATCATGGTCTCGCTCTCTTCGACGAAGTTGACCTTCATCCGGCACAGCAGACCTTTGCCGAGCACATAAACCTGTTCCATGATCCAGGGCAGCGGCAGTACCGAGACATATTCGTCGTCCGGCCCCTTGGGATCGAAAGCGAGATAGATCGCGCAATGCCGCAGCACCCGGCCCGCCGCCAGCATCGCAAGCTTGGGATGGGCCGTCGTTCCCGAGGTGGTGCAAAGGATGGCGACATCTTCGCCGCGCGTGGCATCGACGAGGGCGTCATAGAGGCCGGGCTCGCGCGTGGCCCGCGCGCGCCCCAAAGCGGCGAGCTGATCGGCGGCCATCAGGCGCGGGTCGTCATATTTCCGCAAGCCTCGCGGATCGGAATAGACGATGTGTTTGAGGCTTGGCGCGCGCTCGGCGAGCGCGAGGAGCTTATCGACTTGTTCTTCATCCTCGGCGAAAACGAGTTTCGCCTCGCCATAATTCAGGAGATAGGCGGCTTCCTCGTCGAGCACGTCGCGGTAAAGGCCGAGGCTTAAAGCTCCGATTGCATGCGTTGCGATTTCGGCGGCGACCCAATCCGGCCGGTTGTCGCCGATGATACCGATGACATCGCCGCGTTTCAGCCCAAGCTCGATCAGGCCCAGGGCAAAGTCGTGGACGCGGGCTTGATAATCGCTCCAGGTGAAAATTTTCCAGAGCCCGAGATCTTTCTCGCGCAGCGCGATCTCGCCGCCGAATTCGGTCGCGTTGAGGCGCAGCAATTTCGGATAGGTATCGGCCTTTTCGACCCGGCCCGCATAATCCATCATGCCGCGCTCTCCGCGGCGACCAATTTCTCCTGGGGATCGACCAGCACATCGTCCTCTTCGCCGAGATAAGCGCGCTTGACGTGGGGATCGGCGAGCACGGAGGCTGGATCGCCTTCGGCGATCTTGCGGCCGAAATCCAACACCATCACGCGGTGCGAAATATCCATCACCACGCCCATGTCGTGCTCGATCATGACAACGGTCATGCCGAACTCTTCATTGAGATCGACGATGTAGCGCGCGATGTCCTCCTTCTCCTCGAAATTCATGCCGGCCATCGGCTCGTCGAGCAGGATCAGTTGCGGCTCCAGCGCCATGGCGCGGGCGAGCTCGACGCGCCTGCGCAAGCCATAGGGTAGGGTGCCGGCGGTGGCCTTGCGTACCGATTGAAGGTCGAGAAAATCGATGATTTCCTCGACCTTGCGGCGATGCTCCAACTCCTCGCCTCTCGCGCCGGTCAGCCAATACAGCGAGCCCGTGATGAAATTGTTTTTCAGGAGGTGGTGCCGCCCGACCATGATATTGTCGAGCACACTCATATGATGGAACAGCGCGAGGTTCTGGAAGGTGCGCCCGATGCCAAGCCGCGGCCGCGCGTTCGGGTTAAGCGCCGTAATGTCCCGCCCGCGGTAAAACAACTGGCCTTCGGTTGGGGTGTAGCGGCCCGAAATGCAGTTCACGATCGAGGTCTTGCCGGCCCCGTTGGGACCGATGATCGAGAACAATTCGCCTTGCCTGACGCCAAAGCTGACATCGCTCAGCGCGCGCACGCCGCCAAAGCGCAAGGAGACATTGCGCACCTCCAACGAATGGTCCAATCTTTCCTCCCGTATCTACCGCTAGGCGCTTTTTGCGCTCTTGGTCGTGCTCTTGGCCGGTCATTCCTGAAATTCCGCGCGATCCTATATCGGCGTTACCGGCGAAGCCATGCGACGAATGGGAATTGCTTGCGGCTGGTTGTATGGAATTCCATCCGGGCGGCCCGTCGCGAGCAATCAATTCCTTCAATTCTCTTCCTATCGGTCTGATTTTACATCGGCTTTTGCATTAGACTTCCTTAAGACCGGGTGCTAAGGCCTGCCCCCAAATTCCCCTGAATTGGAGATCCAATGACGGCTCAGGATTCCAAACGGCGCGTGGCCCTGATCACGGGGGTGACCGGGCAGGACGGGGCATATTTGGCTGAATATCTGCTCGGCCTCGGCTACACCGTGCACGGCATCAAGCGGCGGTCGTCTTCGTTCAACACCGCCCGGGTCGATCACCTCTATGAGGATCCGCACACCGGCAACGTGCCGTTTTTGATGCATTACGGCGACATGACGGATTCGACCAATCTGATCCGCTTGGTGCAGCAGATCAGGCCGACCGAGATCTATAATCTCGCCGCGCAAAGCCATGTCGCGGTCTCTTTCGAGAGCCCGGAATATACCGCGAATGCCGACGCAATCGGCGTGCTGCGCCTGTTGGAGGCGATCCGTATTCTCGGCATGGAAAAAGAGACACGTTTCTATCAGGCCTCGACCTCGGAGCTCTATGGTCTTGTGCAGGAGGTCCCGCAGAAGGAGACCACGCCCTTTTACCCGCGTTCGCCCTATGCGGTCGCCAAGCTCTACGGCTATTGGATCACGGTGAATTACCGCGAGGCCTATGGCATGTTCGCCTCGAACGGCATCCTGTTCAACCATGAAAGCCCGATCCGCGGCGAGACCTTCGTCACCCGCAAGATCACGCGCGCGGTGGCGCGTATCGAGGCCGGGCTCGAAGATACGCTTTATCTCGGCAATCTCGATGCCAAGCGCGATTGGGGCCACGCCAAGGATTATATCGTGGGCATGCACCGGATATTGCAGGCGGAGGCCCCGGACGATTTCGTGCTCGCAACGGGTGAGACACGTTCGGTGCGCGAATTCGTGGAGCTTGCCTTCGCCGAGGTCGGCCGGTCCATCGAATGGCGCGGCAAGGGCGTTGAGGAAAGCGGCCTCGACAAAAAATCCGGCAAGACCCTCGTTCGCATTGATCCGGTTTATTTCCGCCCGACCGAAGTCGATCTTCTGATTGGCGACGCCAGCAAGGCGCACCAAAAGCTCGGCTGGAAGCCGAAGACGAGTTTTGCCGAGCTGGTGAAGGAGATGGTGGCCGGCGATCTCGCGATCGCCCGGCGCGAGGTTGCCAATGGCAAGAACCCCGTTTGAGCTGAAGGGCAAGAAAACCTTTGTCGCCGGCCATCGGGGAATGGTCGGCGGCGCGCTGGTGCGCCGGCTCGCGACGGAGGGCGTTGATCTTCTGACCGTTCCGCGTAGCGAGGTCGATTTGCGCGATCAGGCGGCCGTGTTCGACTGGTTCGCCAAAAGCCGTCCGCAAATCGTGTTTCTGGCCGCCGCGAAAGTCGGCGGCATTGTCGCCAACAACACGCTGCGGGCTGAATTCATCTACGACAATCTGATCATGGCCGCCAATGTGATCCACGCCGCGCATCAGAACGGCGTCGAAAAGCTGATGTTTTTGGGCTCGTCCTGCATTTATCCCAAGCTCGCCGCCCAGCCGCTGCGCGAGGATTC
>DATGJS010000022.1:0-8953 GCA_035295025.1 Bradyrhizobium sp.
GCCGTGGCTGTGATGGTCGCGTCTACTTTCCCGCAAGCCCGCCCTTGCCGCCGACCACGACGCCCGCTTTTTTCTCGATCGGCAAAATCGCGGACGTGAAGTCGGAATCCGCGCCCATCTCGCGGATCACCACTTCCCACAAGCGGCCGACCGCTTCGCCCACCTCCATGGAAAGCCCGAGCGATTTCATCTCGTCCAGCGCCAGCCGCACGTCCTTCACCATCAGTCCGGTGGCAAAGCCGAAGTCGAAACTGCGCGGCAGGACGGAACGGGGAAATTTGTCGCGGCTTGCGGTATTCATGCCGGAACCGGAATTGATCACGTCGATCATCACAGTGGGATCGAGTCCGGCTTTCACGCCCATCACCACCGCTTCCGAGGTTGCCACCATGGCGGTCGCCGACAACAGATTGTTGGCCAATTTCATGGTCTGCGCGGCACCCGGTTTCTCGCCGATGAAGAACACCTTGCCGATCACATCGAGTGCCGGCTTGATCGTGTCGAAATCGGCGCGCGGGCCCGACACCATCACCGCAAGGGTGCCCTTCTCGGCGCCGCCAACCCCGCCCGAGACGGGGCTGTCGAGCTGGACGAGGTTGCGCTTGGCCAGCGTGTCGTAAATCCGCACCGCCATTTGCGAGCCGACGGTGGAGAGATCGACGAAGCGTTTGACGCGCTGCCCCTCGATCACGCCGTCCTTTCCGGTCGCCACTTCAAGCGACGCCTGGAGCGAAGGCAGGCTCGCCATCACGGTCTCGGCGCGATCGGCGACGTCTTTCGGCGAGGAAGCCGCTTTTGCTCCTTTCGCCACCAATTGGTCCATGACCTCCTTGCGTTGGTCGAAAACAACGAGTTGATGTCCGGCCTCGATCAGGCGCCGCGCCATGGGAAAGCCCATCTTTCCAAGGCCGATAAATCCGATGTCCATGATATTTTCTTTCTCTTCGCGTCATTGCGAGGAGCCCGCGACAAAATTGCGGAGCAATTTTGCGCTAGAGCGACGAAGCAATCCTGAGTTTTCGTGGATAAATGCTGGATTGCTTCGCTTCGCTCGCAATGACGGAGCAGTGTTGAGTGGGTTATGCTTTATCAAGTTCGGCGAACACTTCGCGCGCGATGCGGAAGCTGTCGACGCCGGCCGGAATGCCGGCATAGATCGCGACCTGCATGAAGACTTCGCGAATCTCGTCGCGGCTCACGCCATTGGTCAGCGCTCCCTTGATGTGGGCGCGCAATTCATGCGGCCGGTTGAGGATCGAGATCATGGCGAGATTGAGCATGCTGCGGGTCTTGCGCGGCAGCTCCTCGCGACCCCAGATCGCGCCCCAGCAATATTCGGTGACGAGTTCCTGGAACGGTTTGTTGAATTCGTCGGAGTTTTTCAGCGCGTTGGCGACATAGGCCTCGCCGAGCACGGCCTTTCTGATCTCCAGTCCCTTGTCGTGCGTTTTCTTGTCCATGGCGTTTGTAACTCCGATTTCGAGCGTTTGTGGACCGAAACTACAGGCTAGTCACGCCTCTGTGTTATGCGCAATTCCGGGTGTGGGATACCCACTTGGCGTGGGTGCCTCACGGTCGCCATTGTGTTAGGTTGGGCTCCGAGCAATTTGGAGAGATTGTTGAGCGGTCCCACCCCCGATCCGCCAGAGCCCGTGCAGAATTTGGATGCCGTCTCGCGGCTACGGCTGGCCCAGGCCGTGCGGCGTTCGGAATTCGCCATCGCGTGGGAGCGGGTCTGGCCGCATCTGGCGCGGCTTTTGACCGTCGCCGGCTTGTTTCTGGCGGTGTCCTGGGCCGGGCTATGGCTGGTGCTGCCGTTCCTCGCCCGCGCGATTGGGATCGGCCTCTTTTTGGCCCTCGCGCTTGCGGCGCTGTCTCCCCTGCGCCGCTTTCGCTGGCCGAGCCGCCCCGAGGCGCTGGGCCGGCTCGACCGCGGCACCGGCATCCGCCATCGCCCGGCAACCACACTCACCGACACGCTGACCGGCCAGGATCCGGTCGCGCTGGCGCTCTGGCAGGCGCAGCGCGAGCGCACCTTGGCCTCGATCAAGCGAATCCGTGCCGGCCTGCCTTCGCCGCGGCTTGCGATCCACGATCCCTGGGCGTTGCGCGCGCTGATCGTCGTGACGATGGTGGCGACCTATGTCGCGGCGGGTGACGAGCAAGCGGTGCGCGTTGCCGCCGCCTTCGATTGGAACGGGGTGTTTGCGGCCGCCAATGTCAGGGTCGATGCCTGGGTCACGCCGCCGCCTTACACCGCAAAACCGCCGATCATTTTGTCGGCCGCGAACAAGGAAGCCGCGTCTTCTTCCTCAGGCCCGCTGACCGTGCCGGCCGGCAGCACGCTGATCGTGCGATCGAGCGGCGGAGCGCTCGATATCGCGGTGGGCGGCGGGGTGGCCGAGACGGCGCTTGCCGAGCAGGCGCCCAAGGGTACCAACGAGAAACATTTCACGATCACAGCCGATGGTACCGCTCACGTCCGCGCGCCGTCCGGTCAGCCGGCATGGCGGTTTAGCGCCATGGCGGACCGGCCGCCGAGCATTACGCTCGCCAAGGACCCGGAGCGTCAGGCCCGCGGCGCGTTGCAGCTCTCTTATAAGATCGAGGATGATTACGGCGTCACCGAAGCCCGCGCGCGCTTTGCCGCCCGCGGCGCGGGTGGGGCCAAGGATGGCGCCGCCGCCCGCCCCTTGTTCGATCCGCCGCAATTTCCGCTGGTGCTGCCGAATGCCCGGACCCGTAACGGCATTGGCCAAACCGTCAAGGATCTGAGCGAGGATCCCTATGCGGGCGCCGAAGTCACGCTCACGCTGAGCGCCAAGGACGAGGCCGGCAATGAGGGGCGCAGCGAACCGTTCGACATGCGCCTGCCGGAGCGGCTGTTCACCAAGCCCTTGGCGCGCGCGCTGATCGAGCAGCGCCGCATTCTCGCGCTTGATGCCGAGCGGAAGCGGGAGGTCAACGAAGCGCTGGATGCGTTAATGATCGCGCCGGAACTGTTCATGCCGGATATGGGCCATTATCTCGGCTTGCGCAGCGTCGTTCGGGAGCTCGAATCGGCGCGGACCGACGATGGCTTGCGCGAGGTGGTGGCGAGCCTCTGGGCGCTGGCGGTCACGATCGAAGACGGTAACATCACCGATGTCGACAAGGCGCTTCGCGCCGCCCAGGACGCGCTGAAGCAAGCGCTGGAGCGCGGCGCCAGTGACGAGGAAATCAAGAAACTCACCCAGGATTTGCGCGCGGCGCTGGATAATTTTCTGCGGCAGCTCACTGAGCAGTTGCGCAACAATCCGCAAGCCTTGGCAAGGCCGCTCGATCCCAATACGAAGATCATGCGCCAGCAGGATCTCGACAATATGATCGAGCGCATGGAGCGGTTGTCGCGCTCCGGCGACAAGGATGCGGCCAGGCAATTGCTCGAGCAATTGCAGCAGATGCTCGAAAATCTTCAGATGGCCCAGCCGGGCCAATCGGGCGACGGCGACATGGAGCAGGCGCTGAACGAACTCGGAGACATGATCCGCAAGCAACAGCAATTGCGCGACAAGACCTTCAAGCAGGGCCAGGATTCGCGGCGCGATCGGCAACGCGGCAAGCCGGGCGATCAAAGCATGGGCGATCTGCAACAGGACCAGCAGGGCCTGCGCGATCGGTTGCGGAAATTGCAGGATGAATTGGCCAAGCGCGGCATGGGTCCTGGCCAGCGCGGCGAAAAGGGCCGTCAGGGTCAGGACGGCGATTTGCAGCAAGGCGAGGGCGAAGATGGCCTGGGCGAGGCCGATGACGCGATGGGCGATGCCGGCGGCAAGTTAGGGGAGGGCAACGCCGATGGCGCGGTCGATTCGCAAGGCAAGGCGCTGGATGCCTTGCGCAAGGGAGCCCAGAGCCTCGCCGAGGCCATGCAGCAGCGCGATGGCGATGGTCAGGGCGAAGGTGCCGGCAATCGCGTCGGCCGCCAGCAGAGCGGCGGCAACCAAAGCGACCCGCTGGGGCGGCCGTTGCGCGGGCGCGATTACGGCGACGATCAGACGGTGAAGATTCCCGGCGAAATCGACGTGCAGCGGGCGCGCCGGATTCTCGAAGAGCTTCGCCGGCGCCTGGCCGACCCGCAGCGCCCGCAGATCGAACTCGATTACATCGAACGGCTGCTGAAGGATTATTGAGGCTTAAGCTTAGCGGGCTTTGGAGGCCAGCGCGTCGGCGACCGCCGTGCGGATATCGGCCACCGAAAACGGCTTGCTGATGACGTCATGGGCGATGGCGTTGAGGCCGGAGGCGCGTTCGCGCTGTTCGGCAAAGCCGGTCATCAACAGAATCGTCAGGGCCGGAAAATCGCGGGCGGCGGTGAGAGCCAATGCGATTCCGTCCATGACCGGCATCTGGATGTCGGTCAATAAAAGGTCGAAGGCGGCTTCAGGGCTATTTAGCCGTTCGAGAGCTTCGGCGCCATCGGCGGCCGTTGCGATGTCATGTCCGTCCATCGCAATCGCGCGCGCGACCAACTGGCGCATGGATTCTTCATCGTCGACGACAAGCACGCGCGCCATCAAATCACCCTTATCGAAATGCGATCGGGCGGGCCCGCTCAGACATGGCCACCGGCGAGATCCCGCTTGTTGAAAAAGCGCACATCGATATGGCGCCCTTCCGGTGGCGGCGAGGCCAGGCGCGACCTGAACTCGGCCCTCTCGCCGGGCCGCAAGACGGATTGTTCCAGCACGGTGTTCCATGCGTAGATCTCCGCGCCTTGCGCGTCGCGGACGCTAAAGCGAAGCCGCGGCAGCTCCACGGGCCTGTTCGATTCGCCGGTAATGGCGCCCTCGATCACCAGGACCGGCTTGCCTTCCACCGTCTCGGAACTGATCCGGACGTCCTTAAAGCGCAAAGCGCGCAAATTGACCTCAAGGCCGGCGAGCTTATAGAAGGCGGCCGTTTGCGGCAGCAGGCGGACCATTTCGGCGCGCCAGATGATAAGGCCGAGCGTCAATGCTCCCATCGCGGCGCAGGCGGCGGTAAAGCCGACCGACGGCTTGCGCGGGCCACGATGGGTGGTTTGGGGTGCCATCAACCGGCTAAGCCAGGCAAAGCGCCCTTGCTGCCGGCCTCGGGCCGGCCAATCGGCCTCGGTCGTTGTCACGGAATCCTCGTCCTGATCCGACGACCAGGAGCCGGCGATGGAGGGACTGTCGACCCTGGGGGTGTCGCTTTCCTCAGCCGCGAGCGCCTCCCATTCGGCGGCGGCATCCTGTTCGCCCGTCGCCCGATGCCTCCGAGCCGCCGCAAATGTTTGGCCCGCGAATTCGACCGCATCCTCCGGCCGCGCCAGCCATGTCTCCTTGCACCGGGAACATCGCACGGTGCGTCCCGCCGCGCCCAGGCTCGCCGGCTTGATGCCGTAAGACGTTGAACAATGCGGACAAACGATCTGCATGGGGCGATCTCCAAAGTCGCGCCGGCGGTATGCCGAATCCCTCCGGCTTCCACCGCAGGAGCTTCAAAAGCAAAAACGCCACCAGAAAACGCTTTCAGGATGCTACAAGGCGACCGTTAACGAATCGGAAACCATAAACGAAGCACAACCGCTTTGTTCATCGAACGGAGCTGAACTTGGTTCGGTTCGAAAATGTCGGATTGCGCTACGGGCTCGGCCCGGAGGTTTTGCGCGACCTCAATTTCGCCATTCCCGCTCATTCCTTCCAATTCCTCACCGGGCCTTCCGGCGCCGGGAAGACGTCGCTTTTGAAGCTCTTGTTTCTGTCGCTGCGGCCGACCCGGGGCCTGGTCAATTTGTTCGGCCATGACGTCTCGCTCCTGAACAAGGACCAGATCGCGGATTTACGCAAGCGGATCGGCATCGTGTTGCAGGATTTCCGTCTCCTCGACCACATGACGACCTATGAGAACGTCGCGCTGCCGTTCCGCGTGATCGGCAAGGAGGAATCGAGCTACCGCAAGGAAGTCATCGACCTCCTGAAATGGGT
The DNA here is from genome assembly GCA_035295025.1 of Bradyrhizobium sp. Classification (GTDB taxonomy): domain Bacteria; phylum Pseudomonadota; class Alphaproteobacteria; order Rhizobiales; family Xanthobacteraceae; genus Bradyrhizobium. The sequence continues at coordinate 5,988 of DATGJS010000022.1, forward strand.
CGGCTTGGGCGAGCGGATGGATGCGCTGCCGCCGATTCTATCGGGCGGCGAAAAGCAACGGGCGGCGATTGCGCGCGCGGTGATTTCGCGGCCACATCTGTTGTTGGCGGACGAGCCGACCGGCAATGTCGATCCGACGCTCGGGCGGCGCTTGCTGCGGCTGTTCATCGAATTGAACAAGTCGGGAACCGCCGTCGTCATCGCGACCCATGATATGGCGTTGATGGACCAGTATGATGCCAGGCGGCTGGTGCTGCATCAGGGGCGGTTGCATGTCTACGAATAGGACCGATCAACCGCTTGGCCCGCTGGTTGACCTCGGCCGCGACCGGTCGCAGATGCCGGCGCGTGCCCGCAACATGTCGCCGATTGTGCCCCGCGGTTCGATTTCGGGGACGGCGCTGGTGGCGGTCGTCGCGATCATGACATTCCTCGCCTCCATCACCACCGGCGCGGTGCTGCTGGTGAGCGCCTCCGCCGCCGAATGGCAGTCGGAGGTCGCAAGCGAGATTACCCTTCAGGTTCGGCCCGTGGCCGGACGCGACCTCGACCGTGACGCGGCTGCCGTCACCGAGGCGGTGAGAGCGCAGGCCGGCATCGTCGAGGTCAGGCCGTTCACCCGCGAGGAGTCGGCCAAATTGCTGGAGCCTTGGCTCGGCAGCGGATTGTCGCTCGACGAGTTGCCGGTGCCGCGGGTGCTGGTCGCGCGCGTGCAGCCGGGAACCGACCTCAATCTCGATGCGTTGCGCCGCCGGGTGACGCAGGTGGCCCCGAACGCAAGCGTGGACGATCATCGCGCCTGGATCGAGCGGATGCGCTCGATGAGCGGTGCGACCGTGATCGCCGGGATCGGGATTTTGGCCTTGGTGATCGTCGCCACCGTGATTTCCGTCTCGTTCGCCACCCGTGGCGCGATGGCAGCAAACCGCCCGATCGTCGAGGTCCTGCATTTTGTAGGCGCCGGCGATCGCTACATCGCCAACCGTTTTCTGCGGCATTTCCTCCGGCTTGGTCTCGAAGGCGGTGTCATCGGCGGCGGCATTGCCATGCTGGTGTTTGGGTTTTCCGAATCGATCGCGGGATGGTTCTCCGGCACCCCTGTCGGAGATCAATTCGCCGCGCTGCTTGGAACGTTTTCGTTGCGCCTCTCAGGCTATCTGATCCTGGCGGTGCAGGCGGTTGCGATTGCCGCGATCACGGCATGGGCGTCACGGCGCACATTATTTGCCACCCTCAACGAGATTGAATGATGAACAACGCACCCCCGCGCGCCTGCAGTTTTTGGGCTGTGACATGAGAAAAACGGTTCCCACCTCTCCGGGTCATGTTTTAGACTTGGATTTGAAGGGATCGCTAGATGAATCCGTCGCCTGACGAAAAACCGGAAGCCACGTCATCGGCGCCACTGCGGCGTAGGTTCGGCGTGGTGAGCGTTGCGGCCATCGCCATCGCGTTTGCGATCGCTGCGATCGGTTTCGCGGGGTTTCTGGCGCAATTGCGCGGCATGGAGGCCAAGCCAGCCCGCACCGCCGATGGCATCGTCGTGCTCACAGGCGGATCGTCGCGGGTCTCCGATGCCATGGAATTGCTGGCTGACGGTTATGGCCGGCGGCTTTTGATCTCCGGGGTGCATCCGGCCAGCGCGGCTAGCGATATTTCGCGTTTTCTAAGCGACAATCAATCCTTGCTCGGCTGCTGCGTCGATCTCGACCGCTCCGCTGTCAATACCCGCAGCAACGCGGCACAGACGCGGCGCTGGGCACGCGAGCGGGGCTTCACGTCGCTGATCGTAGTGACGTCGAACTATCATATGCCGCGGGCGATCGTGGAATTGTCGCATGCGATGCCCGACATCACCCTTATTCCATTCGCGGTGGTTGGCGATAAATGGCGCGAGGAGCCGTGGTGGACCAATGGCGCGACGATGCGGCTATTGCTCTCGGAGTATGTTAAATATGTCGCCGCCGAAATGCGGGTGCGCCTGGCGGATGCCGGGTTCGACATGATGCGCGAGGCCGCGAATTCCGATTCTCTTGCGCTGCGCCATCCGGCGGCGGCCCAAGCTAACTAACCGGTTTTGTGATGGTTACGATTTTCCTGCGTTCGCTGATCTACAATGTGCTGTTCTATCTGCTGTTGGGGTTCTGGATCATCGTTGCGATCCCAACCTTCGTGATGCCCCGCTCCGGCATTGTGAGTATTGCACAGGCCTGGGCACGGAGCAGCATCTGGTTGATGCGCGTGATCTGCCACATCAAGGTGGAGTATCGCGGCCTCGAGAAGATTCCGCCCGGGCCCTTGATCGTCGCCTCGAAGCACCAGTCGATGTGGGAAACCTTCGCGCTGCTGCAATTCTTCGAGCAACCGCTTTTCATTCTCAAGCGTGAGCTGACCTGGATTCCCTTTTTCGGTTGGTATCTGATCAAGGCCAATATGATCGGGATCGATCGCGCCGCCGGCGGCCGTTCGTTGTTGCAAATGGCGCGCCGTGCCGGCGAGGAAGTGCGCCGTGGCCGGCAATTGATCATCTTTCCGGAGGGCACGCGAACCCCTGTCGGGGCAACGCCGAATTACAAAACCGGCATCGCGCAGATCTATGTCGATTGCGGCGTGAACTGTCTTCCGGTGGCACTCAATTCCGGACTGTTCTGGCCGCGCCGGACTTTCATGCGCTATCCCGGCACGCTGGTCGTCGAATTCCTCGATCCGGTGCCGCCGGGCCTGAAGCGTGACCAATTCCTGAAAACGATCGAAGGCTCGATCGAGCAAGCGACCAATCGACTCGTTGCCGTCGCGCAGGCCGAGCAGAAGGAGCTGTTCGGCGGGATTCCGCAGAAAGCCTAGTCAGGCGAAGCCGGGATCAGCGTCGCGATACCCGGGAACATTCACGATGACGTCCGATGCGGCTTATCGCTGTCAGCCGGACATCGCCCCACAATTCTGCTATATCCATCGATCGGACGAGC
>DATGJS010000023.1:0-7830 GCA_035295025.1 Bradyrhizobium sp.
CGCTGCGGCGAAGCCATGATGGTTTTGTCGCGGCCGGAGCGGTCGCGGTTCAGTTGCCGCTGGACCACGATCTCTGAATCGCTATTCTTCGCAAAAGTTACCGGCAGCCTGATATGCGATCGGTCCTCATTGACCTCAAAAGTTTTCCTTGCCTTGTCGGGCAAATGACCGGCACTAATCTAGCCGCCCCGCGCCCGATAAGAGGGACGTTTCGCGGTCGTCACAAACGTTGGATGCGGCGTGCGATGGACGTGACACGCGCGACCGACGAGCGCGCGTTTCACGGACGGCGAAGTCGTGTGATCCCGACACCCCGATGCTAGTGTCAAGTCGGCAAGGATATTTTCGCATTCTGCCGGTGATTCGGCAAGGATGTTCGCATTCCGCCGGTGATGGTGGCAAGAAAGCCCGGTTCACCAGGGAGATCACGAAGGAAACCGTTAAAACCATCGTGCAGGGAATGCCGGGCTGTCTCGGCGAACCTGTGGTGGACTAACTCGTGTGGTTCTTTTTCATCCATGCGAGGCTATGGGTGCGACCGTCGCGCCCGGCATTCCCTGCACCCTCTCGTTTCGAAAGGGCTTTTTTGCAAGACTCGGGCGCCTTTCGTGCCGCGAGATCGCGGTGCGCTGCCATCACCAAGGCTGCCATCACCAAGCCGGTTGCCATGGCGATGACGAACGTCCAAAAGGCCGTCTATGGCGCTTGATAGAGATGGTTGAAGGACAAAACGCCGATGTCCGGCACCGACAAAACCAGGACAGGCTTTGACCTCGCGGGCCCCGTGGTCATTCTGGTCGAGCCGCAGCTTGGCGAGAATATCGGCATGGCCGCGCGCGCGATGGGCAATTTCGCGCTCTCGCGGCTTCGCATCGTCAATCCGCGCGATGGCTGGCCGAATGTGGCCGCGCAGCGCTCAGCCGCCGGCGCCGACCATATTTTAAACGGCGTCGAGCTGTTCGATACGGTCGAACAGGCGGTCGCCGATTGCACACTGTTGTTTGCGACCACGGCGCGCGCCCACGATCAGGCGAAGCCCGTGGTGGGGCCGCAGGCCGCCGTGGCCGAAATGGCAGGACAAATCAGAAGTGGCGGCACGGTCGGTATTCTCTTCGGCCGCGAGCGCTACGGCTTGCAGAACGAAGAGGTCGGGCTTGCCAACCGCATCATCACCTTTCCGGTCAATCCCGGCTTTGCGTCGTTGAACCTGGCGCAGGCGGTACTTTTGATCGGTTATGAATGGTTCAAATTATCGACCGCGAACCGCTTGCCGTTTGCGATGCCCGAACGCTCCGAGCCGGCGTCGCAGCACCAGATGCAGGCGTTTTTCGACAATCTCGTGCGCGAGCTCGACCGGGTCGAATTCCTACGGCCCACTGAAAAGCGCGACACCATGCTGGTGAATTTGCGCAACATCTTCACCCGGATGGAGCCGACCAAGCAGGACATGCATACGCTACACGGCGTGGTGATGGCGATCGCGGAGGGGCGAAAAGGTCCGGCCAAGGGCGGCGTGCTCGATGGCGAGCAGGCAACAAGGCTGCGCGCGCTGCTCGCGGAGCACGGGCAGGGCGCTGCCCCTTCCGAAAGCAGCACGGTACGCGGGCTGGCGCGGCTGTTGCGGCGCAATCCGACCGATGCCGAGCGCATGCTGTGGCAAGCATTGAGGAGCGACCGCCGCTTCGCCGGGCTTTTCAAGCGCCAGACCCCGGTCGGCCGTCACATTCCGGATTTCGTTTCCTTCGTGCATCGGATCGCGGTCGAATTGGTCAATTCGGGCGAATCCGAAGCGATCGTGAAAGACCGTGCCGAGCGGCGGGCCTGGCTTGAGGCCCGTGGCTACCGGGTCGCCGAAATCGCCGCGGAGGCGATCGAGCGCGACCTGCCGGGTGAACTCGACCGCTTCCATGCGTTCTTGCTGGATTAAACCAGCCGGATTAGGGTTCTTCTCTCAAGCAACAACAACACCAGGGAGTTCGACCATGCTTCGCGTCAAATTGGCTTTGCTTGCCGCTATTGCGCTTTTTGCCGCCGCGCCGGCCATGGCGCAGGCGCCTCAGCTTCTGGTCGAGAAAAACGTCTCGATGGGCATGTCGCTTGCCATCCTCCACGGTACGCTCGAACAGTGCGCCAAGGACGGCTACAAAGTCTCGATCACCATTGTCGATAAAGCCGGTAATGTCGCGGCCCAATTGCGCGGCGACGGCACCCCGCCACACACCATGGAGTTCAGCCGGCTCAAGGCCTATACGGCTCGCACCCGTGGCATGACTTCGCTGCAAGTGATGAAGGCGCTGGAAGACCCCGCCAATGCCCCGCTCAGGCAGATTCCTGGCGTGGTCGGTGTTGGCGGCGGCGTTCCGATCAAGGCCGGTAACGAAGTGATCGGCGCCGTCGGCGTCTCCGGCGCGCCCGGCGGCGACAAGGACGAAGCCTGCGCCAATGCCGGCATCGCCAAGGTCGCCGACGCGCTTAAATAGCGCGGTTTTGCAGCAACATATTCTCGGAAATGGAGACGATCGATGAAGAAGTCGCCGCGTTTGCTTGATCTTGCCTTGACTTCCGCGATAGCCGGTCTTGCGTTGTTGCCTTTCGTCTCCATGGCGAAGGCGCAAACGCCGGCGCCGGGCACACTGGAAGTGCCGGCCAAGACGCTTTCGGCGCCGCCGGACGTTTCGCCGCAGCTTCAAAAGATCATCGGCGCGCCATTGCGGACGAATTGGGATATCCGTCCCAAGAGCGGCGAGGAATGGAAGCCGGTTGCCGATGCCGGTGCCGCGGCCCTGATCAAGAACGTGCCGGGAATGCTGGAACGGCTGAAGGTCAAGGTCGAGAAGACCACGATCGACGGCGTGCGCGCCTTTATCGTGACGCCCGAGACCATCGCGCCGGAAAACAAAAACCGCCAGCTCGTCCATATGCATGGCGGCTGTTACGTGCTCAATCCCGGCGAAGCCGGCCTGCCGGAAGCGATCTTCATGGCCGGCTTCGGGCATATCAAAGTGGTTTCGGTCGAATATCGCATGCCGCCGGAAGCTTATTTCCCCGCCGCGCTCGACGACGGGATCGCGGTCTACAAGGCCCTGCTGAAGAACATGCCGGCCAAGAATATGGCGTTCTTCGGCACCTCGGCCGGCGGCGCCTTGGTGCTCGAAATGGGGCTCAAGGCCAAAGCGCTCGGTCTGCCGATGCCGGGGGCGATCGCGTCGGGCACCCCGATGTCCGATGTCACCAAGGTCGGCGATACTTTCTATACCAACGCGATGGTGGACAACGTCCTGGTTTCGCCGGACGGCTTCTGCGATGCCGGTGCGATCGTCTATGCCAATGGGCATGACATGAAAGACCCGCTGCTGTCGCCGGTCTATGGCGACATGAACGGCTTTCCGCCGACCATCCTCACCAGCGGCACCCGCGATCTTCTTTTGAGCAACACCGTTCGCGTTCACCGCAAGCTTCGTCAGGCCGGCGTTGAGGCCGCCCTTCAGGTCTATGAGGGCATGGCGCATGCGCATTATATCCGCGACGACACCGCGCCGGAGACGAAAGAAGTGTTCGAGGAGATCGCGGGCTTCTTCGATCGCCACCTCGGCAAATAGTCTTTACGAATGGAGGCCGGCGCGCCTTTTTCTTGGCTTCGCGGACGACAAAGGGCAGAATGCGCGCGCCGGTCACCATCCGATTGAAGAGATAAAACATGAAACGATCCGACCTCACCGAAAAGCTGCTCGACATCAAGCGCGAGAAAGGCTGGAGCTGGAAATATATCTGCGAAAAGATCGGTGGCAGTTCCGAGGTGCTGATCGTCGGTGCTTGTCTTGGCCAGATGAAGCTGACCAAGCCGCAGGTTGCGAACGCCGCCGAGCTGTTCGGACTTTCAAAGTCCGAGACCGCGATGCTCAACGAGGTGCCGATGCGCGGTTCGCCGATGCCGCCGACCGATCCCTTGATCTACCGGTTTTACGAACTCGTGATGGTCAACGGCCCGGCTTGGAAGGCCTTGATCGAGGAAGAGTTCGGCGACGGCATCATGTCGGCGATCGATTTCGACATGGTGATGGAGCGGCTGCCCAATCCGAAGGGCGATCGGGTCAAGTTCACGATGTCGGGCAAGTTCCTACCGTATAAATATTACGGCGCCAGCGGCAATGTGCCGGAATATGGATTCAAGGAGGAGTGAGATTGGCGAGTAGCGAATAGGGGATGCCAAATTCTAATCGCTATTCGCTGCTTACTATTCGCGTCATAGGCCAGCCTTCACCTGCGTGATCGCCTGCACCATCAGTTCGCTCATTTGCGCGCGAATGGCGTCTTCGGCGATTTCCTTGGGAGCGAGATCGCTCGCCAGTCTAACGATGACGGCTTTGTCGCCGCCTTGCGCGAAGGCGCCGGCGACTGTCTCGCGGGCATAGGCGCTTGCTGCCTCACCCGACAGGCCGAGTTTTTCGGCCGCCCATATTCCGAGCAGTCTGTTGCGCCGCGCCTCGGCCTTGAACTTCTGCGCCTCGTCGAGCGCAAACTTCTTCTCGAAGGCTTCCTCGCGTTTGTCGAATGTGGTCATGGCAAAGTTCCTTCGCAGAGTTCGCTTTGGATGCGTTGCGGCGAGGGGCCCGCATGCCTAAATATTAACGTGAAACGTTAACACCGCGAACGTCCAAACAGCGGCCTAAAATGGGTAAAACTCCCGGCCCCGGAGTCCCGATCGATTGTACTGGATAGGTCAATGAGATAGGTTCGATTCCAGGCTGGGTTCTTGTTTTGTTTCTTAAGTCCCTTGCTTTCACGGCAGCTCCGTCGTGGGTCATCCTTTCTGGCATCCGGAGCACACCAAATTCATGGATTTCAACAACACACGGTACATCCCAATGAGCCGTCGACGCCGCATTTATGAAGGCAAGGCCAAGGTTCTTTATGAGGGGCCGGAGCCGGGAACCCTGATTCAGCACTTCAAGGACGATGCGACAGCGTTCAACAAGCAAAAGCATCAGGTGATCGAGGGCAAGGGCGTCCTCAATAACCGGATTTCGGAGTACCTGTTTCAGCACCTCAACGACATCGGGGTGCCGACCCATTTCATCCGCCGCCTCAACATGCGCGAGCAGTTGATTCGTGAAGTGGAGATTGTGCCGCTGGAAGTGGTGGTGCGCAATGTCGCGGCCGGCTCGCTGTCGCAGCGGCTCGGCATCGAGGAGGGTACGCAACTGCCGCGCTCGATCATCGAGTTCTACTACAAGAACGATCAGCTCAACGATCCCATGGTCTCGGAAGAGCACATCACCGCGTTCGGCTGGGCGACGCCGCAGGAAATCGACGACATCATGGCGCTCGCGATCCGCGTCAATGACTTCCTCACCGGGCTGTTCCTGGGCATCGGCATTCGCCTGATCGATTTCAAGATGGAATGCGGCCGTCTGTTTGAAAACGAAATGATGCGCATCATCGTGGCCGATGAGATTTCGCCGGATTCCTGCCGGCTGTGGGACATCAAGTCGAACGAGAAGCTCGACAAGGATCGTTTCCGCCGCGACCTCGGTGGCTTGCTGGAGGCCTATACCGAGGTCGCAAAGCGTCTCGGCATTCTCATGGAAAATGAGCGCCCCGTGGGCTCCGGTCCGGTTTTGGTCAAGGGGTAAGGATGTGAAGGCACGCGTCACCGTCACCTTGAAGTCAGGCATTCTCGATCCGCAAGGCAAGGCCATCGAAGGCGCGCTGAAATCGCTCGGCGTCGAGGGCGTCGCGAGTGTCCGCCAGGGCAAGGTGTTCGACATCGAGTTGACTGGTGCCGACAAGGCGAAGGCCGAAGCGGCCTTAAAGGCCGCCGCCGACAAGCTCTTGGCCAACACCGTGATCGAGAATTACCGGGTTGAGGTTTTGGGCTGATCGCGATGAAATCCGCCGTTCTTGTCTTTCCTGGAATCAACCGCGAGCGCGACATGGCCCGCGCCCTCAAACTCGCATCGGGAAACGAGACCGCGATGGTCTGGCATGCCGAGACCTCATTGCCCCAAGGCATCGATCTCGTCGTGGTGCCGGGTGGATTTTCCTATGGCGATTATTTGCGCTGTGGCGCGATTGCGGCACGCGCGCCCGTGATGGACGCGGTGCGCGCCTTTGCCGCCAAAGGCGGCCTCGTGCTCGGGGTCTGCAACGGTTTTCAGATTCTATGCGAGGCAGGCCTCTTGCCCGGCGTTCTCATGCGCAATGCGCGGTTGAAATTCATCTGCCGCGACGTGCATTTGCGGGTCGAGCGCTCGGATACGCCGTTCACGCGCGGCTACAATGCCGGACAGGTCATTCGCGTGCCGGTCGCCCATGGCGAGGGAAATTACGAAGCCGATGAAGAGACCTTGAAGCGTCTCGAAGGCGAGGGGCGGGTGCTCTATCGGTATTGCGCGGCGGACGGCGCGGTCGATGAGCATGCCAATCTCAACGGCGCGGCGCATTCGATCGCGGGCGTCACCAGCGAGCGCGGCAATGTGCTCGGCATGATGCCGCATCCGGAAAATCATGTCGAAGACATCATGGGCTGCACCGATGGGCGCGGCCTGTTCGCAGGCCTTGCCGCGCACATAAAGCAGGCGGCGTAAGCTCGTTCCATCACAATGCAAACTAATCAACCCCAAATCACCCCCGAACTTGTCGCATCCCACGGGCTCAAGCCCGACGAGTATGAGCGCATCTTGAAGCTCATCGGCCGGGTGCCGACGTTTACGGAGCTCGGCATTTTCTCGGCGATGTGGAACGAGCACTGCTCGTATAAATCCTCGCGCATCCATTTGCGGGGCCTGCCGACCAAAGCGCCCTGGGTGATCCAGGGGCCGGGCGAGAATGCGGGCGTCATCGACATCGGTGACGGGCAGGCGGTGGTGTTCAAGATGGAGAGCCATAACCATCCGAGCTTCATCGAGCCTTATCAGGGCGCGACCACCGGCGTCGGCGGCATTTTGCGTGATGTGTTCACGATGGGCGCGCGGCCCATTGCCTGCCTCAACGCGCTCTCCTTCGGCGCGCCGGAACATCCCAAAACCCGTCATCTGGTGTCGGGCGTGGTCGCCGGAATCGGCGGTTACGGTAATTCGTTCGGCGTGCCGACTGTGGGTGGGCAGGTCCGCTTTCACACCCGCTACGACGGCAACATCCTCGTCAATGCGATGGCGGTGGGCCTCGCGGATGCCGACAAGATTTTTTACGCGGCCGCCTCCGGCGTGAACATGCCGATTGTCTATCTCGGCTCCAAAACGGGACGTGATGGCATTCACGGCGCCTCGATGGCGTCGGCCGAATTCGACGATGATTCCGCCGAGAAGCGTCCGACCGTGCAGGTCGGCGATCCCTTTGCCGAAAAACTGCTGCTTGAGGCGTGTCTCGAAATCATGGCGGCCGATTGCGTGATCGCGATCCAGGACATGGGCGCGGCGGGGCTCACCTGTTCGGCGGTCGAGATGGGCGCCAAGGGCGATCTCGGCGTCGATCTCGATCTCGACGCCGTGCCGACCCGCGAGACCGGCATGAGCGCCTACGAAATGATGCTCTCGGAAAGCCAGGAGCGCATGCTCATGGTGCTCAAACCCGAGAAGGAAAAAGAGGCCGAAGCGATCTTCCGCAAATGGGGGCTCGATTTCGCCATCGTCGGCTACACCACGCCGAGCAAGCGCTTCCGCGTCAAGCATGGCGGCGACGTGATGGCGGACCTGCCGATCAAGGAGCTCGGCGACGAGGCGCCGGTCTATGACCGCCCGTTCGTCGAGACGCCGAAGCAGCCGGTGATCGCCGCCGCCTCCGTGACGCCGCCGATGAGCATTGCCGACGCCCTGGAAAAGCTGGTCGGCT
>DATGJS010000024.1:0-6613 GCA_035295025.1 Bradyrhizobium sp.
CTATCGACCCTCCGAAAAAGAGCCTTTCATGAATGAGCGCCAGCGCGACTATTTCCGCGCCAAGCTCTTGGCCTGGAAGGACGAGATATTGCGGGAATCGAAGATCACGTTGCAGGCTCTCCAGGAAGAGAACGTCAACCACCCCGATCTTGCCGACCGCGCGTCGTCGGAGACCGATCGCGCGATCGAACTGCGCGCTCGCGACCGGCAGCGTAAGCTGATTTCCAAGATCGACGCGGCGTTGCAGCGCATCGAGGACAACACTTACGGCTATTGCGAGGAGACCGGCGAGCCGATTTCGCTGAAGCGGCTCGAAGCCCGTCCGATCGCGACATTGTCGGTAGAGGCGCAGGAGCGCCACGAAAAGCGCGAGAAAGTCTATCGCGACGAATAACGAAAGCCTCAACCGCCATGCGCGGCTGAACGGAGTGCGTCAGCAAGGCCGTTGGGGTCGTCGGTGCCGATGCGGCGGATTTCAATTCAAGTTCCGAACTTCTTCCATTAACGGGATGATTTCGCTGCATTTTTCAATACAGCGGAGTCATTGAAGGGCGCGTTGAAGTTCGCTGTGAGATTCTTCACAAACAGCTTCAATTCGCCAGCGGATCTGGGCGCATCTGCACCTTGAACACGTGGGGGCGCGCATCCTTGCCGCCTTCACTGTGGAAATAGGCGCGCGTGCCCGTCGTGGTCCAGAGCGCACGGCCCTTCCATCCCGCATTTGGATCGTCGATCCGGCCATCGGTATTCTTGGCGAAGAAGCCGAGCGGGTAGGGGATGCGCAGATCGACGAACTTGCCGTTGACCAGCGCCAACAGCGATTCACTGCCATTGGCGGTGGCGATCGGAACGTCTTTTCCGAGTCCCAGCGTGTTGTAGAGGTCGACCCAAATATAATAGGCGTGGTTGGCGCTGCCCTTCTCATCGACCCCTTTGAATTGCGGGCCAGGCATTCGATACAGCGTCCAGCCTTCAGCGCATTGTTTGCCGGTCGCCGCGTTCGGCCCCGAAAGTGGTTCCTTGCACTTGGAACGATCGAAGCTTGCGAGATGACCGCTGGACAGAACCGTCCAGGCGACGCCCTTGGAATCCACGTCCACGCCGCGCGAACCGAAGGTGCCTTCAGGCGCCTGGAAGATTTCGGAGACGGCGGTTTTGGTGGGATCGCTGCCCGGGATCAGGCGAATGAGCAGGCTCGGTTGTGAGATGCGGGAGAAACCCGGGCCCATCGCCTGACCCCAGATCACATCGCCCTTGGGGCTCGGCATAACGCCGTAGAACGCGGCCTTGACCCATTTGTCCTTGCCGGGCTCGATCGGCTTATCGGGCGCGACAAACGCTTCGCGCTTGCCGGTGCCAGAGACGTTCACGACCGTCGGCGTCCAGCCTTGCGACTTCATCGCGTCGCCCGTCGCCTCGAATTTCTTGATATCAAGCCATCCGACCACGCCGCTGAAGGGCTGACCTTGGCTCAGCCAGAGCTTGTCTTCTTTTTTACGATCGAAGACGAGGTGATGGGTGTTGAAGCAGGTATCGATCAGCGTCCACTTTTCCGTCTTGGGATCATAGAAGGAAAGTTGCCGTGCCGATTCGGCGAGCGGCGCCACCTGCGCCGATGGCAAGTCCGATCCGGCCTTGCAGCTCGCGGGGTTCGGCGCGCGGCGCAGTCTTGCCGTGAACCAGACGCGGCCCTTCTCATCCATCATCGGGTTATGAATGCTGGTGTGGCCGTCCCAGATCGTCTCCTCGCCCCAGAACACCGAAGGTCCCGCCGGATCGTCCTTCGCGCTCGGCGTTTGCGGGTCGATGAAAGGATGATGGATGAGCGTTGCGGTATTCTTGACGGGATCAAGCACCGGCACGTCATCGGAGCTTTCTTCCGGCGAGCCATAAATCTTACCATTGGCATTCACGGTCGGGTCGCGCTTGTCGGTCGAAACCTCGTCATGCAGATACATGCCGCGTTTGCCCCACTCCCACGACGTGATCACGACGTTGCGTTCGATGCCCTTGGGGCGCTCGGGCTTGGCGGAAGGCAGCTCGCCCTTGGCGATGCGGTCGGTCCAGTCGGCGAACATTTTGTATCCGCGATCCGGTCCGAGGCGATTGATGGCGAGCGCCATATTGTTCAGCGCCTGGCCGGATTGCAGCCGGCGCGCCCACATTTCCTCCGAATTCTTGAACGTGCCGAGTTCGGCGACATGGGGCGAGCGAATATTCTGGGTGCCGATGGCGTGGCAGGATTGGCAGGAATTCTTGATCGTATCGATCCAGTCGCCTTGCGTCTGCATGCCGGCGGGAATGCCGCTTGGGCTCTTATCGGCGCCCGGAAACTCGCTCGCCGCCGGGATATTGATCATCGAATACCAATACATGCCCGGATAATATTCGGCCGCGGCCGCCATATTCGGCGCTGGCTTTGCGGTCAGATCGATGGTCTTTCCGGGCGTCACATCTTGCTTGTCGGAATCGACGAGGCCATAGCCGCGCACCCAGATTTTGTATTTCGCGGCCGGGAGCTGCGGAATCACGAATTGGCCGGAATCGTTGGTGACGACCATCTTTGCGAATTTGGTCGGAAGATCCGTGGTTTCGGCAATGACCCAAACGCCGGCCTCGGGTCCGTTCGGCCCGCTGACCCGGCCGCCAATCGCGTCAGAACCGACAGATACCGCCGATTTTTTTTGCTGCGCGCCAACCGGGTTGCACCACGCCATGACCAGCGAGGCAATCGCGACGGCGGTGAGACCCGCGCTCAAATGGCGACGAAGGATCATGTTTTGCTCCCGATCTTCGTGGAACTTCGGCGTTCCAGCTTTTGCGACAATGTGAAATTTTGTCTTGTGTTCAATAGCATCCGACGAATGCGGATGGCTGTCAACGTGATCCGGAGCAAACACCACGAACTTCGGAATCGGGACACTCGATGTGCTATCGTTCCGGCTGGGCCACGACGAAAGTCGATGGCGTTGGGTTTGTGGCGGGATGAGTTTCGGTAAGTTTTTAACGCGGCTTTTCGGGGCGTCCGCCGTTGTGGTGCTTGGTGTCGGCGCGCCGACATCGTTGTATGCGAGCCCGGCCGATATCTTGCTTGTCAATGGCCGGATCGTCACCTTGGATGGGACTTCGTCGGTGAGCCAAGCGCTTGCCGTCGAAGATGGTCGTGTCGTTGCAACGGGCCGTACCGACGAAATACGTAAATTTGCCGGTGCCGCCACCAGGATTATCGATCTGGGAGGGCGAACCGTCATTCCCGGCCTCATCGATTCCCACATTCATGCCATTCGCGCAGGCTTCCGCTACGCCAGCGAAGTCCATTGGGACGGCACGACAGGCCTTTCCGAGGCGCTCCAGCGACTTCATGGGGCGGCCGATCAGGCCAGACTGGGCGCGTGGCTCATCGTTGCCGGTGGCTGGACGCCGCGCCAATTTAGCCAAGCTCGGCGGCCGACAGCGGCAGAGATTGAAGCGTTCGCGTCGGGGCATCCCGTCTACATTCAGCTCTTCTATGGATATGCGCTGATCAACGCCGCGGGCCGCGAAATTCTCGGCATCAATTCCGAGGCGGATTTGCCGGCTGGCGCGAAATTTGAGCGCGACGGCGAGGGCCTGACCACGGGATGGATCGTTGGAGATGGGTCTGCCATCACCTCACTTTATTCGCGGCTGCCAAAACCCAAAATGGATGAAGCCGTCGATGGCACACGGCGGTTTTTGCGGGAGTTGAATGGGTTCGGTCTCACCGGCGTGATCGATCCGGGTGGTCATAACCTTGCGCCGGAGGACTACGCGGCGATGTTCGGCCTATGGCGCGAGAAAGCACTGTCGCTGCGCGTGGTCTACTCCATCTTCGCGCCGCGTCCGGGAAAGGAGCTTGAAGATTTTCAAACCTACACGCGCTTCCTGCCGATGGGCAGCGGCGACGACTGGCTGCGCTTCAACGGCATCGGCGAATGCATCACCTGGGGCATGTACAACAACGAAACGCCCAGCAACGCAGACAAGGAAGAATTTTATCTCGTGGCGCTTTGGGCCGCGGCCCAGGGCATGACGTTGACGGTGCACTGGAACAACGACCGCTCAGTTCATCATTTGCTCGACATTTTCGAACGGGTGAACCGCGTCCTTCCGATCGCAAGCTTACGTTGGTCCATCGCGCATTTGCACGACGCTTCCGACGCTTCGTTGCAGCGCATGAAGGCGCTCGGCGTCGGCTGGCTAATGCAGGATGGGCTCTATTTCGCCGCCCCTTCTTATATCGCGGAACGGGGCAGGTCGATTATGAGCCGATCACCGCCGATTGTCTCGGCGCTTCGCCTGACCCTGCCCGTGGGAGGAGGCACCGACGCCAACCGCGTGATGATCGAAAATCCTTTCGTTGCGTTGCGCTGGATGCTCGACGGGCAAACCGTTGATGGAGTCAGCACAAGGGGAGCCGAAGAGGTACCAAGCCGCGAGGCGGCCCTTCGCATATACACCGAAGGCAGTGCTTGGTTCGCTCACGATGAAAGCGTGCGCGGCCGTCTTGTGCCAGGGATGTTTGCGGATCTTGCCGTATTGAGCGAAGACTATTTCACGGTGCCCGTTCCTCGCGTTGCGCAAATCAAATCGCTTCTGACGATGGTTGGCGGCAAGATCGTCTACGCGGCGGAGCCGTTTTCCGATCTCGATCCCGAATATCGTCGTTAGAAGAAGTCTTGCACGAAGTCGCTCGCTTGTGGTCTTTTCTGGGGCGGCTTTACGAGGGTAGAGGAAGCATGACGACGTTTTTGGTTATCCTGCATGGCCTTTTGGCCGTAGCCCTCCTCGGCGGCATCACGCATCAAGCCATGGCTGTCGCGTTTCCGTCACGCAACAAGGCGGGAATATTCCGCTCATTTCGCGCGGTGTCCGGGATCATCTACACCAACGCCAACATCGTGCTGTTCATCTCGATCGTGATTCTCGGCGGCGTCATCTATCCGGCCTATCGCATCGGAGTGCGGACATATCTCGAAAATGCGCGCTTGCTCCAGGCGACAGGTTCGTTCGAGCTGAAGGAGCAGTTCGTCGCAGTCGGTTTGGGATTGTTGCCGCTTTATTGGCTGTTGTGGTGCCGTCCGGAAACCGCCGGAAAGACGGCGCGTCTCGCTGTGACCCTTATGCTCTGTTTTGTCGTATGGTATGGCTTTCTCGTCGGCCACGTACTCAACAACATACGGGGTCTCTTCGGCCTATGAATATGGAGAAGACGTTTCCGGTTTTCGCGGCGGTCTTTGCCGTCATTTACGTGTTGGCGGTCGAAGGCAACTGGGCCCTGTTCACCTATCATCCAAGGCTGGGGGAATGGGAATGGCTTGCACAACCCGCCCGAACCGGCCCGCCGATGTACTGGTATGGCTGGCTTGCCACCTCGGCGCTTGGGGCAACCGCCGCGAGCTTGCTAAGTTGGCCGTTGTTACGACAGCGCTCGACGCCGTATTGGCTGGGTTGGACAGTTCCGCTCGTGGTCATGGTTATTTTCTGCTATCTCTTCCGTGGATTCTTTTTGCGCTGAAAACGCGGGGAACGACAAAGCTATGAACGTTCAATAGGCTCAAACAGACATGTTGCGACGGAATTTCGCTATTCGTCTTGCTCTCCTTACTTTTTTGGCCGCGAGCGTCCACCCAGGCGGTCACTTACATGCCGGAGAATCAGATTCCGAGCGTGATGAACAATTGCCAGGACTACCGTTCTTCGGTGAGGTCAAGGAGGCGGGAAGTCTGAAGTCGATCGAAGACGTCCAGGTGAAGGCCGAGATGGGCGCGCGCCGGATTACGGTGCGAACCAATACCGAAGGCCATTTCAAGATGCGCCCGAATTTCGGCAGAGGCGTCTTGTCCGACAGTATCGTCGTTTCCTGCGCGAAAGAAGGCTATGAAACGCTCGACGTTTCCAGGCGTCGGATGTCCAGCGCCGCCGATGCGCCGGTCGAGGTCGATTGTCTGCTTTCGCCCAAACGATGACGATCAGGGGCTGTCTGTAAATCCGAGGTCAGGAAATGGGAAACCGCCGCTTCTTCGCTCGTCCGCAGGCTTTGACGGTGGCCGACATCGTTTCGCTGACGAAAGCCGAATGCGATCATGCCGCCGCGCTCGCGCACATGATTACCGATGTCGCGCCGGCCGATCTCGCCGGTCCTTCCGACCTGACCTTCATCGAGAGCAACAAATATGCCGACGCATTGGCGAGGACCCGCGCGGGGGCCTGCTTGATGCCGCCGCGCTTGGAGAGCCGGGCGCCCGAGGGGCTCATCGTCTTGCGGACGGAAAAACCCTACCGCGCCTTCGTTGCCGTCCACCGCGCGCTTTATCCGCAGTCATTGCGTCCCGCGTCTCTGTTTGAGGGTGACGGCATTTTTGCGGGCGCAACCATTCACCCGACGGCCAAACTCGAAAGCGATATCACGGTCGATCCCGGAGTGGTCGTGGGTCCGCGGGTGGAAATCGGCAGCGGTACCATCATCGCGGCCAACGCCGTGATCGGCCCCGACGTGACGATCGGCCGCGACTGCCGGATCGGTGCCGGTTGTTCAATCACACACACGATGATCGGCGATCGCGTCGCGATTCATCCCGGATGCCGCATCGGA
>DATGJS010000025.1:0-18443 GCA_035295025.1 Bradyrhizobium sp.
GCGATCAGCGTCTTGCCGGTGCCGGGCGGGCCGACCAAGAGCACGCCACGCGGAATCCGTCCGCCAAGGCGTTGAATTTGCCGGGGTCGCGCAGGAACTCGACGATCTCCTGCAAATCCTGCTTGGCCTCGTCGACGCCGGCGACGTCCTCGAAGGTGACCCGGCCATGCGCTTCCGTCAGCATCTTGGCGCGCGATTTGCCAAAGCCCATCGCCTTGCCGGCGCCGCCCTGCATCTGCCGCGACAAAAACACCCACACCCCGATCAGCGCGATGAACGGCAGCCACGACACCAAAAGCGAAACGAACCACGGCACGTTGTCGCCGGGCGGCTTGGCCGTGATCTGCACCTTACCGTTGTAAAGGCGCGAGACCAGCGTCGGGTCGTTCGGCGCGTAGGTCTGGAAGCTCGTATTATTGTTGAAGGTGCCGTGAATTTCCGGTCCCTGGATCACGACGTCGCGCACATGGCCCTGATCGACTTCGCTCAGCAATTGCGAGAACGAAATATCCTGCGAAGAGGCGCGCTGCCCCGGATTCTGGAAAAGCGTGAACAAGGCCAACAGCAGCAGGACAATAATGACCCAGAGGGCGAAATTGCGCAGATTGGCATTCATCGATTTTCCTTCGTGGTCGCGCGGATCGCGGCCCTTATCCTCGGTTAGGCGTTCGTCCCGGTTCAAAAACCCGCCACTTGCTGCGCAGGGACTTCAGATTGGCGGTACTGAGAGAATCCCCTCAAAGCGTCGGCGCGTTACAATCTAAGTGCCAGCAAGCTCGCTGCCAAGAGAACCTCTTGGGACTATTTAACCTATCTTAGCGCCGTTCCGGCTCAAATCATGGCATCCAACAGGGTGTTTTCGGGGGGTGGTTAAGGCCGAAGAAGGCATATTCTACGAACCTCTGCCGACTCAATCCGCCCGCCGCCGGCGCGGAGGTGCCGGCGCGATGATAATTCGTCCTTTGACAAGACTGATCGACGCACCGGCCAAGGTTTGCTTCACCCGCGCCGAACGTTTGGCGGCCGGTTTCCGTAACGCATGCTCCAAAGCGGACGATAAGGCTTCGAGCTTGCCGAGTTCGGCCGGCCCCTCATGGCCCACCCGGTCGATCGCGCGCTGGAGCAGGCGCAGGCGGATTTCACCGGGCAAGACGGCGAAAGCCTTGGCATCAAAAGCCTTGGCATCAAACGCCTTGGCATCAAAAGCCACCTTGGCATCGGAAGCATCCTCGCGGTCCCTCAGCGCGAGATAGCGCGCGGCACCCTCGACCAGAATTTCGATCGCCGCATTCGCCCGTGCCAGCCGCGATGCGAGGCGGGCCAGATTGCGGGCATCGCCACCTTCGGCGGCCAGCTCCTTGATCAGCGCGCGGATGCGGGGCCGGGTAAAGCTGATATCGCGGTTGGTGGGATCATCGGCAAAACCAACCTTGGCGTGTTCCAGCGTGGCGATGAGTTGCGACTTCGAAACATCCAAAAATGGACGGGCAATCAGCACTCCCTCCCGCTCGGTCTGGCGCGCCATCGCCGCAAGGCCCACAAGGCCGCTGCCACGGAGGAGGCGCATCAGAAGCGTCTCGGCCTGATCGTCACGCGTATGGGCGGTGAAAATGTGGCTGGCGCCGCTTCGGCGCGCCGCCGCCGCCAACAGGCGATAGCGCGCCGCCCGCGCCGCCGCCGGCAAACCCGATTTCGGCTTTTCCCCGGTCCAGCGCAGCGTGCGATGCGGCAGGCCAAGCCCGCGCGCCAGCCGTTTGACGGCGCGTGCCTCACGCGCCGATTCGGCGCGCAGGCCGTGATCGATCGTGACGGCCTGAAGGCGAGGACCACCTGAAAGCGCGCGTCGCCAACGCGCCATAAGCCACATCAGGGCGATGGAATCCGGACCGCCGGAGACCGCAAGGATGATCGCGGGGGCGGCCCTCCAGTCGGCGAACAAAGCTTTCGCCCGCCGCGCCGAGATCGGGGAATTGTTATCATCGGGCATGATTGATCTTATCAGAAACAGGCTGGATTTGCCGAAAGCCGCCATTCATCCGTGGCAAGAGGGCTTCACATCACCGAGGCGCACATTCGGCGGCTTTGCACAGGTCCCCTGTGCGCTATATTGTACACAAACAAGCACACGGACCAAAATCATGCGTCGCTCAGCAACCTTCACCATATGAGGCGGCGCGGTAGCCAAGAAGCGACTCGAAAGCCTGGCGAAGAATACGGGCCGCAGCCGTTCATTCCTTGCAGCCGAGGCTATCAACGAGTATCTCGACGCCAACGAGTGGCAGGTTGCCGGCATCAAGCAAGCCATTGCTTCTCTCGATAGCGGCGAGGGAGTTCCTCACGCGCAGGTCAAGGATTGGATTCCATCCTGGGGCGGCGGTAGCGAGCAATCCATCCCCAAGCGCTCATGACTCCGGTCTGGTCGCCTGAGGCAATCAATGATCCCGTCGCGCGCCGAGCCTACATCGAACAGGACAATCCGGCAGCCGCACAACGCGTCGCGCTTCACGTCATTCGAAGCATCGAAACACTGCTTCCGAACAACCCCGAAATGGGGCGACCTGGCCGTGTACCCGGAACACGCGAACTCATGATCACGAGGACACCCTTTATTGTGCCGTACCGCTTGGATTGTGCCGTACCGCCTGGTCGACAACACCGTTCAGATTCTCCGCGTCTTTCACGGGGCTCGTCGATGGCCGGAAGAACTTTGAACACCTCCTCATGACAATGGCTTGCACGTCTCGGCGTTCTCGCGACGCAACGCGCCCGAGTTGATCAACCAAACGCGCCTTCTCGAAATCAGAGGGCGCGGGGAATGCCGGGCGCATCAATGCGCCCGCAGCCTTGTGTGCGAAAGTAAAAAGCACACAAGCATAGTCACCACGGTCACACCGGCTCACCCGGCATTCCCCGCGCGAATGGTTTTAACGGTTTCCTTCGTGCTCTCCTTGGTGAATCGGGCTTTCTTGCCACCATCGCCGGCAGATCATCTCGCCAGCTTGATATCAGCGTCGAGATATCAGGACCACACGACTTCGCCGTCCGCTTCAGTTGCACCTCGTCTTGCGCAAATCAGCGTCCATCGCATCCCACCCCGCGTTGATGACGTTGCGCAACGCGCCTCTGATCGAGGCGGGACGGCAAGAGAGATACACCTGATTTGCACTTCGGAAAAACAGAAATATTTCTCCACGGGGGTATGGACAAGCGATTTATCTTTGCCCGCGCTCATTTACTGATTTGCCCGTCGCAAGCCCGTCCAGAGCATGATCCGAAAAAAGCCTGCCCCGCACTTGATGCGGGGTGTGAAGCGGTTTTTAAAAAAACATGCCCTCGGGCTTGACCCGAGGGATCATGCCCAATCAAAGAATTAAAGCGCGATGACGCTTCGACCAAATCGCATCGCGCTTTAGCATTTCACCCGCTTTTGCTCGCGATCCACGGTTTGCTTGAGGCTGGACGTTGCATGCGGATATTTCCGCGCCACCTCGCCGAATGCGGCGCAGGCGGCCTCCTTTTCTTTCAGCGCGGCGAGCGATTGGCCAAGCCGAAGCAAGGCATCCGGCGCTTTCGCCGAACGATCGAATTTGGTCGTCACCGCCAAAAAGGCTTCGGCCGCGTCGCGATAAAGCTGGCGCTGAAAAAAGCTTTCCCCAAGCCAGAATTGCGCCTCCGACATCAAGGGATCGCTCGGATATTTCCGCGCGAAGTCGCGCATGGTTTCTTCGGCGAGCGCATAATCCTTGCGTTGAATGTAGCCGACCCCAAGATCGAACTCGTCCCTGGGGCTTGCGGAGGGCGGCAATGTCGTCGGCGCGCCGGTACCGTTGGTGTTGCGCGCGGGTGGCGGCGGCAGCGGCGTCCCGGGGCCGGCCCCGGCGGCGCCGAGATTAAGCGGCTCGCCCGCGCTTCGGCCATTGGGCGCGCCGGGCGGCGGCTCGGCGGGGATCGGCAATGGCCCACCGCCAAGTGCCCGTGGTGCTCCGGGGGCGTTCGGATTCTGGCTGGGGTCGAAAGCATCGCCGCGGCGGCGGCCTGGCGGCGGCAGGCCCGCCGGCTCCTGAACGATCGGCGCGGGAGCGGCGAACTGCGGCTCATAGCCCCCCTGAGGCGGCGGCCGGTTGATCGGGGCGACCTGCGCCGGCGGCATCGCGGCGGTGTTGGGTTGGCCCACGGCCGCCTGACCGCCGTTTTGGAGCAGCCTTAGCTGTTCTTCCAATTGCCGGTTGCGATGCTGCAGCTCTTCGTTCTGCCCGGTGACCTGCCGCAACTGGTTCTCAAGCTGTTGAATCCGCACGTCCGGATCGACGTCATCCGATTGCGCCCGTGCCGGCGTAACCCATCCCAGCGGGCCCAATCCAAGCCAAGCGACCAACACCGCAGCGCGGGTGGCTTTGTGAACGCGGCATGACATTTTCTGACCTGACAAGCGAGGCGAAGAAGGGGCGAAGGACGATGGATCAGCTTGAAAAGAGGGAGTACGCCAAAAATGTGACTGAGACAAACGGGCACGTCGCGCCGGTCTTGAAAAACGCAACCGGCGCCGCTCACGAAGAGGGCGCCGGTCAGAAGTTTCGGGATCACTGCGCGACCCCTTTTGGGAGTCCGGATCGCGCTTCTAAGAGCTCGCGTTCAGCACCGTCACCGCGCGGCGATTTTGCGACCAGCAGGAGATGTCATTGCAAACCGCGACGGGCCGCTCCTTGCCGTAAGAAATCGTGCGCATCCGCGACGAATCGATGCCGCGCGAGGCCAGGAAGGTGCGCACCGACTGGGCGCGCCGCGCCCCGAGCGCGATGTTATATTCACGGGTGCCGCGTTCGTCGGCATGGCCTTCGATGGTGAAGGTGTAGCGGTTATAGGTTTGCAACCACTGCGCCTGCTTTTCCAAAGTCGCAATCGCCTGGGGCGACAGATCGGTCTGATCGCTCTCGAAGAAGACGCGGTCGCCGACATTGACCACGAAATCCTGCTGGCTGCCTGGGGTCGCCGCACTGGCCATCGCGCCGTCGGCGAGCGGATTCTTCGCGCACGCCCCCATCGACAGCGCCAATGCGAGCGCCGCTGCAAGCTTCAGTCCCTGGAGGATGCGCATCAGATTTTTCATTCCGGAGCCTCCATGCTCACGTTTTCAAACTGCTATCCGGTCTACAGGGCGATGGTTAAACGAACGTTCCGTCAACCTTGATGGGAAGTTGCCGAACTCGCTCAAATGCCCCCGAGTGGCAAAAAGCAATTGCGATGGTTAATGAGTTGTAAATGTGGCGCGACGGTGAAGGCAAGCCCGGCCGATTAATTATCTCGCCTTTTCAAGGCGATTGGCGCTAAAGCGCGATGAGATTTGGTTGAATCGTCATCGCGCTTTAATTCTTTGATTGCGCATGATCTTTTCGGAAAACCGCTTCACACTTTTCCGGATCATGCTCTAGCGAGCAGAGGCGCCAAAAACATCGGCAAGGAGAGGCGAGACGTTCTTTCCGACCGATTCGGCCGGCCACGCCGTTTAAGACGGGCGAAGGACGGCGGGACGTTGGCGCGGGAGCCCGGGCTCGGCCCGCGGCGACAGCGGCCCGCTGTGGCGCTCAAACAGCCTCCGCCGCTCCAGCGGCGTGGAGCGAAAAAGCGGATAGCGCTGGAACACCTGCGCGCGCTTGGCGTGGAAATCCACGACCATCAGCGACAGCGGCTTGATCAAGGTGGGATAAGGCCGTGGCGGACAGGCCACCTGATGCAGGAAAACACGGCGGTAAAACGCCTGATGCTCGGCACGCACGGTAGCGGTACCCAGATCGGCGTTGAAATGCTCGCACGCGACATAGGCCAAACGCAGCGTGATGTAAGGAAGCTCGGGCGTTTTCTTGGCCCGCGACGGATCGGCCACGAACCGGTTGGGATCGACGATCACTTTGCCGCGCGCCAATTGCGGATTGAGCACGTCAGGGAACGCCTCGACCGCGGGTGTTTCCGGCATTTCGGCTGTCGCAAGACTGATACGGACCGAACTTACCAGCATACCGTCAATGTGGATTCCGAAGATCCAGGAGTTCGGCAGGTCGTCGAAGCGATCCGTAATCTTATGGTCGCGGTTGGGCTCGATCGCCCCCTCGTGGAGATAGGCGCGATAACGAAGACGATAAATTTCGTCTTTTTCTTCGTCTTTTTCGGCCAGATGATAGTCGACACGATCGAGCAACTCGGTCTTGCGGTCGACAGACCCGCTTCTGGTTTGTTGAACGAAATCCAACCGGACCCCCGCGGCGGTGATAATTGGGCTGCCTACAACCGGAGGTTAATTCTTCCTTACTAAAATTGCAAAGCAATCGAATCATTAGGGTTAATCGATTTCGCTGAAAAACAGCCTGAAAAAGCCATAAATCTGTCATCGCCCGCGCAGAGCGTCGTGCGGTATTTTAAGCGGTGGAACGTGCGGAAAGAGGGTCTTCGGGCCGGCGGCCGTGCGAGGCGTTCAAAAGCTCGCGAATCCGCATCGCGGGCACCGGACGGCTGAAGAGAAAGCCCTGGGCCTCACTCACCGTGCCGTCGGCATTGATCAATTCGAGCTGTTCGTTGGTCTCGATGCCTTCGACCACGACCGCCATGCCGAGATCCGCGCTCAATCGCGCCACGCCGCGCAACAATCTCAGCGGTCGATCGGTATCGATGCCTTCCAAAAATGAACGGTCGATCTTCACTTTTTGCAGCGGGAAAGTATGCAGATAGCTCAGGCTCGAATAGCCGGTGCCGAAATCGTCCAGCGATATGCGCACGCCCAACGCGCGCAATTGAGTCAGCACTTCGTGCGTCGCCTGGGTGTTTCGCAACAATGCGGATTCGGTGATTTCAATTTCGAGGCGATGGGCGGGCAATCCCGAGACTTCCAGCGCGTAGCCAATTTCGCTCACGACATCGCGCTGATGAAATTGTTGTGGCGAGAAATTGACCGCGACCCTCACCACCTCCGGCCACTGCATACACTCCATGCACGCCTTGCGCAAAATCCAGCGGCCGAGATCGATGATCATGCCCATGTCTTCGGCGATCGGCACGATGTCTGTCGGCGAAATCATGCCCCGGACCGGGTGATTCCATCTTAACAGCGCCTCGCAGGTCGATATTTTCCCGCTCTGCAAATTGACGAGCGGCTGATAGAACAGCTCGAACTCCTCGTTCGCCAGGGCGCGGCGCATATCGAGTTCGAGAATCCGGCGCGCTTCGACGATTTGCGCCATCTCTTCGCGGAAGAAGCAGAAGGTGCCGCGGCCGTCGGCCTTGGCGCGATAGAGCGCCATGTCAGCGTTCTTCAAAAGCGTATCGGCGCCGACGCCGCCGGGCGCGGTCATCGCAATGCCGACGCTGGCGCCGATTTCGACAAGGTGATTGTCGATCCTGTAGCGCTCGCTCAAATGATCGACGATGCGGCGGGCGAGCGCGGCGGCATCCTCGCTCGATTTGATGTTCTGCTGAAACACCACGAATTCGTCGCCGCCGAAACGGGCCACGAAATCCTCGGGGCGCAATATCGCGCGCAGCCGTTCGGCAACCGCGCATAACAACTGATCGCCGCAGGGATGACCGAGCGTATCATTGACTTGCTTGAATTGGTCGAGATCGATGAACAAAAGCGCCGAAAGCTGGCCGTCATTGCGCGGCGGCGCCGCCAGAAAATGCTCGATCTCGTCGTGAAAATTGAGCCGGTTCGGAAGTCCGGTCAAATCGTCGAACCGCGCCAAATGGGTA
This sequence comes from Bradyrhizobium sp., assembly GCA_035295025.1. Taxonomy (GTDB): domain Bacteria; phylum Pseudomonadota; class Alphaproteobacteria; order Rhizobiales; family Xanthobacteraceae; genus Bradyrhizobium. The sequence continues at coordinate 7,738 of DATGJS010000025.1, forward strand.
ATTCGGGCTTCGGCGTTGCGGCGTTCGGTGACGTCCTCAAGCAACACGACGGCGCCGCCACCCGTCATCGGCTGGAACGTCCATGACAGCGAGCGGCCCCTGGCCGGATCGGGGTCGGTCGTAATGATATCCTTGGCGGGGGAATTGCCGATTTCGTCCAGGATCATCTGGCTGCTTGCCTCGGTCACCGCTCCCGCGCTGACGCAGGCGGCGACGATTTCGCAAGCGCTGGCGCCAGCTTGTATCAGCGTTTCGGAAATACCGGTCATCTCGCGAAAGCGGTCATTCATCACGGCAAGCCGGTCATCGGCGGTGAACATGCACAAGCCGTGCGGCATGTTGTTCAGCGCGGTATCGAATTGACCGGCGAGCGCCGCTTCGCGCTCGGTCGAGACCAGGGCTTTCACGAAAATCTTGTGCAGATTGAGATTGATGTATTTCAGGCCGAGAAAAAACAGCACGAGCAGGGAACCTAAACCCGCATAATACGCATCGCCATGAAGCGCGAGGCCGATCGACAATGGCCCGCAGGTCAACAGAATGTGCCGCTGGGTGATCGAGGGGCGGCCGTAATTGCGCCCGACGCTCGCCGCCGTGTAACCGATGGTCACGCTACAGCACAACAGATGGGCGACGGGATCGGTGCTGACGGAAAGAACCGCAAAGCACCACAACCCGAGCGTGGCGGCATAGCAATCCGCGCCGGCGCGGTAGCGCGGCTCCCACCAACGCGCCTGCCGAATCGTCAGTGAACCCGATCGCCGCTCGAACTCGTAGCGGTGCATCTGGAGCGAGCGCGCAATTCCCGCGACGACAATCAGCAACGCGCAAGGCCAAAGCCAGAGGCTGCCGGTTTTTATCGCCGTCAAAACCGCGGCGATCGTCGTGCTCACCATCCCGAAAAAGGTCGGAAGCACGCCTTGAAAAAGCGAATCGACCAGCGAGGCGTTGATCGCGGGCGACAGGCTTTCGTCATTGTCAGTGGATTGCTTCGCAAGCTGCATCGTGCGCGCGCGTCCTTTGCAACGGAGTTTGTACCTCTCCGCAGGTGAAGTCTTTCTGAGCGAATATCGTTACCGGGGCGTTGTCTTGATCCGCGCGAACGCGAAATTTGTTCCCGTATTAAAGCGGGATGGGCAAGGTTTGCCGAGCGAGCGAGCGAGCGCTCGGGATCAACGGCTCTTTCCCTTTAGGAAAGCAGAGGCGACCACGCCGGATCGGACGCAAATCCCGGGGTTGGAACCCGCTGTTCGAACCGACCTGAAATGTCCACCGTGAACAAAGACGGCCCGGCATTGCCGGCGGGATCACGGAAAAACATCACCACGCGCCCATTCGGCGCAAAAGTCGGCCCTTCATTGTGAAAACCTGACGTCAAAATCCGCTCGCCCGAGCCATCCGGCTTCATGATACCGATCGAGAATTGCCCGCCGCCTTGCTTGGTAAACGCAATGTAGTCGCCGCGCGGGGACCAGACCGGCGTCGAATAATTACCTTCGCCGAAGGATATCCGCTGCGCGGGCCCGCCGGTGGCCGGCATCACGTAGATTTGCGGCTTTCCACCGCGATCGGATTCAAAGCAAATGCGTCCCCCGTCGGGCGCGTAAGACGGCGACGTATCGATGGCGGGCGTATCGGTGAGGCGCGTGGTCGATTTCGACCGCAGGTCCATCACGAACAGGTTAGAATTGCCGCCCTGTTGCAAGCTCATGATCACGCGCTGGCCGTCCGGCGAAAAGCGCGGCGAGAACGTCATGCCCGGAAAATTGCCGACGATTTCGCGCTGGCCGGTTTCGATATTGAACAAATAGACGCGCGGGTCTCCCTGGCCGAACTCCATATAGGTGATTTCCTGGGTCGAGGGCGAAAAGCGCGGCGTCAGCACGAGGTCGCTGCCGCGGGTCAGATAACGGACATTGGCGCCGTCCTGGTCCATCAACGCCAGCCGCTTGACCCGCCGCTCCTTGGCGCCGGTCTCGTCGACGAACACGACGCGGCTGTCAAAATAGCCCTGCTCGCCCGTCAGCCGCTCGTAGATCTGGTCAGAAATGATATGGGCGATGCGCCGCCAATTTTCCGCCTGGGTGAAATATTGCTGGCCGGCCAGCGGTTGGGCGGTCGCCACGTCCCAGAGACGGAATTCGGCCTTCAGCCGTCCGTCCGCCTGCCGCGTCATCCGGCCGATCACCAAGGCCTGCGCGGCGATGGTCTTCCAATTGTTGAATTGCGGCACCACGTCGATATTGACGGCCTTTTCGAGATAGGCGGCCTGATCGATCGGCGCGAGTAACCCGCTGCGCTTGAGATTGTTGGTGATGATCTGGGTCACCCCGACGCCGACCTCGCCGTCCGAAGGCGTGCCGGGCGCGAAGTTGGGGACGGCAATCGGCAAGGGTACGAAATCACCTTCGGCAGGAATCGGAATGCGCTTTTGGGCCCGCGCGGAACGAGCAGGAGCGCCGGCGAGCAAGCCGAGCGAGGCCATGCCGGAAACGAGTTGCCGGCGGCTCGGGCGAAACGGTGTCGGGTGCGATGGGGCTTTGTCGGTCATTGGCTGGGCTTCATTTTCAAATACGCGGATCGTAACGTCCGCGTTTCAGGACCTGCGATCTGGGGCAAACTCCGGCGTAAAATATTTCCATTCGTCGTAAAGCTCTGCTGGAAGTTTGTAGGGCTGGCATTCGATAATCGCACGCAAGGCGCTTTCCTGAAGGACACGTAGATAGGGAGTGGCCGGCGTGCCTTCCGGGATCGGCGCTGATTCCAGCGTACCGTCGCGTTTAAGCCTGATGTCGAAGGCGACAATGGGATTTTGGCTTTCGATTCCGCCGTAAGGTGGTTTCCAACAGCGATCGACTTGCTCCTTGAACAGGCGGCCCCAGGTCGCCGAATTGTCCGCCGACTTGCCCTTGGCGGTGCCGAGCGCGGCGTTGGAGTTGAGCGTATCGCCGACGGCCGCTTGGCGCGAGGGGTCGCGCTTGTCGAGCAGGGCTGCGATTTTAGTTTGATCGAAAGTGCGATCCTTCGGCTTTGGCGGTTGCGGTGGCGGCACGGCGGCCTGCGGCTTCGGCGGCGGCTTCTTTTCTTCCTTCTTCAGAGCTTCCGCGATCGGATCGGTCGTATCCGGCTTTTTCTCGACCGGCTTTGGCTCCTCCTTCGGCTTGGCCTCGGCGAGCGGTTTCGGCGGGTCGGGCTTTTTCTCAACCGGCTTTTCAACCGGCTTGGGCTGCGGCGGCGGGGTGGTATCGGTCACGACCGGAGCCTTCTCGGTGATCTTGCCGACCGTCTCGTCGACGGGCTTGGCCTCGGCGACCTTCTCCACCAGCGGCTTGGGATTTTCCTTCTTGCCGGTCTTGATGCCGGCCATGACCTTGGCGAGCTGATCGGCCGAGATCACATCGACCGCGACCGTATCCTCCTCCGGTAGGGGGAGAGCCCTGGTCGAAAATGAAAACAGTCCCCACCCGATCACGAGGACGTGCAGGACAATCGACACCGCCACCGTCTTGTCGATCTTGACCGTCAATTCAGGCCTTCCGTTTCAATCCCACCGGGTTCGATCCCCATTCTCAAGAACCCTGCTCGGGAATGATCACAATATTGGCCTTGAAACCAGCGTTCCGGACCTGTCCGAGCAATTTCATCATATCGGTGTAGCAGACGTCCTTGTCGCCGCGCAGATAGACCACGCTTTCGGCTTCCGACCGAGTCTCCCGGATCGCCTTGATTTTAGACAACAAATCCGCGGCCGCGACCTGGGCATCGCCCAGATACAGCTCCACATTCGAATTGCAGCTACCGTTCGTCCGTTTCACCGACAAGGTGAGCGGGGGCGTGTTCGACGCAACCGATTTGCCGCCGCTCGCGATCGGCAGGTCGATATCGATGTTGGACGTCATCAAAGGCGCGGCCACCATGAAGATGATCAGAAGCACCAGCATCACGTCCACCATCGGGGTGACGTTGATCTCCGCCATCACGGAGGCGCGCCGGCCGCGGCGCCCGCCGCCCGGCGAGCCTGCCATGTTCATCGCCATGTTTGGGTGCTCTTCATAAGCTCACATTATATCGATATCGGCCTTCACGCACGCTCGTCGATCTGCCGTGAGAGGATGGCGGAGAATTCGTCCGCGAACCCTTCCAGCCGCTGGGCCTGCCGATTCACCTCGGAGGTGAATTTGTTATAGAAAATAGTCGCCGGAATGGCGGCGATCAGGCCGATCGCGGTGGCAAAAAGCGCTTCCGCAATGCCCGGGGCGACCACGGCGAGCGAGGTATTCTTGGAAGCGGCGATCGACTGGAAGCTCGACATGATACCCCAGACGGTGCCGAAAAGACCGACAAAGGGTCCCGCCGAACCGACGGTCGCAAGCACCAGGAGCCGGCGCTCAAGCCGCTCGACTTCGCGCGCGATCGAGACGTTCATGACCTTTTCGATCCGCATCTGAAGGCCCGCAAAGGACCGCGCGTGGTTTTCGAACGAACGCTTCCACTCGCGCATCGCGGCGACAAAACAGGCCGCCATCGATTGCGTCGGTTTGGCCGAAAGCGTGCGGTAGAGTTCTTCGATCGATTGACCGGACCAGAAAGCCTGCTCGAAGCGGTCCATGGCGCGCTTGGTGCGTGAATAAAGAATGATCTTGTCGATCGCGATCGCCCAAACCCACACCGAACAGGACAAAAGCCCCAGCATGACCGCTTTCACGATCCAGTGAGCTTGCCAAAACAGCGCGATCAGCGAGACGTCCGCGGATGGCAGCGGCAAAACGGACTGCGCCACGTCGGCCGGATTCATAGGCGATGTCCTCTCAGCAATAAGGGAGTGGATTTGACGTTCACTTGGCTATCGCCGTCACTTCCAAATAACGCATGTCATCCCCCAGCCACCGGGTGTCCCCATTTCCGGGAGCCATGTGCTTTCAGGATGCAATGGCTGCCGGCCCACGGCCGCAAAAAGCGCGGGCGTTAACGCCGGCGCGGGAGCCGCGAAGTGTCGCATGGGAAGGCCCGTCCAAAAGCCGAACCCTGCAATCCCCTGCCAACATGTCAAAACGAGGGCTTTCCGCGCGTCATTCTGTCCCTCACCAGACGCTCATCGTGGTTAACATTCCGTTACCGCAGGGGACTTTCGCCGAGCCGAATATGGCGCGGCAAAGGCATCAACCTGCAAAAAGAGCGCCGTTGCGGCCGAAACCTTGGAGCTCAATCGGCCACCGCCTGGTTCAACGTGGTCCAGAAATCAGTGAACACGCGCGGCGGCTGCGGGGAATCCATCATCCGCTGGGTGAGCAGAATACCGGTGAGTTGCCGGCTCGGGTCCGAATACCACGACGTCCCATAGCCGCCATCCCAGCCGAACCGCCCAGGCCTTGCATTTGGATCGTCGAGCCCGGTGAAAACCGACATGCCAAACCCCCACCCTCTGGTGTCGCCGAGAAACAATTGGGATTCGCGCTTTTCATCCGCCTGAATGTGGTTCGTCGTCATCAAATCCACCGAGGCGCGCGACAGGATTCGTTCGTTTCCGAGGCTTCCGCCATTCAGCATCATTTGCGCGAAAGCATTGAAATCATCCGCCGTCGAGACAAGCCCGGCCGCGCCGTTTTCGAACACCGGCGGATTGGAAAAGCGGCCGGTCACCGGCGGGTCGAAAACCCTTAAATCTTTTGTCGCGCCGTCGCGGGAATAGACGGTGGTAAACCGATGCTGCTTGTCTTTGGGTGCGTAGAAGGCGGTGTCTTTCATGCCGAGCGGCGCAAAAATGCGCTGCTGGAGAAATTCCCCAACCGTCATGCCGGCAACGCGAGCAATCAGAACGCCGAGAATCTCGCTTCCCGCATTATAAAGCCAGCGTTCCCCCGGCTGATAGATCAACGGCAGGCTGCCGTAGCGGCGGATCAATTCGTCGGGCGGGCACGACGGAAACACCGGCCCCGGTGCAAATCCCGCTTCCGCATACGCCCTCTGAATCGGGTAGCGATCAGGAAACACGGGAATCATGCCGTAACCGCAGCGGAAGGTGAGGAGATCGCGCAGACTGATCGCGCGCCGCGCCGGCACCGTTTGATGGATCAGCGCATCGACCGCAAGCAGCACCTTGCGATCGGCAATTTCCGGCAACCACGAATCGACGGGGTCGTCGAGTTGCAGCTTACCCTCCTCGACCAGGATCATCGCCGCCGCAGCCGTCACCGGCTTGGTCATCGAGGTGATGCGGAAAATCGCATCCCGCGTCATCGGCGATGCCTCGAAAGCAAGGCGCCCGATCGCGTCGACATGAACTTCGCCGTGGCGGCTCACCAGCATCACCAGGCCCGGCAGATCGCCCCGCTCGACATATCCCGTCATCACGCCGCGAAGCTGATCAAGTCCATTCTTGGAAAATCCGCGCTCGGTCATCGGATCACGTCCCCTGTCATCGCTTGTTTCGGCTCCTTTACACCGGAACCCAGCGGCGCACCATGTCGGTAGCGCCCTCAGGCAGGGCTTCGAAAACCGGCGATGCGAGCACGGCGTGGAGATGCAGCGTGACGTTGCCGGAATTACGAAAGCCGTGCAAACGTCCGGCGGGGACGATCAGCGATCGTCCCACTTTGACGATGGCACGTTCCTGATCGATCCACATCTCCGCTTCGCCTTCGCGCACCGTCAACACCTCTTCGACCGGATGTGAGTGCGTCGGCGCGCCACGGCCAGGCGCCACCCATTGTTCGAACACGCATAGATACGAGGCGCCGTTTCGGGCCGAGATCAGCATGCGGGTTTGCACTCCCTCCCGCCACGGCTCGATCGGCGATTCGTCGCCGCCGTTGATCTTCATGACGGTGGGCCCTCCTTAAGAGCGTTAGCGTTCGAGCGAAGTGAGGGCGCGATGGAACCTTGCCGGCCGATGCGCCGTTGATATTCTTACCTCATTGAATTCCATCGGTCGAAGCCGTCCAAAGACATTGCCCATGGCGCGAATAGTGTCCCTGAAAGCGATCTGGTTTGCGCTCTTGCTGGGCGCGATCGCAGCACCCGCGGCCCATGGTGAGATTCGAATTCTGGCAAGTCCCGGCGGGCAGGTCGGGCCTTTCCTCCATCTTTTCGAGCGGGTGCGCGCCTCAGGCGAACGCGTCGTCATCGACGGTCCCTGCCTTTCCGCCTGCACGCTGGTGCTAAGCTTGGTGCCGAATGAACGCATTTGCGTCACCCGCCGCGCCATACTCGGTTTTCACGCCGCGCGATCGATCGACCGACGCGGCCGGACCTATGCGGAACCCGAAGCCTCCGAACTGGTGCTGGAGGCTTATCCGGATGGCGTGCGCAACTGGATCCGCCGCCGCGGCGGCTTGACCTCACGGCTGCTTCTTCTGCGCGGGCGTGAACTCGCCGCGCTCTATCCGACCTGCCGCTGAGCGGATCGACATTGATCGAGCGCGACGATCAGCCTTCCAGCGGACAGATCACCATCCAGGGAATGCCGAACTGATCGAAACATGAGCCGAATCCCCTGGAGAAAAACGTCTTGCCGAACGGCATGTTCGTGCTGCCGCCCTCCGCCAGCGCCTTGAACTTCCGTTCGGCTTCGGCGGGATCATTGACCGTCAGCGAGATCGAAAACCCTTGCGGCTTTTGGAAGCGATCGGCAGGCATGTCCGAGGCCATCAGGACCTGGCCGTCGATCGTAATCCGGCCGTGCATGATTTTCTTCTTCCGCTCGGGCGAGGACATGCCTTCCGGCCCGTCTTCGTTTCTCATCATCATCTCGATCTTGGCACCGAGCGCTTTTTCGTAGAACTTGAACGCAACTTCGCAATTGTCGTTGTACGTCAAATAAGGATTGATCTGCATGGCTTCCTCCTGGCGGTAAGATTTCGCACCGTCTATTTTTCGGTCGCCCTTTTCAGATTGGCGAGACCGACCTCGAAATCCTTTCCGATCATCTTGTCGAAATTCATGAATAGCTGCATCACCCGATGCATGAAGGGCGCCGGGCCGTGCATGACCCACTCGATCTTGGTTGCCGTGCCGGCGGCCTGGCTCTGCGACAACATGCTGAACTCAACAATGTTGTGACCTTCGAATGGTTTGAAGAAATCGAGCTTGATCACGATTTTTGACGGCAGTGAGGCGTCGAGAATTTCCATGCGCCCGGAACCGACATTCTTGTTCCCGTCCCACGCATAGACCGCGCCTTGACCGCTCTCGGAGCCACCATAGGTGCGCTTCATCGCCGGATCCTTGTTTTCCCAAGGCGACCAATTGACCCATTGATGAAAATCATTGATCAGCGGGAAGATTTTTTCCGCCGACGCCATCACCATCACCGAGCGGCGGACACTGAAATGATCCGGCTTGGTCGAAGCAAGGATAAGAACGAGAATGATGGCGAGCGCGAGTGTGGCGGCAATGATGATGGCGATCTCAAGCATGAAGCCTCTCTCTTCTTTCCGTTTGTTCGCAACGGCAACAAATTTCGACATGACGGGCATCCCGCCACCTGCTCCGCAGGATGACGAAATCCCTGGCCTGACAGCCAAGTATATAAACCACGCGTAGGCAAGAACCTCTTTCCGATCTAAAGGATGGATGGCGAGGTCTTTCGGTGAGTTTGACGAAAAATTTTGTACTGGAAACCTCTCACGATAAAATCTGGACCTGTTTTCCGAAGCGATAGAAGGCAAGAATGACGGCAAAAACGGGCGCGCTGGCTCTCCTCATTCATGGGGGAACTGAAAATTGGTCGCCGGCGCGTTGGAAGCGGCGGTTTGACGAGGTATGCGGCGATCGCCGGATTTGGCTGGCGACGGAAGATGGCGGTGATCCCACTGAGGTTCACTATGCGGCGGTCTGGAAGCCCGCACCGGGCGAACTGGCCGCGTTTCCGAACTTGCGCGTGATTTTCAATCTCGGCGCGGGCGTCGATGCGTTGATGGCCGACCCATCGCTGCCGAAGGTGCCGCTGGTGCGCGTCGTGGTCGGCGATCTCACCGCCCGCATGACCGAATATGTCGTGTTGCATGTGTTGATGCACCATCGGCAGGAACCTTATTTGCGGACCAGCCAGCGCGACAAACGCTGGGCGCCAAAATTTCAATGGCCCGCGGCTGCGATTTCCATCGGTATTTTGGGCCTGGGCGCGCTCGGGTCCGACGCGGCCGGCGTATTGAAGCGAATAGGCTTTCGCGTGGCGGGCTGGAGCAACAGCGCCAAGCGGATCGAGGGCATCGAATGCTTCCACGGCAGCTCGCAACTCGACGCGTTTTTGCGGCGTACCGACATCCTCGTCTGCCTTTTGCCGCTGACGCCGAACACGCGCCACATCCTCAACCGTGACATGTTTTCGAAATTGAATCGAACAAGCCCCTTGGGGGCGCCGGTCCTGATCAATGCCGGACGCGGCGGGTTGCAGAACGAGCAAGATATCCTTTCATGCCTTGATGACGGCACGCTGGGGGCGGCGTCACTCGATGTCTTTGCCGCCGAGCCGCTTCCGTCGGACAGCCCGTTTTGGACCCACCCGAAAGTGGTGCTGACGCCGCACAACGCCGCCGACACCGATCCGGACGAAATCTCGAAATATGTCGCCCAACAGATCGAGCGATTCGAGGCCGGCAAACCGCTCGAGAATGTCGTCGATCCGGCGCGGGGATATTGATGCGTTTTCGGGATCCTCAGAACGGACTGTCGCTCAACCCCGGCACATCGGCCGGGCGCGGGCCGGGCGCGGCCCAATGGAAGCGGCGGTCTTTTTCGGCGATGACCACATCGTTGATCGAGGCCTCGCGGCGGCGCATCAACCCGTGTTCGTCGAACTCCCACTGCTCGTTGCCGTAAGAGCGATGCCATTGGCCGGCCTCGTCATGCCATTCATATTGAAAGCGCACGGCGATGCGATTTTGATCGAACGCCCACAGATCCTTGATCAGACGATAATCGTGCTCCTTCGCCCATTTGCGTTTGAGGAATGCCACGATCGCGGCACGGCCCTGGAAAACTTCCGAGCGGTTACGCCAGCGGCTGTCCTCGGTATAAGCGAGCGCCACGCGCTCGGGATCGCGCGAATTCCAGGCGTCTTCCGCCATGCGGGCTTTCTGAGCAGCGGTTTCGCGGGTAAACGGCGGCAACGGCGGGCGCGACATGATGACCTCTGGATTTTTTTAAGAGCCGTAAATCTATCGCAGAGAGGTGAAGAGTCGATGGACTTTCACCTATCAGCCGATTGATGAAACCAATCGATAACGATCTTACGCGATATCCGCCTTCATCAGCGTCCTCAGCGATTTCGGGATCGGCTGCGCCCGTCCCTCGCTAATGAAGGCAACGCGCACCTCGGCCTTGACCAACACGTCCGCACCGCGCCGCACCTCCTGCGCCAGCACGATCGAGGCGCCCTTCACCGCGACCGGCCACGTCACCACATCGAGCAAATCGTCCATTCGCGCCGGCTTTAGAAAATCGAGCGTCATCGAGCGCACCACAAACGCAAAGCCAGGCGTCTCGGCCTCGGCTTCCGCAAACAACGCGTGCTGCTCGGCGCCCATCAGTCGCAAATGATTGGTGCGGCCGCGCTCCATGAAGCGCAGATAATTAACGTGATAGACGATGCCGGAAAAATCCGTGTCTTCGTAGTAGACGCGGATCTGCATATGATGACGGCCATTCCGGATTTCGCCATCGAGATGCGCCGTGCCGCTATCCGTCATTCGTCCTCGCTTGCGCCG
>DATGJS010000026.1:0-2738 GCA_035295025.1 Bradyrhizobium sp.
AGATCAGCGCACGATAGACTTTCGCGATGGCGCCGGCCTCGGCATCGAGGCTGAATTTTTCAAGCACAAGCGCCCGCCCGCGTTCTCCCATGGACCGTGCCAAAGCCGGATCGCGCATCAAAGGCTCTAGCGCGGCGGCGAGTGCTTCGGCATCCCCTGGTGGCGTCAGCACGCCACTCACGCCGTCCTCGACCACGATCTCGGCAGCGCCTGCGCGGGACGCCACCAGCGCCGCGCCGGACGACATCGCTTCGATCAGCGTCAACCCGAAACCTTCGTTGCGGGAGGTGAAGGCATAGATCGTCAAACGCTGATACCAGCGCGGCACCGCTTCGATCGGCACCTCGCCGGTGACGAGAAAACGCGAGGCAAGACCGGCCGCCTCGATGCGTTTCTTGAGCGCATCGGCGAAGCCCTGCTGCTCCGGCGTGATCGCGCCCACCACCACGGCGCTGAAGTCGGGATAACGCGGCAACAGGCGGCACATCGCCTCCACAAATATGTCGGTGCCTTTTTGCGCCCGCACCCTTCCGAAACAGCCGACGGCATAACGGCCCGGTAGTCCTGTTTCCGCAAAGGCGCTGGCGCGATCCTCCGGCGGCGCATAGCGATCGGTATCGACGCCATGCAGAATGATCGTTGCCCTGCGCTTGAGGAATGAAGCCGAAACCTCGCTGGTGGCGATGATCGCGTCCATTTGCCGGATCAGCCAGCGCGTGATCCAACTGTGATGGCGTTGGGCTGCGGAGGTAAAAACGAGCTTGAACGGAAATCCGAGCGCTCGGAGCAAAACGCCCGCGATCATCTCATTGTTGCGACGCGCGTGCCAAATCAAAGGCGTGGCGCGACGCCACAGTTTCGCAAGGTGAACTGCGCCAATTTCCTCGATACCCTCCGGCCGGTTAGGACCCAGCCACGCCGCGCGGAATATATTGGCAAGCTTCGGCGCCACCATGCGGTTGGTCGCGGTGACGCCGGAATAGCGCCGGTGCAGATTTGGCACGACGAGCTGCAAATCGTCGGCGGAAATTTGCTTCGATTCCACACAGCACTCCGTTTCACGAAAACTCTATACGCAACATTGAGCATGGTGGCCAGCTTCCGCGCCGAAACTCGCGCGCGCGCCTCGCGGTTTCCGTGCGAAAATCACGGCCGTTTCGGGTCGAGATTCAGCCTGAATTTGCTTGAAAAACCTCGCCATTGCGGGCAAGGAAACGGACGTTTCGGAGCAACTTGGTCATCGGGCGCCATGCCGCCCCGATGCCAATGGAACGCGGATGACCGAACTTCCAAAGAAAATCACCGACGATCCCTATGGCGCGGCGATCCTGATTCGCCGCCTCGTCATGGAACAAGGCGCGGCCTATTGGCGGCGCTATTTGACGGCGTTTGGCTTGATGGCGGTTTCGGCCGCGACCACGGCCGGATCGGCCTATCTGCTCGGTCAAGTGATCAATCAAGCCTATGTCGACAAGAACGTCCGCGGCATTGCAATTTTGTCCGGCATCACCGTCGTCATCTTCATCATCAAGGGCGCGGCGACCTATGGTCACCAGGTCATTCTGTCGAAAATCAGTAACGCGATCCTCGCCAATAATCAGCGCGCGCTGTTCGCCAAATTGATGAACGAGAGCGTCGGTTTTTTCTCCGATCGCCATTCGTCCGAATTTCTGGCGCGGCTCGCTACCGGCGCCAACTCGGTCACCCAGGTGCTCAACCTTTTGATCAACGCGGTCGGCCGCGATGTCTTGTCGCTCATCGCCCTTGTGACCGTGATGGTGACGCAGGACCCGCTGATGGCGATGCTCGGTTTTGCGGTCGCCCCGCCGGCCATGCTGGTGTTGCGCAAGCTCGTGAAACGCATCAAGGGCCTCGCCCACACCCAATTCACCGGCACCGCCGACATCATGGAGACGATGCAGGAATCCCTGCAAGGCATCCGTACCGTAAAAGCGTTCACGCTTGAACCAACGATGCGCGAACGCATCGACGCCAGCATCGCGGCGGTGGAGAACAACGCCAACAAAATGGCGAGGGTGTCCAACCGCGCAAGCCCGTTGATGGAAACGCTCGGCGGGCTCGCGGTCGCGGGCGGCTTGATGTATGGCGGCTACAGCGTGGTCGCACTCGGCGCGACGCCCGGACAGTTTTTCTCGTTCCTGACCGCGTTCCTGCTCGCCTATGAGCCGGCCAAACGTCTCGCCCGCCTTAATCTGGAATTGAACTCCAGCCTGATCGGCGCCCGCAAGCTGATCGAGATCATCGACAGTCCCGCGAGCGAACCCGAGGATGCCGACAAGCCGCCGCTGAAATTGACCGAGGCGCGCGTCGAATGGCGCGAGGTGAATTTTTCGTACCGGGTCAACGAGCCGGTGCTCGATCGCATGAGTTTTGTCGCCGAACCCGGCAAGGTCACCGCGCTGGTCGGTCCCTCCGGTGGCGGCAAATCGACCGTGCTCGCGCTCTTGCTGCGGTTCTATGAGGTAGGCCGTGGCGACATCCTGATCGACGGCCAACCAATATCGGGCGTGTCGCGCCAATCGCTTCGCGCGCAAACGGCCTATGTCGGACAAGACGTTTATCTTTTCCGCGACACGATCGGCGCCAACATCGCCTTCGGCCGACATGGCGCAAGCCAAAACGAAATCGTGGCCGCCGCCAAGGCGGCCTGCGCCCATGATTTCATCATGGGCTTTCCGCTCGGCTACGACACGCCGGTCGGCGAGCACGGCACGCAA
>DATGJS010000027.1:0-5635 GCA_035295025.1 Bradyrhizobium sp.
CCGGCGGCTGGGAGCTCAACGAGAGCGGCGGCGTGTTCGTCGAGCAGGTGATCCGCCCGACCGGACTGATCGATCCGCCCGTCGATATCAGACCCGCCCGCACGCAGGTCGACGATCTCGTCGGCGAGGTCCGCGCCACCGCGCAAAAGGGCTATCGCTCGCTGATCACGGTGCTGACCAAACGCATGGCGGAGGACCTCACCGAATATCTGCATGAGCAGGGCATTCGCGTGCGCTACATGCACTCGGACATCGACACCATCGAGCGCATCGAGATCATCAGGGATTTGCGGCTCGGCGCGTTCGATGCGCTGGTCGGCATCAACCTTCTCCGCGAAGGCCTCGACATTCCCGAATGCGCGCTGGTCGCGATCCTCGATGCCGACAAGGAAGGTTTTTTGCGCAGCGAGACCTCGCTGATCCAGACCATCGGCCGCGCCGCGCGCAACGTCGACGGCAAGGTGATCCTTTATGCCGACCAGGTCACGGGCTCGATGGAGCGCGCGATCGCGGAAACCAACCGCCGTCGCGAGAAGCAGGTCGAGTACAACAATGCCAACGGCATCACGCCGGAGAGCGTGAAGAAATCGATCGGCGACATCCTCAACTCGGTCTACGAGCGCGACCACGTGCTGGTCGAGGTCGGCGATGGCGGCATGGCCGACGACGTGATTGCGATCGGGCACAATTTCGAAGCCGTGCTGTCCGATCTGGAAACGCGGATGCGCGAGGCCGCCGCCGACCTCAACTTCGAGGAGGCCGCCCGCCTGCGCGACGAGGTCAAGCGCCTGCGCGCCACGGAGATGGCCGTGGTCGACGATCCCACCGCCAAGCAGAAGGCTGTCGCAAATCGCGCCGGCGCCTATGCGGGCGCGAAGAAGTACGGCGAGGCGGCGAACCTGCCTGCGGGCGCGATGAAGAAGCGCGGCGCTTCACCCTCCCCTGGAGGGGGAGGGTCGCGCGGAGCGCGGGGTGGGGTGAAATCGCGCGATCCGTTGTTGCCTTCAGGCGACGAAATCCGCGGTGGATCAAAAGTTCACAAACCGCATCTCGACGAGATGCACGGGCCGGAATCGCTGCCTTACCGGGCGGGCCGTGCATTGCCGGAAAAACCTTTCGGCGACAAAAGCCGAATCTTCCAGCCGACCGATTCGCAGCAATCCGGCCCCGAATTCGGCCCCTCCCCGCGCTCTAGCGGCGGGGCACCTGGCAAGCGTGGTGGCTGGAAGCGAAGGTAGAGTTGAGGTGTGCTGCTTCACGTTGAGATGGCAGCTAACAGCTCTGCTTGGCGGTCCTGATTCTTGAAAATGTTGCCTGGATAGGAGTCGGGGAAGTTCTCATTTATCGCTGGCACGACAGCGTTCAAAACATTAAGCGCTAATTGCTCGCAGTTTACCTTTATGGGTACGAGATCACATTTTGGATCCCTTAGTTTCTGTAAGTCAATCTCAGAGAAAACCCGGAAAAGAATAAACCGGTTGCCGTGAATTGCGATTAATCTTTCTCTACCTTCCAGATTTTCCGCTTCACCAGCTAGCGTCGAATCTACCGCCATCATTAGCTGAACGATGTTCCAAAGATAAACAGCCGTTGTCTCGTCATTGAATAGTTTCGTGTAGGGTTCTTTTTTGATGTCGTCCCACAGCCCGCTGATATAGCGCTTGGCAGATACGGCCAACCTTAAGTCACCGGAGGCACAAGCGGCTGCCACCGTAGCCGCACGAATGTTGAATCCCGAATTTGGCGGAGGGTCGGTCTCACCACGCCTAAACGTGTAGGTAATACCGAGTAGGCCAGCCTCACGCCTAAGCCTTTCCTGATTTGGATCGAATGCTACGAAATCAGACGCGTTTAGGTCGTTCTGTGTGTTATTTGACCTAGTGACGCCGGACGCAAAGCCTTCCGGAGTTCCTTGAAGCGAAATTATCCTGATGTGAACGAATACGTTTTCAATGTTAATTCCTGATAGCTTCGCCTTAGCTAATGAGCCTATGGTTTGAGCGCCATTGATTACACTTATCTTCTGAACGTCAAAGACTCCGCTATCGGTTTGGTTTCCTCCAAATGGTTTCTTAGCGAAAGACTCGCAAATTGCTGTTACGCCATTATTGAAGTACCAAAAATTGGTGGGCTCTTTTTCGGCTGTTTCTGCAATCCCTTCGTTGACGTCCGACTTCTCAATCACATAGCGCAGATTCTCGGCGAACAGTTTAGTCCCATTCTCCTCATACCACTTCGCTATATCGACGCCTGACACCGCACCGTACACCGCTTCGTATGGTTTCGATAGAAGCCCCCAGTTTCTCAAAAGAACCGAAACATCGATATCAGAGGCTCTAGTTTTTGATCGAGCTATCTCGGTAACTTTGGCAAAATCTATCTCATGAAATTCAAGAAAATCTTTTTGAATTTTGTTCTGTTCGAGAAGGAAATCACGGATTTTATTATTTATATTTTTTGCAATGTTTTTATCGCTAGTGTGCGCAAACAGCATTACGAATGTCGTTTCTATGTCCCTCAGCGAGTTTTCAATCTTCGCCCGAAACGGATGTAAATTGGAATTGTCAGTAGTCCATTTAAGCTCCAAAACATTCCTAACCCCGTCCCGAAACCTCGTAAAATCAGCTAGCTCAACTCCCTTCGTTCCAGACCGCCACTTGCTTTGAACGAAGTAGATTATCTTTTTCTTCTCGTCGACATAGAGAGCATCGATCCCATCGTCGGAGCCGCCATCGGTTATACATTTGGCTGCTTCATCGGGCCGGAGATTGGCAGCGTCTACAAGCGTTAAAGCTGCCAACGATCGCGTTAGAAAAAAGTTTTCGATATCTTTCGGCTGCAACTTGGCCACATCGCTTAGATTGATTGAACTATCAAATAGTCCGTGTAGGCGTTCTGATAGACGGGTAAGCAATAGCTGGCGATTTCCTGCCATGATCAATAAATCCGTTGATGGGTCCCTGTAGCTTCGCTCGAATGAAGGCTGAATCCTTAGCACAATTCAAGCGAGAATAGTTTTGCAGCGCACGCAGCCATGCTTATCGCGGCATCGAATGACGGCAATCGGTTCGAACCGACACCGGGCCCTCGCCGACTAACAGCCATGCAAGAAGCTTTTCGAGGAAGGGCCATGGCCGCGCCGTGGCTATCCCCATGCGCTCACTCTTAGCCATCGCCGCTGCCCTCCTCACCGTCACGCCTGCGCTCGCGCAAACCTGCCGGGCAATGGACGGCTCGTACGTGGGTGTCGATACCGGCGTGACCGACATCATTCCGCAGCGCTGCGACGAGTCCCGCAAATGCCAGATGTTCGGGATGGACGGGCGGCCGATCGGCGAGCCCGGCGACACGTTCATGCCGCGAACCGCATCCCCTGACGGCGTCTTCGCGGTCACGGCCAAGCGCAGCGGCTTGCAGGGCTATATGACGAGCGATGGCGCCTGGAAGGTCGCAGCCCAGTTCAAGCAGGCGGGACCTTATTGCGAGATGCGCGCGGCCGTGCAGCGCGTCGACAGTCTCTGGGTCTACCTCGACCCGCAGGGTCAAGAAGTCGGCAGCCCCTGGGACGCCGCGGAAGCCTTCACCGAAGGCCGCGGCCTCGTGACGTCCTACAAGGGCGGCCACACGTTTCTGCACGGCTATATCGATACATCAGGCAAGGTCGTCATCCCGGTCACGTTCGCCGGCGCGCGTTTGTTTTCGGAAGGGCTGGCTGCCGTGCTGGTCGACGGCAAATGGGGTTACATCGACCGCGACGGCAAGATGGTGATCCCGCCGCGCTTCGCGGAGGCCGACCCCTTTCGCGGCGGCCGCGCCGTCGTGCGCACCAGCGCCGATTATGGGAAGAACGCCGGCCTGATCGATCGCAGCGGCAAATTCGTCGTCGAGCCCAAGTACGAACAGATCAGCAGCGTCAGCGAGAGCTTCTGGAGCATCGGCGGCATCGATCCCGCCTATCACGGCGACAGCGAAGAACCGCCGCTTCTGGTGCGGCTCGTCGATGCCGAGGGGCGCCCGATTTCGAAGCGAATCTACAATTCGATCGGCGCAGTGGTGGACGGACTGATGTCAGTCTGTCTCAACAGCCGCTGCGGCTTCATGGACACGAGCGGCAAGATCGTCATTGCCATGAAATACAAGAGCGTCGAGGATTTCCAGGAGGGGCTTGCCGCGGTCACATCGGACGGCGACCATTACGGCTTCATCGACCGCACAGGCAAGCTTGTGCTCAGCGAGCGCTATGAAAGCCTTGGGCCGCACAAGGAGCATTTCAGCCCGGGACCGTTCGTGAACGGCCTCGCGCCCGCGGGCTGCAAGGGACATTGGGGATTCATCGACAAGAACGGCAGCTGGGCCATCCCGCCGATCTACGCCTTGGCGCAGTCGTTCGACAACGGCTTCGCCCCGGTCGAGATCAAGACCGGCACCGCGCATTTGCGCCCCGATGGCAGCGCCATCGATTTCACACCGGCCGAAGTCGATGCCCCGACGCTGCCGGCGCGTCCGTGCGGCGTGCCGCTGGCGCGCGCGGCCGGGTGAGCGGAATTTTCTAACCGTCATTGCGAGCGCCAGCGAAGCAATCCAACGTTCGTCATTCCGGGATGGCGCGTAAGCGCCAGACCCGGAATCTCGAGATTCCGGGTTCGATGCTGGCGCATCGCCCCGGAATGACCATTTGGAAAGACCCTGGATTGCTTCGTCGCTATCGCTCCTCGCAATGACGAGGCTGCGGCAGCTGCCTCACCACGCCTTCACCGGCCGATTGGCATGGCTTGTCTGAGGCACACCGCGATTGAGCGACATGTGCGAGTGTGTGCACAGCCACGTCTCGCCATCCTTCGAGAACACGAGCGTTGCGCGGCCGGGGCGCGGAAACGCCCGGCCGTCTTCGAAATAGCCGAGGCTGGTCCAGGGCGCGACCACGATCGCCATGTTGCCGTCGGGCGACGCCAGCACTTGCGTTTGCTCAAGCACAAAGCGGAAGTCTGATGTCTTCGGCCAGACGTGATCCCACTGCGTGAGCACCCATTTGTCGAGACCGGGGATGACGTCGTTGTGCGTGCCGAAGGCGAGCACGTCGGGATGAAACAGCGGTTTTGCCGAGGCGTAGTCGACGTCGCGCACGTAACCGGAAAATGTCTCCAGCCACGCATGGAAGAAGCGGATGGTTTCGGGGGAGGCGATCGGCAGGGAAGCCATCGGTTTCTCCACATCGTCATGCCCGCGCCTGTCGCGGGCATCCACGTCTTCCTTCCTTACTTGGGCACCAAAAGACGTGGATGGCCGGGTCAAGCCCGGCCATGACGCCTTGTTAGGACCCCCATCAGCACCTCGGCTGATTGGGCGGACATTTCTTGGCCGCCGGCGGTGGTGGTTTGGGCGGTGCCGGCCGCGGTGGCGGCGGAGCAGGCCGCGGCGGAGGCGGCGCCGGCCGTGCCGCCGGTTGCGGCCGCGGCGGTGGTGGCGCAGCGCGCGGTGGAGGCGGCGGTGGTGCCGCGCGCGGCGGTGGCGGCGGTGGCGCGGCCCTCGGCGGTGGCGGTGGTGGTGGCGCGCGCCGTGTCTCCGGCTTTGGCGGCGGAGGTGGCGGCGTTGGCTTCGACGGCGCTGCAGTCGGCGCCGTCGGCGGCGCACGCCG
>DATGJS010000028.1:0-4958 GCA_035295025.1 Bradyrhizobium sp.
CATGGACGCGGGGATCGCCCGCCGCGACGATGCGGCCGCCGTCCTGCGCGGGCCTGCCTTCCCATGTCGTCACCACGCCGCCCGCGCCGGTGACGATCGGGATCAGCGCCGTGATGTCGTAAGGCTTGAGTTCGGTTTCGATGACGAGATCGAGGTGACCGGCGGCGAGCATGCAATAAGAGTAGCAGTCGCCGCCATAGCGCGTCAGCCGCACGGTCTTTTCGACGCGGCCGAAAGCGGCGCGGTCGGGCTCGTTCATCAAGAGCGGACTGGTCGTAAACAGCGTTGCATCGGTCAACGAGGCGCAGCGCCGCACCGCAAGGCGCCGTTCGCCTGACGATCCCGAATAGTGCGCCGAGCCATTGTCGCCGGAAAAGCGCTCGCCGATGAAGGGCTGATGCATCATGCCGAACACCGGCATTTTCCGGTGCAGAAGTGCGATCAGCGTGCCCCAGATCGGAAAGCCCGAGATGAAGGATTTGGTGCCGTCGATCGGATCCAGCACCCAGACATATTCGGCCTCTTCCTGCTCATTGCCGAATTCCTCGCCGACGATGCCGTGCTGGGGGAAGTTGGCTTTGATCAGCCGGCGCATCACCGCTTCCGCCGCGCGGTCGGCTTCCGTCACCGGATCGAAATCATGACGCGTGCTCTTATTGTCGATGCTCAGCGACGTCCGGAAGAACGGCAGAATGGTTTCACCGGAGGCGGTCGCAAGGCGGCCAATGAAAGCTGTGAAATCAACGACCGTCACGGTGGTTCCTCGGGTTATGGCTTGTCGGCAGAACGTTAGGCGTCTTGCGTAGCGTAATCCGGCGCATTGCGCACGGCCGGCGAGGTTCGCCCGACATTGGCCGATGGCGTTTATCGCTGAACCTTGCGAATCGACTGACGCAGAGGTTTAAATTTCCAGTAACCAAGCTTGATCACGAATTCGAGAGCCAACGAACCGCGCTCGGCCCCAGTGTAAAAGAGCCGACTAGTTTATAGCATAACTATTTGATTATAAACATAGATATGAAAGTTTGGGCGATTGATGTCTCGCCTGTTTTTCAACCGGATATGCGGTGGGAATGGCTAAAAGGGTCTTGCGTTTTGTGCAGCGCGGTTTCATATTGTTGCGGTGCGGTAGCGCCTCGCGCTATCGCTGCCCTCCTTGGGCGTTTCCTCCCTAGACTTGGGCCGCTTGTTTACTCAGGCGGCCCTTTTTTCTTATTTTCTTGCGATCTGGCACAGGCCGCGATGATGCCGATCATTCCGCCGCTGCTTGAAACGGCCCCAGGCCGTCGAGCGGAACGGCCGCGAGCCTTTCGGCCAGGACAATGAAATCGCTCGCCACCTGCGCAAATCGCGCCCCGCGCGTCCGCCGTCGTTCGTCCATATAGACGGCGCGGTTGAGTTCGAGCTGGATGGTATGCAGGCCGGACGCCGGGTTGCCGTAATGCTCGGTGATGAAGCCGCCCGCATAGGGCTTGTTGCGTCCGACCGAATAGCCGAGCCGGCCCATGGTCGCTTCGACCATATCGGCCAATTGCGGGGCGCAACTGGTGCCATAGCGATCGCCGATCACCACATCCGGCCGCCGTGGTTCGTCGCGCGCGACGCCGACCGAAGGCATCGAATGGCAATCGACGACAATCACCGCTCCGAAGGCGCGGTGGGCGCGGTTGATCAAGCGCCGGAGCGCGCGGTGATAGGGCTTATAAAGCTGTTCGATCCGCGCCAGCGCGTCGTTGACGGCGATCCGTTCACGGTAGATTTCCTGACCGTCCCCGACCACGCGTGGAATGGTGCCGAGCCCGCCGGCCACCCGCATCGAGCGCGTATTGGCAAAGCTCGGCAGCCTTCCAGCAAACATGCGTGGATCGAGTTCGTAGGGTTCGCGGTTGACGTCGACATAAGAGCGCGGGAAGTTGACCGTCATGGTGGGAAAGCCAAGACCGCTCAAACCGCCGATCAGTTCGTCCATGAACGAATCTTCGGAGCGGCGTAAACTTGGCAAATCGATCCGCGAGGCCTGCAGGAATTCGTCCGGATAGGCCGAGCCGGAATGCTGCGAATTGAAGATGATCGGTGCCCGCCAGTCGGCTGGTTCGACAATCTCGAACGGCGGCAGTTCTCCGTCAAAATCGCTCATCGTCTGGTGCCGTCCTTCGAATCCGCTCGATCCGGAAATGCCGTTTCCCGCCCAAAGCGCGATTTTTATGGGTGTATTGTCGGTAATCGCGGCGGTTCTGCCAAGCGAAAAAATCCAAACCGGCCGGAACGTCTCCTGGCGGCGTAAAATATCCATCTCCATTGCTTCGCACCGCGATCGGGTCCAGAAATAATCGCGCCAAGCGGGCTTATTGCTGTTCCCTTTCACCCGAAATTTACTCTCTTACGGGCTTAGTGGGCGCAACTCTTCCTCCAATCGCGGATTCGACATCCAACGCCATGCATAAAATCCTCCTCGCCGAAGACGACAACGATATGCGCCGCTTCCTGGTGAAGGCGCTGGAAAATGCCGGCTTTCAGGTTTCCCCGCACGATAATGGCATGTCGGCCTATCAGCGCTTGCGCGAGGAGCCGTTTGAGATGCTTCTGACCGACATCGTCATGCCCGAGATGGACGGCATTGAACTGGCGCGCCGGGCTTCCGAACTCGATCCCGACATCAAGATCATGTTCATCACCGGTTTTGCCGCGGTGGCGCTCAATGCCGATTCCGAGGCGCCGAAAAATGCCAAGGTGCTGTCGAAACCGGTCCACCTTCGCGAATTGGTCAGCGAAGTAAACAAGATGCTGGCGGCCTGATCGGGCGGCCCGCTTTTTCGGGGCAGAACTAAATCCTTGACCGGCAACCTTGCCTGCCCCTTGGGGAGCCGATATACGGACCCCCACCGCATTACGACTTTCGGGCACGTAGCTCAGCGGGAGAGCACTACCTTGACATGGTAGGGGTCACAGGTTCGATCCCTGTCGTGCCCACCATCCGGTCAGCCAAACCCATATCGGGGCTGTTTTGCCATCGTTCTGAATGATGAAAGGCGGCCGATGTCCAAGCAGTCGATGCGTGAGGAGGCCGAACGCCTGATCCGCGAAGCCATCGAACGCAAGCCCCTTGTGGTGAAGCAAGGCCATACGCGCATCGAGGCGATTTGCGGAAAATGCGGCGCGCCGAACCGCGTCTCGGCGGAACGCGGCGTGACCCGGGTGAAATTCGCCTGCAAGCAATGTGGCCACAAGCAAGAGACGCTATAATTCGAGAGACCATTTCACCGATGAATTTTCCTCATTTGTTTTCGCCGCTGAAGGCCGGCCCTTATCAGCTCCAGCATCGTATCGTAATGGCGCCCTTGACAAGGATGCGCGCGGATCGATCGAGCTTTGCGCCGCGGCCGCTGAACGCGGAATATTACGGACAGCGCGCCACGCCGGGCGGCCTGATCATCGCCGAGGCTTCCCCCGTGATGGTGACCGGGCGCGGCAATCCGGCGACGCCAGGCATTTATTCCGATCGGCAGATCGAAGGATGGCGGGACGTGGTCGATGCCGTGCACGCCAAGGGTGGGCTGATCTTTCTTCAGCTTTGGCATGTCGGGCGCGTCTCGCATTCCTCGTTTCAGCCCGAAGGGCGCCTGCCGGTGGCGCCTTCGGCCGTGCCGATCGCGGGCGAGGGCATGCTGGCGATGACCGCCGACGGCAAGATGGTGCCTTACGAGACGCCGCGCGCGCTTGAAACCGGCGAGGTCGCGCAGATCGTCGAGGCGTTTCGGCTGGGAGCCGAGAACGCCATGGCGGCCGGGTTCGACGGCGTCGAAATTCACGGTGCCAATGGTTATCTGCTGGAGCAATTCCTGCAATCGCACACCAATCTGCGGACCGACCGCTATGGCGGCTCCATCGAAAACCGCGCACGGTTGCTCCTGGAAGTCACCCAAGCCGCGATCGGGGTGTGGGGGGCGGGTCGCGTCGGCGTTCGCCTGTCGCCCTATGGGGTCGCCAATGGCAGCGGCGAGGCCGACCCGATGCCGCTCTATACGCATGTGGTTAAAGCGCTCGACGCGCTGGGGCTGGCCTACTTGCATTTCATCGAGCCGCGGTCGAGCGGAGCCGGCCGCGCCGAAGTCAACTGGCAGGATGTGCCGTCGGCGATGGTGCTGTTTCGCCCTCTCTGGCGCGGCATTTTGATTTCGGCCGGCGGGTTCACCGGCGACACGGCGGAAGCCGCGGTTGCGCAAGGCCATGCCGACGCCATCGCCTTTGGCCGCATTTTCATTTCCAATCCCGATCTGCCGCATCGCCTCAAACACGGCTTTCCGCTCACGCCCTATAACCGCGCGACGTTCTATGGCGGCGAGGCCGTGGGCTACACGGATTATCCGGTTTATGGCGAATTGGAGCCAGCTTGATATCAACCGGCAATGATCGTGGGTTGGAGGAAGTATGAAAAACCGCATCACCGGGCGATCGGCTTTCCTTGCATTGCTCAAGGATGAAGGCATCACGCATCTGTTCGGCAATCCCGGCACCACCGAACTGCCGATCATGCATGCGCTGAAGGATCATCCCGACCTCACCTATGTGATGGCGATGCAGGAAAGCCTCGTCGTTGCGATCGCCGATGGCTATAGCCGCGCCTCGGGCCGCCTCGTCGCCTGCAACGTCCATGTCGCGCCGGGCTTGGGCAATGCGATGGGCTCGCTTTACAATGCGCAGTTCACGGGCACGCCGATGATTCTGACCGCCGGTCAGCAGGAGCAGGGCCACGGCTTGATGGAACCTCTGCTGTACGGTCCGCTGGTGCGAATGGCCGAGCCGCTGGTGAAATGGGCGGTCGAGGTCACGCGGCTGGAAGATTTGCCGCGGATCGTGCGCCGCGCCGCCAAGGTCGCGACCACGCCGCCGACCGGTCCCGTTTTCATCTCGCTGCCCGGCGACATTCTCAATGCGGAAGTCGGCATCGAGCTTGGCCG
>DATGJS010000029.1:0-3438 GCA_035295025.1 Bradyrhizobium sp.
ACCGCTAGAAATCCCGAGGCATGCGCGATCTGCGCCACACCGAAAATCACCAGCGCGGCGGTCAAGACGAACGGCGCATGGAGCCCTTGCGGCAAGGCCACGCGGTTGAGCGCAAGCACCACGAGTCTGCCCCCGACGACACCGGCAATCGCGCCAAATATTGCCTCGCGACCGAGCTCGATCGCAACATGGGCGAACGAGCTTCCGCCGACCGAAATGAGTTCGACCAGCATCAAGGTGAGAAACACGGCGAACGGATCGTTGGTGCCGGATTCCGCCTCCAGCGTCGCCCCGACGCGCGGGCGCAACCGCAGGCCTTGCGCATGGACCAGCAAAAACACGGCGGCGGCATCGGTCGAAGCAACCACGGCGCCGGCCAGAAGCGCCTCGGTCCAGTTCAAATCGAGGATATATCTGGCAACGGGCGCCGTGATCAGCGCCGTCAACAACACACCGGCGGTGGCCAGCACCATCGAGGGCGCAATCACCGCGCCGATGTTCTGGAAGCGCGTGCGCAAACCACCGTCGAACAGAATGAGCGCCAGCGCCACCGAGCCCACGAGATAGGTGGTTCGCAAATCGCTGAACGCGACCCGGCCGGGGCCGGAATCGCCGGCCAGAACACCGATCGACAGAAACACCAGCAGCAACGGCGCGCCGAAGCGCAGCGCCAACAGGCTCGACAAAATGCCGGCCATGATGAGCACCGCGCCAAGCAGGATGGCTATGCTGACCGAGTCGAGAGAGGCCATGGGCTCTTCGCAATTCCTTGCATCGGCATCCTTATCGCCGCTGCGATTCGCCGCCAACCCATTTCTACCCGATGTCCGGTTTGTAAGGCTTTTTTCGCTCTTTTCGTACCTCTCGGCGATGGCGCGGATGGAATGGTTGTGTGAAAATCTCGCAAACCTTCGAATCAAGCCGGCCTGCCGGAGTGGTTTCTCAAGGACAATAAGAGTTTTTGGCGATGAACCTGAACAACCTCATCGAATATTTGCGGACAATGGCGCGCCCTGTTGGCGCGGAAATGTCCTCGCCCTGGTTCTACCTGCAATTCGGCCTGATCCTGATCGCGGCCGGCATGGCCCTTGCGGCCGGCGCGGCATTGCGTTCACGCTTCGATGCGACCTCGTTCGCGATGCGCTGGCCATTGCCGATGCGCCGCCTGGCGCATGTGCTGGTGAACAGCTTCTCGACCGTCGTCTTTGCGCTGTTGATCGTTGCCGCGCGCATCGCCATGGTCCATTCGGACTGGCCGAGCCGAAGCTACCTGCTGGTGGTGGCGGCCAAACTCGCGATCGCCTGGCTGATCATCCGGCTCATGACCTCGGTTATTCGCAACGCGTCCTTGGTCAAGCTGATATCGCTGTCGGCATGGCTGATCGCGGCGTTGAGCATCATCGGCCAGCTCGATTCCGTCATCGACGCGCTGGATTCGGTCTCGATCGTGCTTGGCGGGCTGCGGCTGACGCCGTGGCTGGCGATCAAACTGGGGTTGTTATTGGCCGCCGCCCTCTGGCTCACCAATATCGCCAGCAATTTTGCCGAAAGCCGCATCAACCGCTCGACCGATTTGACGCCGTCGATCCAGGTGCTGCTGGTGAAAATGATCCGGATCGGATTGCTGATCGTCACCATCGCGATTGCGCTCAGTGCGGTCGGCATCAATTTGTCGGCGCTTGCGGTATTCTCCGGCGCGCTCGGCGTCGGCATCGGTATCGGCCTGCAAAAGATCGTCGCCAACTTCGTCAGCGGCATCATCCTGTTGGCGGACAAATCGGTGAAGCCCGGCGATCTTGTCACCATCGGCGATAGTTCGGGGCGCATCAGCGCGATGAAGACGCGCTACATCTCGGTCGCCGCCGGCGACGGCCGCGAGTTCCTGATCCCGAACGAGGATCTGGTGACGCAAAAAGTCACCAACTGGACCTACACCGACAAAAACACGCTGGTGAAGGTCAATTTCGGTACCAATTATGACGCCGACCCGCGACAAGTGTGCAAGCTCGCCACCGATATCGCCGCCACCGCGCCCCGCGCCATTCCCTCCAAGGCGGCAAACTGCATCCTCACCGAATTCACCGAAGCCGGCATGAAATTTTCGCTGACGTTCTGGATCGCCGATCCCGACGGCATGGACCAGGTGAAGAGCGAGGTCATGCTGTCGCTCTGGGAGGCGTTCAAGCGCGAGGGCATCAAGGTGCCCTATCCGGTGCGTGAAATCCGCGTTCGCGGCGGCGCGCTGCCGCTCGATACCACGGTGGAAGTCTCCAATTGATACAGAGGCGGTTCCCCACCATCGAAGGCACCGTCAGGCATTCACCTATCGCTTGCACTGCGACCGCCAATCATTAAATTAGCTTTGAAATTGATCTTTTAGCCTTGAAATGGCCTTGCCATTTTCCTTTCCGTCGAGACCCTAATCCTCATGAGCTATGTCGAAGCCACCGATACCTCCTTGCGCAAAACGGGACAGATCAAGCTGCATGGCGCGGGCGGATTTGCCGGCATGCGCAAAGCGGGCGCGCTGGTCGCAAAATGCCTGGACGAGCTGACCGACATCGTCAAAGCGGGCCTGCCTACCTCGCGGATCGACGATTTCGTCCGTGATTTCGCCTTCGGCCATGGCGCCTACCCCGCCACTTTGATGTATCGCGGCTACCGTTATTCGACCTGCACCTCGATCAACCATGTGGTGTGCCACGGCATGCCGGGCGATCGGGTATTGAAGGAAGGTGACATCGTCAATGTCGATGTCACCTTTATCGTCGATGGCTGGTATGGCGATTCCAGCCGGATGTATGCGATCGCGCCGATCGCACGCAAAGCCGAGCGGCTGATCGAGGTGACCTATGAAGCGATGATGCGCGGCATCGCCGCGGTAAAGCGTGGGGCCACCACCGGCGATATCGGCCACGCCATTCAAAGCTATGTCGAACCGCAAGGCATGAGCGTGGTGCGCGACTTCTGCGGTCACGGGCTGGGGCGCATGTTTCACGACGAGCCGAACATCATTCATATCGGCCGGCCCGGCGAAGGCGTGCAGCTCCGCCCCGGCATGTTCTTCACCATCGAGCCGATGATCAATCTCGGCAAACCGCATGTGAAGATTTTGTCCGACGGCTGGACCGCGGTGACGCGCGACCGTTCGCTGTCGGCGCAATTCGAGCATTCGGTCGGGGTGACTGCGACCGGCGTCGAAATCTTCACGCTGTCGGAGCGTCACAAGGAAAAGCCATTGGCGGTCTGATCAAACCGACGGCCCCTCATCACAAAATCCCGGTTGCAAAGGCTGGCCTTGGCGCGGCATGGTGAGACCGATGTCCACCGAAACCGACGATCCCCAGGACCCGCCGAGCGAAGCGCCACATTATCACGGCCATCGGCAACGGCTGCGCGAGCGTTTTCGGCATGCCGGCGCCGACGCGCTCAGCGATT
>DATGJS010000030.1:0-2369 GCA_035295025.1 Bradyrhizobium sp.
CGGCGAGTTCGCGCTCAAGACCGTCGCCGCCATCGTGAGGGACGACCAGGATCACTTCCACGACAAATGTCCGATGAAGTGATCGCGGGCCGTCTTCGATCCGGCGGTGGCGTTCGCGCCATTGCTTTTTTCTGCCAGCACGTGTTTCGCAGCTATCGGGGATAAATTACGAGCCGGGCTTCATCCTTCGAGACGCATCGCATATGCGATGCTCCTCAGGATGACGTTTGAGGTTCCTCATGTGAGGAGGTGCAAAGCGCCGTCTCGAACCATGAGGCCCCTGATATCCAATAATGCAACGTTTCAACCGCAAATGATCTGAAGTCCTCATGCTTCTTGTCGTCGAACAATTTTTGAACGGATTGCAATTCGGTCTTTTGCTTTTTCTGTTGGCGGCGGGCCTGACGCTGGTCTTCGGCATCATGGACCTCGTCAATCTCGCCCATGGCTCGCTTTACATGATGGGCGCGTATTTCGCCGCGACTTTTGTCGCGTGGAGCGGCAACTTCATAATTGGTATCGCGCTTGCGCTCGGCGCGACGCTGCTGCTCGGCATCGTCCTGGAGGTCGCGGCGTTGCGCCATCTCTATGGCCGTGACCATCTCGATCACGTGCTGGCGACGTTCGGGCTGATTCTGTTTTTCAACGACATGGTGCGGTTGATCTGGGGGCCGGCGGGTCTTGCGCTGCCGTTGCCCGCCTGGCTCACCGTGCCGGTGCAGATCGTGCCGGGCGTGTTTTATCCGGCCTATCGGCTCGCCATCATCGCGGTCGCGCTCGCGGTCGCACTGATGCTTTATATCGTGGTGATGCGAACTCGCATCGGCATGTTGATCCGCGCCGGGGCCTCGAATCGCGAAATGATCGGCGCGCTCGGCATCAACATCAAATTGCTTTACACGCTGGTGTTCGGATTGGGCGCAGCCCTTGCCGGGCTCGCCGGGTTGATGCAAGCGCCGATCCTCACCGTCCAGATCGGGATGGGCGAAAACATTCTCATTCTCGCTTTCGTCATCATCGTGATCGGCGGCATCGGCTCGATCCGCGGCGCCTTTGTCGCCGCCATTCTGGTCGGGATGATCGACACGCTCGGCCGCGCCTTCCTGCCCGATTTCCTGCGGCACATCCTAAGTTCGTCCGCGGCATCGACCGCGGCGCCGGCGCTGTCCTCGATGTTGATTTATCTTTTAATGGCGATCGTGCTGGTGGCGCGGCCGGAGGGGCTGTTTCCAGCCAATCGCCGATGAGCCGTTCGCTTGATTTTCGTCATCTCCTCGCCGCGCTGACCGTTATGGGATTGCTGCTGTTGCCGCTATTGTCGCACCTGACCGGCAACGTCTTTGTGCTGACGCTGTTCACGCGGATCGTGATCTTCGCGCTTGCCGCCGTCAGCCTCAATCTCATCATGGGCTATGGCGGGATGATGAGCTTCGGTCACGCCGCCTATCTCGGGATCGGCGGTTACGCGGTCGGCATTCTGGCCGCCGAGGGCATCGGTTCTGGCTTGGTGCAATGGCCGGTCGCGTTATTGGCCTCGGCGCTGTTCGCGCTTGCGATCGGCGCGCTGTCGTTGCGCACGCGCGGGGTTTATTTCATCATGATCACGCTCGCCTTCGCGCAGATGGCCTATTACGTCGCCTCCAGCCTTTCGCGTTATGGCGGCGATGATGGGTTGACGATCTATAAACGGTCGAGCTTCGGCGGCGTGGTCGATCTGTCGAACCGCGTCGAATTCTATTATCTCTGTCTCCTCTGCCTGCTCGGCGGGATCTTTCTGGTCTGGCGCATCGGCAATTCCCGCTTCGGCCTGGTCGTGCAGGGCCTGCGCTCGAACGAGCAGCGCATGCAGGCGATCGGCTTTCCCGCCACTCGTTACCGGCTCGCGTGCTTTGTCATTTCAGGCACGATGTGCGGCCTTGCCGGCGCGCTGCTTGCCAACAACACCGATTTCATCAGTCCGGCGGTAATGTATTGGACCCGGTCCGGCGACCTGATGGTGATGGTTATCTTAGGGGGCATGGGATCGCTGTTCGGTCCCGTTATCGGCACCATCGTCTACCTCGTTCTTGAAGAATTTCTATCGCAGGTCACCGAATATTGGGCAATGATCATGGGGCCGCTTTTGCTTCTGATCGTGCTGTTCGGGCGCGGCGGCATCTTGGGTCTTGTCGGGAGATTTTCCCGTGTCTGAACCCCTGCTCCGTGTCGAGAATCTGGTCCGGCGGTTTGGCGGTATCGTTGCGACCGATCACCTCTCGCTCGATATCGCGCGCGGCGAATTGCATGCGATCATCGGGCCGAACGGCGCGGGCAAGACCACGCTGATCAGCCAATTGACCGGACAATTGCGCCCCTCAGCCGGCACCATT
>DATGJS010000031.1:0-3683 GCA_035295025.1 Bradyrhizobium sp.
TTCCAACTGGATCATCGAAGACATGAACGAACGCAAGGCGAAGATCGTCATCTCGCAGCATCAAAGGCGCTCCAAACCTCTCGATATCGACAAGGAGATTTACAAATGGCGCCACCTGATCGAGAACTTCTTCGGCAAACTTAGGAATTCAAACGCATAGCTATGCGAAGCGACAAGACAGACGCCAGTTTCGAGGCTATGATCTACCTCGCCACCGCCGTCATCCATTCCAGATGAATCTCAACAGGCCCTAGACCGGCACCACAAAACTATTCTCACCGTCATTGCGAGGAGCAAAGCGACGAAGCATCCAGTGTCAGGCCGACGGAGCCTTCCTGGATTGCTTCGCTACGCCCGCAATGACGACACTGGGTTGGCTCAGTTCATCGTCGGAATCGAAAACTCAGCGCCTTCCTTCACACCAGACGGCCAACGTGAGGTCACCGTCTTGGTTTTGGTGTAGAAGCGGATCGAATCGGGTCCGTGCTGGTTGAGATCGCCGAAGCCTGATTTTTTCCAACCGCCAAAGGTGTAATAGGCGATCGGCACCGGGATCGGCACGTTGATGCCGACCATGCCGACATTGACGCGTGCAGCGAAATCGCGCGCGGCATCGCCGTCGCGGGTGAAGATCGCAACGCCGTTGCCATAATCGTGCTCCGACGGCAGCGCGAGCGCCTCCGCATAATCCTTGGCGCGCACCACCGACAGCACGGGGCCGAAAATCTCTTCCTTGTAGATTCGCATATCCTTGGTCACGTTGTCGAACAGACAACCACCCATGTAGAAGCCCTTTTCGTAACCCTGCATTTTGAAACCACGGCCATCGACCGCCAGCGTTGCGCCTTCCTTGATGCCGATCTCGACATAATTTTTGACGCGATCGAGCGCCTCTTTGGTCACCAGTGGGCCGTAATCGGCGGAAGGATCGATCGAGGTTCCGATCTTCAAGCTTTCAACCCGCGGAATCAGCTTTTCCATCAAGCGATCGGCGGTGGTCTTGCCGACGGGAACGGCGACCGAAACCGCCATGCAGCGCTCACCGGCGGAGCCATAGCCGGCGCCGATCAAGGCATCCACCGCTTGATCCATGTCGGCATCCGGCATCACGATGGCGTGGTTCTTGGCGCCGCCGAAGCATTGGCAGCGCTTGCCGCTCGCCGCCGCG
Source organism: Bradyrhizobium sp. (assembly GCA_035295025.1). GTDB lineage: Bacteria > Pseudomonadota > Alphaproteobacteria > Rhizobiales > Xanthobacteraceae > Bradyrhizobium. The sequence continues at coordinate 1,169 of DATGJS010000031.1, forward strand.
CGCTCGTAGATATATTGCGCGATCGGCGAGGAGCCGACGAAACCCACGGCCTTGATGTCGGGGTCGTCCAGGATCGCATCGACCGCCTCCTTGTCACCGTTGACGACATTGAGGATGCCAGGCGGCAGGCCCGCCTCGATCATCAACTGTGCGAGCATCATCGGTACGCCGGGGTCGCGCTCGGAGGGCTTGAGGATGAAGGCATTACCGCACGCGATCGCGGGCGCAAATTTCCACATCGGAATCATCGCCGGGAAATTGAATGGGGTGATGCCGGCGACCACGCCGAGCGGCTGGCGGATCGAATAGATGTCGATGCCCGGGCCCGCGCCTTCGGTATATTCGCCCTTCATCAAATGCGGAATGCCAATGGCAAACTCCACGACCTCCAGGCCGCGCTGAATGTCGCCCTTCGCATCCGGAACGGTCTTGCCGTGTTCGCGAGCGAGAATATCGGCGAGCTTGTCGTAATCGCGCTGCGCGAGTTCAAGGAACTTCATCATCACCCGCGCGCGGCGCTGCGGATTGGTTGCCCCCCATTCGCGTTGGGCGGCCTTGGCATTCTCGACCGCGCCGCGCAACTCGGCCTTGGAGGCCAGCGCCACCTGGGCCTGAACGTCGCCGGTCATCGGTTCAAAAACGTCCGCAAAGCGGCCCGAAGTACCCTTGACCTCGCGGCCGCCGATAAAATGCCCGATCACACGCATGCGTTCCTCCAGGAGATCTGACTGCCGATTTTGGCTAGAGCATGATCCGGAAAAGTGTGAAGCGGTTTTCCGAAAAGATCATGCTCAAACAAAGAATTAAAGCGCGATGACGATTCAACCAAATCTCATCGCGCTTTAGTGTCCCGGCTCTGACATTCGCTATGCGAACTCGCCGCCATGGAGTAGCGAATGTCAAATCCACTTCACTGGCATCTTGCAGGCTTTAGCGGGTTTGGAAAGGGCTTTTCGGCACGCAACCGATTTGCGAAATCGATGGAAGGCCAGTGTTTTCGAACCACCTGCGACCACGGTCGTAAATGGCCTATCCGTCTTACGCCGACAGGCGGGGCCTTTTGAGCACCTTCTTGGGCAGCGGCTTTGCCTGGCCGAGCACCGCATCGCGGCCGGCGCCGAGAATTTCGTCTGATAATTCGCCGCTGCCGGCGATGCGGGCCATGACCACCCCTCCGACCATCGTCGCCATCGCGGCGATCGCGTGCTTTCGCGCGGCCTTGCGCGGCATGCCGGGAAATTGTTCGGTGAGCATCTCGATCATCCGCTCCATCCGGCCCGAAAACACCCTTCGCGTCTTGGTGCTTTCGCGGGCGATTTCCGCCCCCAGCGCCGGCACCGCGCAGCCATGCCCGGGGTCGTCGCGATGGGCGGGCGTAAGGTAACCGCTCACAATCTTCGAAAACCGCTTTTCCGGCGGCGTCTCCTTCGACATTTTTTGCCAACACGCCGTGGAGCGATCCATCGCATGCGTAAATGCCTCGATCATCAGGCTCTCACGCGAGTCGAAATGCGCATAAAACCCGCCATGGGTGAGACCCGCGTCTCTCATCAGGTCAGCCAAGCCTATTCCATGGGCTCCCTTCTCGCGAAGCTTGACGGATGCTTTACTTACAATTCTCGCGTGCGTCTGGACCTTATGTTCCCTGGAATACCGCATGGCGCACCCATAGTATGTTTTAAGTCATATAATAGCACTGGTTTGGTACTTAGCATTCGGCGGCGCGAAATACTGCATTTATTTCGCTCTGATATGAGTTCCGCCGTCACCGCTCGCCTGCCGGGAACCCATTCGCGACTGGGGACCTTGACAGCCGCCGATTTTACCGGGAACTGCATGGGTCTTTCCGTAAATACCAATGGCGAGGTCTTCATGCGCATGCTCAATCCCCATTGCGGCGTCGATTGCGATCCACGCGGCGTCGCGCGCCTGACGATCTGCGGCGCCGGCCCGCTCAATATTTTGGGGTCGGCGGCTATCCGAGACGTGCGCGAGGGGCTCGATGCACTCGCATCCGATCGGCAAATTCGCGCACTGATTCTGGCGGGCGAAAGCCAAAAGAGCATGATCGGCGGCGCCGACATCAAGGAGATGGCGACACTCGACCAGGCCGCGGCCGAAAAATTTATCACCGGCCTGCGCGATCTGTGCGAGGCGGTGCGAAGGTTTCCCGCCCCCGTGATCGCAAGGCTTCCCGGCTGGTGCCTGGGCGGCGGGTTGGAGGTGGCCGCGGCTTGCGACTTCCGCATCGCGGCACATGATGCGAAATTCGGCATGCCGGAAGTCAAGGTCGGCATTCCCTCCGTCATCCACGCCGCGCTGCTGCCGCGCCTGATCGGCTGGGGCCGCGCGCGCTGGCTGATCATGACGGCTGAAAATATCGATGCAGCAACCGCTTTGGCGTGGGGATTGGTCGATAGGGTCGCGCCCGAGGGCGGCCTGGATGCGGCGATCGAAACCACGATCGAGGCACTTCTCGCATGCGGCCCGGAAGCATTGCGGGCGCAAAAAGCCC
>DATGJS010000032.1:0-2263 GCA_035295025.1 Bradyrhizobium sp.
AGATCGTAGCCGCCGCCGACGCTGTAGGAGATCAGCACGGTGAGGGTGCGGCCACGATAAAAGTCCTCGACGCCATTGGCCGCCGCAAACCGTGTGAGGGCGAGCGAGAGCGCAGCGGCGACCGGCAAGCATGCCATCGTCCGGCGCGCGCGATGAGCGAATTGGTGCATCCGTCTAGTATCCCCGTGGGCCCGGCCGGTTCCGATCAAAGGATAGCAATGTTGCGCAATCGGATCATCCGAACAAGCAGGCCCCTGCCTTGCGGGCCGTTCCAGGTCGTGCGGTTGCGCAGGCACAACCTAGTGGTCCGATTCTAACATTCGCATCCCGTTTCGGCGCCCCATCATGCGAATGTTAAATCCGCTCCACTAGCCCGCCGGAATGCGGTGGTCCGACAAACGATTTCTTTACTGTGTTCTACGTTGCGGCGGCTCATGACGGAACATCGACGGGGCCGATTCCATTGGCGTCTTGGTGCCGGGCTGGGCCAACCTTGAGGGAATCCCCCATGTCATCTCGAAGCATGTCATCTCGAACCATCATCGCCGCAGCCGCCGCGCTCGTCTTGGGCGTGGCGTCACTCTCCACTGACGCTCTGGCGTTTCGTGGAGGCGCCCGCGGCGTCGGTCACGTCGGTCATTACGGCAACCGCGGCCGTTATGGCTATCACGGAGGCTACGCGTATCGGCGCGGATACTGGCGCCCCGGTGTGGGCGTAGGGGCTGCAGCGGTCGGCGCCGCCGCCCTCGGTGCGGCGGCCGCAGGCTCCTACTACAACAGCGCAGCGTGCGGGGATTATCCCAATCCGCCTTGCTACTGAGCGATCCAACAAAACCGCATCGTTAACGTTTGGAGTTTGGCCCCGCTCACCAGCGCGGGGCCATTTCTTTGGTGCGCAAGACCGATTGGCGGAAGGCTGGCGGTAAAAATCCTTTCACTCTTCTTCGTGAAGGAGTGCCCTAGCCTCTGTCACGCGGCGGGCCTTGGCGGCGCCCGCAGCCCTCAAGGCTCCTTAACCCCTGTCGCTCAAACGGCGGGGCGTTTTATTTGCGGCTTAAAGGGGCGATGGGTCTCGGATATATAATCTTTAATCCCTCGGGCTCCCTCGAAGGTTTCTTTGATCGCGCTGGGTCGCGCAAGGAGGGGAGGAGCGTGCTCACTAACAGAACAATTGACAATGGGATCAGAAGTATCTGCCACATGGTCGTCTCCCGCGTGCTTTCAACAACTAAAGCTCGCACCCTGGCCTGAAGGACGAATTTTCAAGAGAACTGCAATTCGTGGCAATTTCTACCGAACCCATAGTGCTGCCGGAAAAGCCTGCGCCCCATCTTACCAACTAAAGAAAAGCCCCGGCCGCGACCGGGGCGAGTGATTTGTCCACCTTGGGGACGGACAGCGGCGCCAGTCTGGTATTTCCGGTTTAAGAGAGCCCTCGCCGGAAATGTAAAATTCGAGCGGCGGCGGACGCTCGTTCCGGCGCAGACTCACCCCATCATTCGCTCGGTGGGGCTCTTTTATTAAGAGGCGCCGTCGCGATCGTTTCGGTATTCTTCGATCGCGCGCAAGATTAGCTTCTTGACATTCTCGATCGTGACGTCATTGCGTCGCTGGATACCGACCTCCTTACTTACATCATTGGGTTGGCGAGGCTGGCCTGTCTTCGGGTCGAAACCGTCGCCGCTCGTGACGGTGACCATTCCCCCTTGTGAAACAATCAAATAAGCGCGGCTTTGGTGGCCCTTTTTATAGTCCGGCTGATCTTGGTGATCTTGCTGATCGGTTATGCGGAAACCAACCGACGCGGGCCGTAGCAATTTTCCGGTACGACCGTACTGCCTAATATCTATACTGCCGCCGAGCGGACCCAATTTCTGGGCGGCGGTTTGGAGTTGCGACAGCAGCACATCGCTCAATACGGCAATGTCTGCATCGGCTTCCGCCTGCAAACGCTTGGCCTCGGTGTCACCTTGCCGTCGTTCATCGTGTTCATCCTTCGCTTTCTTGAAGGCGTCACCATAGTCGTCATCATTGATGGTCATATTTGAAACCTTGCTTTCGGTGGCGCGCGCCGCGCGCCGCGCCTTGTTCTGGGTCATGAGCTTGGCGGCAGAGCGGACGCCGTCTTCACCTTCGCGGTCGCAGCCTACAACCTGATCCGCATCCCGAAGCTGCTGGCGCAAACCGCTGCCTGACAGGATGACCGTAACTCACCTGTCGCTTCCATCTAAATCGACCCCGGCATAGCACATGCAAAAAGCCA
>DATGJS010000033.1:0-4827 GCA_035295025.1 Bradyrhizobium sp.
CCTTTGCGGTCTGACTCGCAAGTTCCTTGACCTCGGAGGCCACCACCGCAAAGCCCCTGCCGGCTTCCCCGGCCCGCGCGGCCTCGATGGTGGCGTTGAGCGCCAACAAATTGGTCTGTCCGGCAATCGCGCTGATCAGGCGAAGCACGTCGCCGATTTTATCGCCGGCGGCGGCAAGGCTGCTGACCATCTCGTTGGTTTTTCCGGCCTTGCTCACGGCGGCATCGGCGACCCTGCTGGAATGCGTGACCTGCCGCCCGATTTCCGCGACGGATGAAGCGAGTTCCTCCGTCGCGGCGGCAACCGTGTTGACGCTGGAGGAAGCTTGTTCGGAGGCGGCGGCGGCCGCGGTGGCCTGCGCCGAGGTTCCGCTGACGCTGGCGGTAATCTCCGCCGCGGCGCGCTTCATGTCTTCCGTCGCCCGCGCCACCGCTCCCACCACGCTCTTGACGTCGGCTTCGAAGCGGTCCGCCATGCGTCGTTGCAGCGCGCTCTTTTCCAATTCGCTCTCGCGTTTGGCGGCTTCCTGTTCCTCGCGCAAGGTGTGCGTTTCGATCATGTTGCGGCGAAACACATCCACCGCGCCGGCCATGGTGCCGAGCTCGTCCTTGCGCTCGCCGCCGGGAATCGTCACTTCGGTGTCGCCGCTCGAAAGCTGGTTCATGACGGTCGTGATCGCCACCAAGGGGCGCGACATGCCGCGGCCGAGCAGGAAGGCAAGGCCCGCGGCGGCAAGCAAAATGGCAATCGTGCCGAAAATCAGCGTGCGTTGCGAGCTTGCCGCGGCGGCCTCATATTCGGTGGTGTCCTTGACCAATTCGATCACCGCCACCGGCTGTCCGGTGTAGTTTTTGATTTGCCCGAGATAAAGCGCGACCGGATGATCATTCAGCGTGTCGTCGCGGCGCAGCACATTGCCCTCGAAGGCGCTCTTGAGTTCGGCCTGGCTGGCCAGCGATTTTTCGGCGAAGGTCGATCCGATATTGATAAACTGCTTGTCGTCAAAGCGATGTACCGCGAGATCGACGCCGAAACGCCGCTTGACGCTATCGACGAAATTTTTACCGAAGGAGATGCCGACATCGGCGACGGCAAGACTTTTTCCCTCGCGCATGATCGGCGTCATGGCGAAAACGCTCAGCGAGTCCCGCCCGGTTTCGACGCCGACGATCGGCTTGCCTAGCTTGTTCGCCTCGACCACCGTACTGCGCCGGGACGAGATATCCTCACCGAATTTTTTCGGATCGTGAACGCGGTAGAACACCGTCGCCGGCGGCGCGTGGAAGCTGATCAGCGATATCCCTTGCGCCTTGATCGCGGCGAACGGCGCCTGCAAAAGCTCAAGCGCGTCGCGATCGCCCTTGGCGACTGCCTCGGCGACCGGCGGTAAATTGGCGATAAAGGCGCTGACGGCAAGTCCGGCGCGCCCCTCATAGTCGATGGTGGCCATCACGCTGTCATATTGCAGCTTGAGCTGTTGATCGAGCGCGAGCCGCGTCAACGCGCGTTCCTGGAGAATCGAGAATGTTCCGAGAATTCCGCAGGCCGCCGCCACCGTGAGCGAAATCGCGAGCATCAGGCGGGCCGCAATGGATCGAAGCTTGAACATGGAACGCTGGGGCCTCCCGAGAGTGAACTCGAAGCTCCCAGAAAGTACTTAATAACTCATTGATTTGGAGAGGAAACGCGCTGCACGCGAGGACGTCAGGCGCCAGATGATACAACCTTAACGGGATAGTAAAAAGGCTTCGGCCATGGCTTAAATGGTCGGCCCGCGCGGGATTGCGCTGTTGGTCAGGATCATCTTGCCGACATCCTCATAATGGGTGTCGCGAGCCTGGATTTGCTGGGCAATCGCATGCATGTCGCGGAAGCGCCGCTCGAACGGGTTTGCCTTGAACACGGCGGTGGCGCCGGCCATGTGATAGGCGGTATCGACCACCTCAGCGGCCTGATGAATGGTCCAGGTCGCGGAAAGACGAATGGCTGCCCGGCGTTCTTCGGAGAGCCGGCCGGTATCGAGCAATTCCTGCCAGGCTTCCGCGGCGGTCGAAAAGTGGTAGCTGCGGGCCGCGCGCAGCTTGGCTTCGGTGCGGCCGATCAGGCCTTGAACGGCGCTGTTGTCCTTCATCGCCGTGAGACCGACCGAATGCTTCTTGCGGGAAAGTTCAATCGCCGCGTCCAGCGTCGCACGGGCAACGCCGAGCGAGATGGCGCCAAAGCCAAGTCCGAACATGGTGTAGGTTGTGATCCCGTAAAGCGGACTTTTCTCGCGCAGCGCCGAGAAGTCGTCGCGCAAGGCTGCGAAATTCTCCGGGATGAACAGGTTCTCGACCGAATAGGAATCGGTGCCGGTGCCGCACAGCCCGACGACATTCCAGACATCGTGCATGGTGGCACTCGATGCGGGGAAGACAATGGTGCGGATTTCGGGTGTGCCGTTCCGCTTCATTCGCCGCGTCCCATCGGCTTCGAGAACCTGGACATGGGCCCCGAGCCAGTTGGCCTGGCGCGAGCCGCTGGCGAAATCCCACCGCGCGCTGATCCGATAGCCGCCGGGCACTACCTGAACATCGTGGGCGATGGCGCCCCAGGCGAGGATGTCGGCAGGCTTGCCGAAGATCTGGCGCGCCACGTCCGCGTCGAGATAGGCCGCCGTCATGGCACAGACGGAACATTGACCGAGGCACCAGGCGGTGGAGGCGTCGGCTTTGGCGATTTCCTCCAGCATCTGCATGAAAACGGCCGGCGGCGACTCGAACCCGCCGATGCTTTTGGGCAAGAGCGAGCGATAGAGCCCGTTTTCGACCAGAGCCGAGACCACTTTCGGCGTCAGGCGCCGCGTCCGCTCGATCTCGTCGGCCTCTGCCGTAATGAGGGGCGCCAACGCCTTGGCGCGTTCGACGAGGCTGGATGCGACATTCGAGGCGATATGCGGAGCTTCGGGCTTGTTCATGGCGTTTCCTTGAGCCCTTTATCGGGTGATCAATTAGGGCCATGGTGGTTCATCTCGCGGCGCGGATCAAGATGGGCGCGAGGAGATAAGCGATGCGCGGGCTGCATGCTTCTTATCGCGCCAATCCGAGCACGACGAGGAGCGCACGATCGAGTTGCTCGGATGTTTCCGCGTCGATGCGGCCGATGACGCGCCGAACTCGATCTTGGCGCAGAGCGATCATCTTGTCCGTCATGATCTGCGAGCGAAGGCGAAGGCCGTTTGACGGTTTGGCTTCGATCATTGGCCTGAGCGGCAAGTCTTCCTGAAGATCTGATGAAATGGGACAGATGAAGACCGTCGAAAGCCCATCATTGAATTCATCGGCTTGCACGATCACGCCGGGTCTTGGCCGTCCTAACTCGCTTGGAACCACCACCAGCACGACATCGCCGCGCCTCACTTCCAGGCGTCCCAATCGTAGGCCGCTTCATTCCAGGCATCGATGGCATCGTTCTCCGGATGCCGTGCCATCAGTTTTGCCTGGCGGCGCAGATCGGCCCGAATCCTGGGATTCCGCAAATCCGGCACCCAATGTTGCACCGGCCGCAGGCCTTGCGCGCGCAGCCGCTCGCGCCGCGAAGCCATGCGCTGTTGGGGGGTGCGAGGCTTTGACTTTTTCGGGGTGGTTGCCATGGAGAGAACGTAACATGTGACGGACTAAAGTTCAAGGATCGGGAGCGATGATTGCCCGATTGCAATTCTCGGGACCCGTAAACTCAACGAGTCGTTCGGCAGCTATCTCGAAATGGTCTTTAGAAGGTCATCTGCCTCAAGAATTTTATCGTATTCTTCTTTTCTAGGCTCTTTGGTCTTGAGATCGTTGCTAATTCTTTTGAGTAGATATTGCACATCCTTATTCATGGTCACCTTGTTAAGCGCGTCCCAATCAATGCTCTCTCGTTCGCGCGCCGGAACGAGAACTTCGGACGAATCCGCTTCTTCAATGTCGATTCTAATTATCCCGATACCAAACGATGCCGAGAGTCGCCGAAGCTCGCTCCGGAAATCTTCGTCGGTTGATATATCGGCGGCAACCAAATATCCCTCATGAGCGAAAGAGGAATTAGAAACTGCCTGAAAGAATGATTCGCGAAGGTTTGAAAATGACAATTCCTTCTTAATTTCGAACGAGTAAAGCTTGGCAGCAAAGCCCCCAGTTAATTGGCTGAAGGTAACGACCTCGTCCCTCCACTCTGGATAGTAGACGCCGATCATATCTGGGTGCACCCACTCACCAAATTCATTCTTCTTCGACGTGGTATGCCGAATCGTTTTCGAAAGTGCGCTGAATTGAGTGTGTATGAACCGGGCAAGAAAGGGATGAAGCTGACTCTCCTTAAAGGAGTACTTTCCTGGCACAGCAGCATCGACCAGCGCTGCCTGTTCTAGCTCTGCCGATTTCTGCTTCGAAGCCAACTCTTTCAAGTAATAGCGGGCTGGCCGATCACCAAACTTTACAAAGATAGTATCGGGATTTTGGCGAGCGTCCGTAAAAATTGCTGAGTATAGAGTGGCTCCCGGAGTTTTCCCCTGCCTGGCCTTTAGCATCGTCTCGTAACCTTGCTTTAAGGCTACCTTCCAAATTTCGGATGGCGATAGAGGTCGCTTCTCCTCCTGGAGAACTCTTTCTGCGAGGCCGAGGAATGTAAGGTTCGTCATGCGCGCCCCCAAGCCGCTTAGTTGCTGCACCTAAAGCGGGATGAAGTTAACTTGAATCGATTTGGGATTCCCAAATCAGGGCATTTCTGATTCACCATGCTGGCTGGGCTGGAGGCCAGCATGGATGGGCAAGCCTTATTCTTTGGATCTTCGGAAGCGGGTAGTTGCGG
>DATGJS010000034.1:0-5297 GCA_035295025.1 Bradyrhizobium sp.
ACCGGCCACAGCTACATTCTCTATGGGCCGTTGGCGAATGGCGCGACCACGCTGATGTTCGAAGGCGTGCCGAATTACCCCGATAATTCGCGGTTTTGGAACGTCATCGACAAACACAAGGTCAATATTTTCTACACCGCGCCGACCGCGATCCGCGCGCTGATGCAGGCGGGCGATGCGCCCGTGACCAAGACCTCGCGCGCCTCTCTCCGCTTGCTCGGCAGTGTCGGCGAACCCATCAACCCCGAAGCGTGGGAATGGTATCACCGCGTGGTCGGCAATGGCCGCTGCCCGATCGTCGACACCTGGTGGCAGACCGAGACCGGCGGCATTTTGATTACACCGCTGCCTGGCGCCACCAAGCTCAAGCCCGGCTCGGCCACGCGGCCCTTTTTCGGCGTGGTGCCACAAATCGTCGATGCCGACGGCAAGGAGCTTGAGGGCGAATGCCGGGGCAATCTCTGTCTCGTCAAATCCTGGCCCGGCCAGATGCGTACCGTCTATGGCGATCACGCGCGCTTCGAACAGACTTATTTCTCGACTTATAAAGGTAAATATTTCACCGGCGACGGGTGCCGGCGCGACGCCGACGGCTATTACTGGATCACCGGCCGTGTCGATGACGTGATCAATGTCTCCGGCCATCGCATGGGCACCGCCGAGGTCGAAAGTTCCCTGGTCGCGCATGTCAAAGTGTCGGAAGCCGCCGTGGTCGGCTATCCGCACGACATCAAGGGGCAGGGCATCTACGCCTATGTCACGCTGATGGCGGGGGCCGAGCCGAGCGAGGAGCTGCGCAAGGAATTGGTGGCGTGGGTGCGCAAGGAAATCGGCCCGATCGCCTCACCCGATCATATTCAGTTTGCGCCAGGGTTGCCCAAAACCCGCTCCGGCAAAATCATGCGCCGTATCCTGCGCAAGATCGCCGAAGACGAGCCGGGAAGCCTGGGCGACACCTCGACGCTCGCCGATCCCGCGGTCGTGGAGGATCTGGTCGCCCGCCGTCTCAACAAAAAAAGTTAACCCGGCCTTCGGCTGGAGCCCGCGCGCTGATGAGGTTTTACGCAAAACGCGCGCGGCGCCGCCGCTTATTCACGCGGACCGCGCGTTTATTTGACTCGCGCCTGGAATCATCACCATCTTCATCATTCCATGACAAGCGTCAGACCGCGCGCGACAAAGGAATGAGGGGAGCGCGAATCGCGCGGGGGAGTGATGGTTCCTCACAAAATGGGCGCGTAAACTCCCCCTCACGCCCTTGTCATTCACCTGATCGTTTGGCTTTACGAATTTCTCCCGAGAGTGTGGTTTTCCGGTCATTTACTTTAATTCGAACATTTCCTTTCTTGCTTCCCGAAAACCCCCGCCGGCGCGGCCCCATGGCAAGCACACGGTTAAGGGATGCGGTTAAATTTGACGGTAAGCCCCAACGGAAAAGCCGTGCCGGAGGAGTTCACCGCCGAGGCAAGCGACTGAGCGAGATATTGGAGAGATTAATGGTTGTGAGGATTGCGGTGGCGGCGGCCACGATCGGCATCGCCCTTCTGGCGGGCGGGACCGCGCAGGCGCGCCCTGAACTGGTCGGCGTCAGCGGCGATTATTCGCCGGGTACGATCGTGGTGAAAACCAATGAGCGCCGCCTCTATCTCATCCTCGATTCGGGCCATGCGATGCGTTACCCCGTCGGCGTCGGCAAATCCGGCAAGCAATGGGCAGGCACGACGCGGATCAGCGGCAAATATCGAAATCCGGCCTGGTCGCCGCCGTCCGAGGTGAAGCGCGACAAGCCCGAACTGCCCGACGTCATTCCCGGCGGCTCGCCACGCAATCCGATGGGCGTAGCCGCGATGACGCTGGCGGGCGGCGAATACGCCATCCACGGCACCAATGTGCCGGGTTCGGTCGGCGGCTTCGTGTCCTATGGCTGCATCCGCATGCTCAATCCGGATATTACCGACCTGTATGAGCGCGTTTCGGTCGGCACCACCGTGATGGTGACCCGCTGAGTCCTGGAGCATGATCCGGAAAAGTGTGAAGCGGTTTTCCGAAAAGATCCTGCTCAAACAAAGAATTAAAGCGCGATGACGATTTATCCAAATCTCGTCGCGCCTTAAAAATCCGAGGCGATGCCTTTATTTTCCCAATCGCCGTATCGGGTCGGCTCGGGCCCGGTGGGGCCTTGAAGCTCTTTCGGCCGGGATGTTGCGGAAGCCTCCGCCGCTTGTCGCCGGGCTTGCGCCTCGGCGAGCGCGCGCTCGGCCGCGGGCGAAAGGACTTTGCGTTTCGGTGAAGGTGCGGCCGCGGGCGGCCGTAAAGGATCATCCGTCATCGACAACATCCATCTGTTGGACATTCCATCCTGGTCAAACTTGCAAACCATCCCTTCGACGACAGCCCATGACGTCATATGGCCGATTCTTACATTTGGCATATTCTGATGCCAAAGCGATTCCTATCGCCTGTCGGCAGGACGCTGAAATGCGAATTGCCACACCCTCACGCAAGATGTTCCCGCTTTATGCCTCAACAACGATTTGCTTTGCCCACGGAAGTGCCCGGCCTCACGGCGCGGCGGATTGCGGCCGATATTCTCGATGGCGTCCTGCACAAGCACCGCGCGCTCGACGAGCAGCTCGACGGCGCGACCGCCCATCCCGGATTGAAAAGCCTTTCCGATCGCGACCGCGCGCTGATGCGGCGGTTGGTCGCCACGGTCCTGCGGCGCTTGGGAACCCTCGGTCACCTTCTTTCGCGGTTGCTCGATCGCGGCATTCCGACCGATGCGCCGCGCGCGCAAAGCGCGCTTTTGATCGGAGCCGCGCAGATCCTTTGGATGGATGTGCCCAACCATGCCGCGGTCGATTTGTCGGTGCGATTGGTGCAATCGGACCGGCGGGCCGCAAAATATGCCGGTCTCGTCAATGCCGTGCTGCGCCGCTGCGCGCGCGAGGGCCAGCCGCTGATCGACGAGGTAGCCTCGAAAAATCTCGACATTCCACCATGGCTCATGGCTCGCTGGATCGCCCATTATGGCGAGATCCGCGCACGCGAGATCGCGGCCGCCCTTACCCAAGAACCCTCGCTCGACATCACGGTAAAACACGACCCCGCACCCTGGGCCACGCGGTTGCATGGCGAAACGCTGTCCACCGGAACCGTGCGGACTTTGTTGCAGGGTTCGGTGACCATGCTGCCGGGTTTTTCCGAGGGCCAATGGTGGGTCCAGGACGCCGCCGCCGCGTTGCCCGCGCGCTTGTTTGGCGACATCAGGAATAAGAAAATCGTCGACCTCTGTGCCGCCCCCGGCGGCAAGACCGCGCAACTTGCCCATGGCGGCGCGCGGGTGACCGCGCTCGACCGTTCGCCGAACCGCATGGCGCGGTTGCGCGACAATCTGGCGCGGTTGTCGCTGGAGGCGGAACTGGTGGTCGCCGACGGCGCCGAATGGCTCGACCAATATGATGACGACAGATTTGATGGGATTTTGATCGATGCGCCGTGCACCTCCACCGGTACCATCCGCCGTCATCCCGATATCGGTTGGCTGCGGCAGGAATCCGACATCGCTCCGCTGGCGGCGACCCAAAGGCGCCTCTTGCGCAAAGCCCTCGCCGCGCTGAAACCGGGCGGGATGTTGATCTATTGCACCTGTTCGCTGGAACCCGAGGAGGGCGAGCTCGCGATATCGGAACTGCTCCAATCCGAAACCGCGGTCCGGCGTTTGCCGATCGAGGCGGGCGAAGTCGCGGGCTTAAGCGAAATCCTGACGGAAGATGGCGATTTGCGCACGCTGCCCTGCCATCTGCCTCATCAAGACCCGCGACTCGGCGGTCTTGACGGCTTTTATGCGGCGCGGCTGGTGGTCGTTTGATTCCAAAGGTCGCATGAGAGCCCGCCGTGATCATTCGCAAACGTCGGAATTCGGAGCTCCCGTGCGACGCGATTGAACTTCAGCGGTGCCTAAACCCTGATTTCAGGTCATTTCCGGCTCAAGATGGTGTCGTGACCGGCATTTCCGGATTAAAAGGAATCGGAGAAAATCCTCCAATCAAGGCAAGGCGTGTCGGCCGCTCAACGCAGACATATTTCGACGCTGATCTTAAGCCGCATTGCCCGCCAGTTGATGGCGCGCGCAAGTGGCGGCTCGGTCGCGTTGTCCCGGCTTTGGCCCGGCCGAACCGATCGTCTCATCATCGCCCCGCATGATTTGCGCACCGCGGACGCCACCCGCGCCGCCGAAATTTATGCCGGCCGCTTCGTTTTCGCGGGCAAGATCGTCACCTGTCACGGACGGTCGATTTTCGGACTTGAACCGCCGTCGGACGATTGGGAAGCCGCGCTGCTCGGCTTCGGATGGCTTCGGCATTTGCGCGCCGCCGATACCGCGATCACCCGTGCCAACGCGCGCGCTTTGGTCGATGACTGGCTTTCAAATCCGAATTCCAGGCGGCCGGTGGCGCGCCGCGCCGATGTTTTGGCACGCCGCACGATCTCGTTATTGTCGCAGGCCCCCCTCGTTCTCGGCGAGGCCGACGGTAAATTCTATCGCCGTTATTTGCGCGGCCTGACCCGCGAAATCCGCTATTTGCGTTGCGCCGTGGTCGATGCCGCCGACGGCGTGCCGCGGCTGCAAGTGTTGATCGCCCTTTGCTATGGCGCGCTCTGCCTTGCCAACCAGGCGCCGCACATTCGCACGGCCGCGCGCCGGCTCTCCGAGGAATTGCAGCGGCAAATCCTGCCCGACGGCGGACACATATCGCGCAATCCCGGCGCGCTCGTGGAACTTTTGACAGACCTGCTGCCATTGCGCCAAACCTTCGCGGCACGGAATATCGCCCCACCCCCCGCTTTGTTAAACGCCATCGACCGCATGATGCCGATGTTGCGCTTCTTTCGGCATGGCGACGGCAATTTCGCACTCTTCAACGGCATGAGCGGCACGCCATCCGACGTGCTTGCGACCTTGCTCGCCTATGACGATGCCCATGGCGCGCCGATGGCCAACATGTCGCACTCAGGATTTCAGCGGCTGGACGCCGGCAATACCACCGTCATCATGGACGCCGGGCCGGCGCCGCCGTCCAGCGTCAGCCACGACGCCCATGCCGGCTGCCTTGCGTTTGAATTGTCTTCCGGAACAAGCCGGATCGTCATCAATTGCGGTATGCCCTCGACCGGCCGCGATAATTGGCGAAGTTTCGCAAGGGGTACAGCCGCGCATTCGACGCTGACCTATCGCAACGTGTCTTCCTGCCAGTTCGTCGAGCTTTCAACGATGAAGCGGCTGTTACAGGGGG
>DATGJS010000035.1:0-2756 GCA_035295025.1 Bradyrhizobium sp.
CGCGACGCTAAAAATGGTGATAGCAAATTTGTCGCGCTGCCAACAATGGGGCCCCTCTCCTTTAACAACAAGTGACGTCATGCTGTTTAACGGATTATCTCGCCGCCGCTTTGCCGCGATGGCAGGCTGGTCGGCGCTCGGCCTCTCGACCAAACCTGCCGAAGCCATCGGGGGCAATGCAAACGAAACCTCCAAGCTGCCGAAGCGAAGCCTCAGCCCCTTTCCGAAAGGCTTTGTGTGGGGAACGGCCACTTCCGCCTATCAGATCGAAGGCGCCGTCAACGAAGACGGGCGAGGCTCCTCGATCTGGGACCGTTACACCCATCTTGATGGCAAGATCGTGGATCGAAGCAACGCGGATGTCGCCGTCAACCATTACCACCGCTACAAAGAGGACGTCCAACTCGTCCGCGAACTCGGCGCAAAGGCCTATCGCTTTTCGATCGCCTGGCCTCGGATCTTCCCGGAAGGCAGTGGAGCGCCCAATCCAAAGGGGTTGGATTTTTACAATCGGCTTCTCGACGAGCTCTTAGCCGTCGGCATCGAACCATACGTCACGCTTTATCATTGGGACCTTCCGCAGGCGCTTCAGGATCGCCATGGCGGCTGGAGGTCGCGCGAAACCGCGAAAGCATTTGCCGAATACGCGGGCTATGTCGTGGAGCGCATCAGCGATCGCGTGAAACACATCTTCACCATCAATGAATGCGCTAGGCTTGTGAATGCCGGTTATGGTTCGGGTATCGACGCGCCGGGGCTTACTTTGTCGCAGAAGGAATTGAATCAAGTTCGCCACCATGTCGCGCTGGGGCATGGTCTTGCGGTGCAAGCGATCCGCTCTCACGGGCGAAGAGGAACAAAGGTCGGTCCCGCTGAAAATATCGAGATTTGCATTCCCGCCATTGAAACGCCCGCCAATATTCGCGCAGCGGAGATCGCCACGCGCGAACTCAATGCCGGCTATTTGGCCGTGATGTTGGAAGGAAAATACACCGACGCTTTCCTGGCCTATGCCGGCGTCAACGCGCCGACATTCCCGACGGAAGATTTGCGCGTCATTTCCTCGCCGATCGATTTCCTCGGGTTGAATGTCTATATGCCGAATCACTACGTCGTGGCGGGTGAGGGCGACAACGCATTCACCCTGATGCCGTTCTCCGCGACATATCCCCATATGGATTCGAATTGGCTTCGGATCGGGCCCGAGGCGATGTATTGGGCGCCGCGGTTGGCTGCGAAACTGTGGAATGTGAAATCGATCTATATCACCGAGAACGGGACGTCGGCCGCCGACCAGCCGGCGGCCGACGGCAAGATCTACGACGTCGATCGCATCATGTATCTGCGCAATTATCTGACGCATCTTAATCGCGCCACCTCGGAAGGTGTGCCGGTGCACGGCTATTTCCTGTGGAGCCTGATGGATAATTTCGAATGGTCGGACGGGTTCGAAAAACGCTTCGGCCTGTACCATGTCGATTTCCAGACCCAGCGGCGCACGCCCAAACTCTCTGCCTCTTTCTATCGGGAAGTCATCCAGCAAAACGCGGTGGTGTGATCCGTTATGGGTCGGTGGTGGCCATGGTATGACGCTCTTTGCGTCCGTTTTCGGCAAAAGGCTTTGAAAGGAATTTCGAACCTTTCAAGCCGTATCGCCACGGCAATTCCACCGCTTTGGTGATGCCGATCCGCACCCCCGCGACGATCTCGGGGGCGATGCCGCGCGCATGCACCGCGATCGGTGGTCGATCGAGCGCCAAGCCATTGTGGTAGCCGGCGATCCCGAGCGCTTCGGTCAATTTACCCGGGCCCGAGCATAATGATCGCGCGTCCTGCGAATGCCGCCGCCGCCGCATCGCCGCGATGCCGTGGGTTGGCTCGATCGCGCGGATCAGCACCGCGCTTGCCGAACCCGCCTCCTCGCAAACGAAATTGACGCACCAATGAATGCCATAGGAGCGGTAGACGTAGGCAAAGCCTGGCGGGCCGAACATCATGGCATTTCGTGGCGTCGGTCCCCGGTAGGAATGGGCCGCCGGGTCGGTGTGGTGATAGGCCTCAACTTCGACGATGATGCCGCCGACGCCGTTCACCAGCAATGTGGCCCCGATCAGCTCGGGGGCCACCTCATGCACGCTGCGGGCGAAAAACGCCTTCCTGAGCAATGGGCCGGGTTTGGCCTTGGGGTTGATCTTGGGATTGGTCTTGGGGTTTTTGGTCATGGCGCGGCTATGCTAAAATCCCAAGCTGAGCAAAGCGAGCGGTTGCGGTTCGCCCTCCACCGGATTAGCTAATCGGAAGAGAAAATACGGATTCTCCATGGTCGTCATCGTCGATACCGTCTCCGCCACGCCGGTACGCCCGCGTCACCCCGAAAAGGTAAACCGGCCCGACGCGCACTCGCCGCCGAAGCCGGACTGGATTCGCGTGCGCGCGCCGAGCACGCGCGGCTATGCCGATACCCGCAACATCGTGAAGGAAAACGGCCTCGTCACGGTTTGCGAGGAAGCGGGCTGTCCCAACATCGGCGAGTGCTGGGACAAGAAGCACGCGACCTTCATGATCATGGGCGACACCTGCACGCGGGCCTGTGCCTTCTGCAACGTCGCCACCGGCAAGCCCGGCGCGCTGAACCCACACGAGCCCGCCAACGTCGCCGAAGCCGTCGGCAAGCTCGGCCTCGACCATGTTGTGGTGACATCGGTCGACCGTGATGACCTGGACGACGGCGGAGCAGGGCACTTCGCCCTGGTCAT
>DATGJS010000036.1:0-2081 GCA_035295025.1 Bradyrhizobium sp.
CGACGCTGGTCGGCGGCAACACCAACGCGCCGGCCATCATGATCGGCGAAAAGGCCGCCGACATGATCAAGGCGGAGATGCGGGTGAATTAGAACTCGTTCGTCGTCGTTCCCGCGAAGGCGGGCATGTGACGTTCCCGAAAGCACGCGATATGCTGCATTGATACAGACCATGTCGGCCAACGCAAAGCCGCACCCCTTATCAGGGGCTGCAAGGTTGGCTAAAGTCGCGCCGCAAAACCACCTGAGTTACGGGAGTGAAACAGTGGATCTGGGTATCAAGGGCCGCCGCGCCATCGTCTGCGCATCGAGCAAGGGACTGGGGCGCGCCTGTGCGATCGCGCTCGCCAATGAGGGCGTGCATGTCACGCTGACCGCGCGTGGCGCCGAAGCGTTGAAGAAAACCGCGGATGAAATCCGCAAGAGCAATCCTGGCATCACCGTGACCGAGGTCGCCGGCGACATCACGACGCCCGAGGGGCGCGCGGCCGCGCTGAAGGCCTGTCCAGAGCCCGACATCCTGATCAACAATGCCGGCGGCCCGCCGCCCGGCGATTTCCGCAACTGGACCCGCGACGACTGGATCAAGGCGATCGACGCCAACATGCTGACCCCGATCGAGCTGATCAAGGCGACGGTGGACGGCATGATGGCGCGCAAGTTCGGCCGCATCGTCAACATCACCTCGGCCGCCGTGAAAGCGCCGATCGACATTCTCGGCCTGTCCAACGGCGCGCGCGCCGGCCTCACCGGCTTCATCGCCGGCCTGTCGCGCAGGACCGTGATCAACAATGTCACCATCAACGGTCTGTTGCCGGGACCGTTCAACACCGACCGCTTGCGCACAACCGCCAAGGGCGATGCCGACAAGCGCGGCATCACGCCGGACCAGGTCCTGGCCGAACGCGCCAAGCTCAATCCCGCCGGCCGTTTCGGCGATCCCGAGGAATTTGGTCTCGCCTGCGCTTTCCTGTGCGGCGCCAAGGCCGGCTACATCACCGGCCAGAACATCCTGCTCGACGGCGGCGCCTTTCCGGGCACGCTGTAGGCGGCGGCGAAGGCGAACAGGCCGGCGCCGCTCACGGGCGCCGGCATCGCTTGTAGGGGCAGCACCGCATGCAATGGAAGATCGGCCGGGTCAGGATCACCAAGATCGTCGAACTGGAGACGGTCGGCCACACACGTTTCATCCTCCCGTTGGCAAGCGAGGAGGAAATCCGCAAACTGCCATGGCTCATCCCCCATTTCGCCACGGCGGAAGGCCGCCTGAAAATGTCGATCCATTCGCTGGTGGTGGAGACGCCCTCGCGTCGGATCGTGGTCGACACCGGGCTTGGCAACGGCAAGCAGGGCCGCACCGTGCCGAGCTGGAACAACCGGCAAGGGCCCTTCCTCGACCATCTGACCGCGGCCGGCTTTTCGCCTGACACGATCGACACCGTGATCTGCACGCATCTGCATGTGGATCACGTCGGTTGGAATACGCGCCTGGAAGCCGGCCGCTGGGTGCCGACATTCACAAATGCGCGTTATTTCTTCGGCGCGAACGAATATGCCTATTGGCGCGGCCACAGCGCCGCGCCCGACAAGGCCGCGATCTTTCAGGATTCCGTGGCTCCCATCGTCGCGGCGGGCCAGGCCGAGCTGGTCTCCAGCGACTGCAAAATCTGCGATGAAATCAGCTTGATGCCGACGCCCGGCCATAGCCCCGGCCATGTGAGCCTTCACATCCGTTCAGACGGCGAAGAGGGGCTTCTCGCCGGCGATGTCGCCCACCATCCCTGCCAGATGGCCCATCTTGACTGGTGCTCGACCGCCGATTCCGACCCCACGCAATCGATCAGGACGCGGGCCGCGCTGTTCTCCCGCTTTGCCGACCGCGAGGTCCTCGTGATCGGCGGTCATTATGATGCCGGCCATATCCGGCGCGACGGCGAAGCCTTCAAATTCGCTTTAGCGGGGCTTTAGAGCCCATCGCTGGACGGGGTCTCTGGCCGCGAGGGGCTGCAATGCGCGGCCCCATAAGCAGTTGAATTTGGCCGCGCCCTGTTCCATGAAGCATGCCAAGCTTGAAAAACCATT
>DATGJS010000037.1:0-8720 GCA_035295025.1 Bradyrhizobium sp.
GCCGGCTTCTTGCGATAATTCGCTTGCGGTGAGCGCCCGGCCGCTCATCAGCGCGGTTAGCATATTGGCGCGGGCGGGGTCGCCGACGAGCGAAGCAACCATGGCGATATCGGGACCTGCTTTCATACTTCGATGATAGACGAATCATTGGTGTGGATCAAGATATAGTGTGGCATTATTGTCATTAACCGTCATTGCGAGCGCAAGCGGAGCAATCCAGGCGAGCCGCAAGCTGATTCTGGATTGCTTCGTCGCTTCGCTCCTCGCAATGACGGTTGTAAATCTGGAGTTTCCCCATGACTATCACGGTTTTTATTCGCTACCAGATCGATCCGTTCAAGCGCGCGCTGTTCGAGGAATATGCAAAGCGCTGGCTTTCCATCATTCCGAAATGCGGCGGCGATCTCATCGGTTACTGGATGCCGCATGAGGGCACCAACAACATCGCCTTCGCGCTGATTTCCTTTGAAAGCCTTGCGGCTTACGAAGAATACCGCGCACGGCTTCGGACCGATAAAGAGGGAATGGAGAATTTCGCAACTGCCGAGAAACACCAATTCATTCTCGCGGAAGAGCGGACTTTCCTGCGCAAGGTGATCGCGTCGTGAATCGCCTTGCGCTGGTTCCGCATCGGTGGTGGGGTTAATCTTCCCTTCGAAAAAGACCAAGGGAGAAGAAGCATGCCGAGGACTGTTGCCGACAAATATGAAACGTTCCGCAAGCTGCATGAAGACGGCTGTTTTGTGATCCCCAATCCGTTCGATGTCGGATCGGCGAAAGCGCTGGCGCAAATGGGTTTTAAGGCGCTCGCTTCATCGAGCGCCGGCTTTGCCTGGACGATCGGCAAGGCCGACAACCGCGTGAGTGTCGATGAGGTCTGCGCGCATCTGAAAGACCTTTGTGGCGCGGTCGATCTGCCCGTCAACGCCGATTTCGAGAACGGCTTTGCGCATGAACCTGAAAAGGTCACGGTCCATGTCGCGCGCGCCGTCAAAACCGGCGTCGCCGGATTATCGATCGAGGATTCGACCGGCGACGCTGGTCGGCCGCTTTATGACCGCGCGCATGCGATCGAGCGCATCAAGGCGGCGCGCGGGGCCATCGATGCCGATGGTGGCCGCGTATTGCTGACCGGCCGCTGTGAGGGCTTTCTGGTCGGTCAGGACGATCTCGCCATGGTGATCGACCGATTATGCGCTTACGCGGAAGCCGGCGCCGAATGCCTCTATGCGCCGGGGATCAAGACGGCCGAGCAGATATCGGCCGTGGTCAAGGCGGTCGCGCCAAAACCGGTCAATCTCCTGATCGGAGCGTCCGGCCTGTCGGTGCGACAAGCCGCCGATCTCGGCGTGCGCCGGATCAGCGTCGGCGGCGCATTGGCGCGCGCGGCATGGGGCGGTTTCATGCGCGCGGCCCGGGAGATCGCCGATGAGGGGGCTTTTACCGAATTGGCCAAAGGCCATCCGGGCAGCGAATTGAACCAGATGTTCCGCTGACCCCCAAGAGGGCGCGCGCTCGTGACGCCCGCTATCGACCGACCGGCGCGTTGCCCGGATTGGCGGTGTTGGTGTTGGCTCCGCCAGGCTGGGTCGAGGCGGGCGAATTGGTTTGCGGGCTCGCCGGCGCATTGCCGGTCGTGGTTCCCGCGTTGCTGCTGCGCGGTGTCACATCACGTATGCCGGGAGGGGCCGCAGGCGGCGATGTCGGAGCGGCGTTTTGCGCGGTCGCCGGCGTTGGAGTTTTCGCGGCATCCTGCTGGTGCACCGGGGTATTGTTCAATCCGTAGAACACCGCGCCGAGCACAATCGCGATACCAATGGCAAAAAGCGCAATGCGGGCGTTGCTCGCGTGTCCCTCGGCAAGTTCGGGATCGGCCTGCAAATCCTCTTCCAGGCGAGAAGGAGCACGCCGTTCACGCGGCGAGGGATCGGGCGAAAGAGGATCATTCAGGCGGTCGGGCTGGTACGACTCGTTCGGATTGCGTTCGATGGCCATGGCCGGTTTCCTCCAGGTGATCCCGCGACAACGGCCGGCATCCGGGCTCGGTTCCGGGAACTTGTGGTGCGCGGAGGAAGCTTGACGGTTATTTTTATTTTCGCGCCTTCGCCACTTCATCCGGTGTCACCAAAGGCGCGGCGTTGCCCCAGCTATTGCGGATGTAATTCGTAACATCGGCGATCTCTTGATCCGACCATTGCTTGGCATAGGCCGGCATCGAGCCGGTGTTGGGTGCGCGGGGCGTGGTGATGGTTTGCGCGCCGTCGAGGATGATGCGTAGAGTGCTGGAGGGATCGGTGGATTGCACATTGGCGTTGCCCGGCAGCGGCGGATAGATCCGCGGCGCGCTCATGCCGTCAAGCTCGTGGCAGGCGACGCATGCACCCCGATAGAGTTTCTCGCCATGGGCCATTTGCGATGCGGGCGGCGGGGTCACGGCCGGCTCCGGCGCGGCCGCCGGTAGATCTTTCAGATACACCGCCATCGCGCGAACGTCTTCATCGCTCATGCGCGAGGTCGAGTTAAGCACCACCGCCGCCATCGGCCCGCCGGCATTGCTATGCGCGTTGCGGCCGCTCTTGAGATATTCGGCGATATCTTCCGAGCTCCAGGATTTCAGCCCGCTGCGCGCGGCGCCATCGAGGCGCGGGGCAAACCAGCCGTCGACCAAGCCGCCGGCAAAGCGCTCACGGCTTTTTTCGGCGCCAAAAATGTTCTTGGGCGTGTGGCATGCGCCGCAATGACCTAAGCCCTCCACCAGATAGCCGCCGCGATTCCATTCCGCGCTCTTGTTCTGGTCGGGTTGGAGAATGCCGGGGCGGAAGAACAGCAGATTCCAGCCGCGCATCAGCACGCGATAATTCAAAGGCCAGCGCAGTTCGGGCGGGGGCGGGGTGTTGTCCACGGGCGGGAACGTGTCGAGATAGGCGCGGATCGCCAAAATGTCGTCGCGGGTGAGTTTGGTGAAATGCGGGTAGGGAAAGGCGGGGTAATAGCGCGATCCATCCGGCGCGACGCCAAAACGCATGGCGCGAAGAAAATCCTCATCGCTCCACCGGCCAAGGCCGGTGTTGTTATCGGGGGTCAAATTGGCCGAATAAATGCCGCCAAACGGGGTATCGAGCCGTTTTCCCCCGGCAAAGGGCTTGGCTGGGTCGGCGGTATGGCAGCTGGCGCAGTCCCCGGCCTCTAGCAGCCCCTGGCCCTTGGCGAGGGTCTCCTGGGAGGGCCGGACCTGCGCGCCGGCGCTGAATGCAGTGCACAAAAGAAGGCTCGAAAGAAGGCTCAGGAGAATCGCCCGGCTATCCCATGGTCGTCCCTGCATCGATTGGCCTCCCGATCGTCCACTATAGCCGCAAAACGCCGCGGTCACGCCGTTTCGTCCCGGCATTTTCCACGACACATCTGCAAAATACGAGTGGGGCGGCGAACACGAAATTGCGTTTTGCGTGGGTATGGCCCTGGCGCCGAGATTAGGGGTGCTGCGGGCCCGAAATTCGACATAGACTGGTTTTTACCGGCGGCGTGAATAGCTAAGCGCGATGAGATTTGGTTGAATCGTCATCGCGCTTTAGGTCTTTGATTGAGCATGATCTTCCCTCGCAAACGCCTCTCGGCGTTTGTCGCGAGGGAAAACCGCTTCACACTTTTCCGGATCATGCTCTAGAAGATACGGCGACGTAAGGGCTTTAAGAGGGTGGAATGGGAATAAACCAGGGTCCGATCAGTCTCGATCAGAAATATACCCAAGCCTCGGGTCATGTTTTCTTGACGGGAATCCAGGCGCTGGTGCGTCTGCCGATGGCGCAAATCCGCCGCGACCGCGCCAATGGCCTCAACACCGCCGGCTTCATCAGCGGCTATCGCGGCTCCCCGCTCGGCGGTTACGATCAGCAGCTTTTCGCCGCGCGCAAGCATCTCGACCAATACAACATCAAATTCCAGCCCGGCGTGAACGAGGACCTCGCGGCGACCGCGATCTGGGGCTCGCAGCAGCTCAATCTCTCTAAAGGCGCCCGGCATGATGGCGTCGTCGGCATCTGGTACGGCAAGGGCCCCGGCGTCGATCGCTGCGGCGATGTATTTCGTCATGGCAATGCAGCCGGCTCGGCCAAAAATGGCGGCGTGTTGTGTCTGGCCGGCGACGATCACGGCGCCAAATCCTCCACCGTCCCGCATCAATCCGATCACGCCTTCATCGCAGCCTTGATGCCTTATCTCTACCCCTCCAGCATCCATGAGATGATCGAGATGGGCCTGCTCGGAATCGCGATGTCGCGCTATTCCGGATGCTGGGTCGGCATGAAGGTGATCACGGAGACGGTGGAAACCACCGCCGAGATCGACCTTACCGACGAGATGAAGCCCTTCATCATCCCGAGCGATTTCGAGATGCCGCCGGGCGGCTTGAATTTACGCTGGCCCGACGACCGCTACGATCAAGACCGGCGCTTGCAGGATTACAAGGCCTTCGCGGCGATCGCCTTTGCCCGCGCCAACAAGGTCAATCACATCACCATGGATAGCCCGGATGCCCGCTTCGGCATCATGGCGTCGGGCAAAAGCTATGAGGATATTCGCCAGGCCTTGCGCGAACTCGGCATCACGCCCGAGGTCGCGGCCAAGATCGGCTTGCGGCTTTACAAGATCGGCATGCCTTGGCCGCTGGAGCCGCAAGGTGTGCGCGAATTCGCCATAGGCCTCGAAGAAATCTTCATCATCGAGGAACGCCGCGAGATCGTCGAAAATCAAGTCAAGCAGGAATTGTTCAATTGGCGCGACGACGTTCGCCCACGCATCGTCGGCAAGATGGACGAGCACGACAAGCGCTTATTGCCGTTCGCCGAGGAATTGAGCGTGGCTTCGCTCGCCAGCGCGCTCACCGAGCGGTTGCTGCGGCTCAATCTCAATCCCGAGATTGCGAGCATGCTGCGCGCCAAGGCCGATTGGTTCAACGGCCGGCAGGCCAGTCAAATGCAGGCGGTGGCGCCGATCGCGCGCACGCCGTATTTCTGTTCGGGCTGCCCGCATAACACCTCGACCAAGGTGCCCGAAGGAAGCCGCGCCTTTGCCGGCATCGGCTGTCACTTCATGGCGTTGTGGATGGACCGCAACACCGAAACCTTCACCCATATGGGCGGCGAGGGTGTGCCCTGGGTGGGCATTGCGCCCTTTACCAACGAAGAGCATGTCTTCGCCAATATTGGCGACGGCACCTATTTCCACTCCGGCAGTCTCGCGATCCGCCAAGCGGTGGCCTCGAAAGCGAATATCACCTACAAGATTCTTTATAACGATGCGGTGGCCATGACCGGCGGTCAGCGCCATGACGGCGATCTGTCGCCCCAGCAAATCACCTTCCAGCTTCGCGCCGAGGGCATAAGCGAAATCTATCTGGTCTCGGAAAATCCCGATTCCTATCCCGCATCCGGCATCGCGCCGGGCACCAAGACCGCCCATCGCGACCAGCTCGATGCCGTCATGAAGACCTGTCGGGACATCAAGGGCGCCTCGGCCATTGTCTTCGTGCAAACCTGTGCGGCCGAAAAGCGCCGCCGCCGCAAGCGCGGCACCCTGGAAGATCCCGCGCGCCGCGTCCTGATCAATCCGGCGGTCTGCGAAGGCTGCGGCGATTGCTCGGTGCAATCCAATTGCATTTCGGTCGAACCGCTGGAGACCGAATTTGGGCGCAAGCGCACCATCAATCAATCCTCCTGCAACAAGGACTATTCTTGCCTGAAAGGCTTTTGCCCGTCTTTCGTGACGATCGATGGCGGCCAATTGCGCCGCCGCGCGCCCGCCAGTCCTGGAGATAAGGGATTGGGCGACATCGGCCCGTTGCCCGAGCCCACCGCGAAGCCCGCGCTGGATCGCCCCTATAACATCGCGGTCGGCGGTGTCGGGGGCACCGGCGTATTGACGATCGGCGCGCTGCTCGGCATGGCCGCCCATATCGAGGGCAAGGCCAGCATGATCCTCGATATGTCGGGGCTGGCGCAAAAGGGCGGGGCGGTTTTGACCCATGTCCGGCTTTCCGAACACACCGCCGACGTCACCTGCTCGCGCATCGTTACCGGCACCGCCGATCTCGTGCTCGCGGCCGACGAAGTCGTGGCGGCTGCCAAGGAGACCATGACGCTGTGTGAGACCAGCCGCACCATGGGCGTCATCAACAGCCACGTCATTCCGACCGCCGATTTCATTCTCAACCGCGATTTCGATTTCCAAACGCGCAAGGTCAATCACGTGCTGGAAACGGCGCTCCGTCAAGGCTCGTTCTTCGTCGATTTCACCAAGCCCTCGGAAACGCTGCTGGGAGACGCCATCGCCACCAATGTGATGATGATGGGATATGCCTATCAGAAGGGGCTTTTGCCGCTGTCGGCTGAAGCCATCGAGCAGGCGATCGAGGTCAACGGCGTTGCGATCAACATGAACACGCAAGCCTTCCGGCTCGGGCGGCTTGCGGCCAGCGATCCCGCGCGGATCTCAGCGATGATGCAAGGCGAGGGCGAAAAGGCCGCGCCGAAAACGCTTCAAACGATGTCGCTCGATGAGATCATCGCGCACCGCGCCGCGCATCTTGCGGAATATCAGAACCAAAAACTCGCCGCGCGTTACCGCAAGCTGGTCGCGCAGGTCCGCGATGCCGCGCGCGATCGCGCACTTGACGAGGCGCTGCCGCGCGCGGTGGCTATCAATTACGCCAAGCTTCTCGCCTATAAGGACGAGTATGAAGTCGCCCGGCTTTATACCGACGGCCAATTCGAAAAGCAGTTGCGCGATCAGTTCGACGGCGATTTCAAGATCAGCTTCAACCTCGCGCCGCCCTTGTTGGGCGGGGCCAAGGATGCGTTGGGACGCCCGAAGAAGCGCGCCTTTGGCGCCTGGATGTTTCAGGTGTTCAAGCTGCTTGCGAAGATGCGCGGCCTTCGCGGCACGGTCTTCGACATTTTCGGCCTGAGTCCTGACCGCCGGCTCGAACGCGATTTGATCGCGGGTTACGAGAAGGATGTCGCGCACATCCTCTCGGTGCTCTCGCCGCTGACGCTGGAGACATCGATCGAAATCCTATCACTCCCCGAGCGCATTCGAGGGTTTGGGCCGGTCAAGGAAAAGGCGGTCAGTGATGCGAAGGCGCGTTACGCGCAATTGGCCGCCGATCTTGCCAACCCGCCGTCCGCGCCGCGCCAGATCGCGGCGGAGTAGGCGCGGGAAGTGGGTCTGAAGTAGCGACGCAAGCCAATCCCATCGATGCAGCCGTCCTTCGGAATTGGCCGATCAGCCGCAATTCCAGATCGGTCCGATCGGTGTCCGCGTCCAGCACGGACCAAAGGTGCCGCCATTGTAACGGCCGCCGTAAAAGCCGGGCCGGCCGACATAGTGCCATTCGCCGTCATAACCGTAATAACGAGGGGTCGGGTCGATATACCAGGGGCGCCGATTGTGGCGCGGCACGACGCCTTTCTGGGCATAGAGCGGCTGGCTGTTGCTCGGGGGCTGATGATAGCCCGGCAGGAAGCCGTAGCCATGCCAAACCGGCTTGGGCCGTTTATGAAGCGGCGCAGCTTGGGCGGCGGCCGCAAGCAGCGACAAAACGACAGCGATGGATAGACACAGGAAGCGCGACATGCGCTGAGCATAGACATTCAGTTGCGGGAAGGCCATTCAAAATCCGCGTGCAAATTTTTTCGCGTCAACCATAGACACCCCAAAAACAAAGGCCCCCGGAAACGGGGGCCTTTGACTTCGAGGTCCT
Organism: Bradyrhizobium sp.; assembly: GCA_035295025.1. Classification (GTDB taxonomy): domain Bacteria; phylum Pseudomonadota; class Alphaproteobacteria; order Rhizobiales; family Xanthobacteraceae; genus Bradyrhizobium. The sequence continues at coordinate 7,757 of DATGJS010000037.1, forward strand.
AAGTCCTTCTCAGACCGCGTCCTTGGCGGCCTTCACCGGCCTTGCGCGCACGATTTTGCGGGCGGGCTTGGCCTTGAACATCATCTCTTCGCCCGTGAACGGGTTGGTGCCCTTGCGCGCCTTGGTCGCCGGCTTCTTGACCACGACGAACTTGGCAAAGCCCGGCAGCAGAAATACGCCAGACTTCTTCAGCTCTTTGTGGCCGACGTCGGTCAGCGCATCCATGACGTTCTTGACGTCGCGTTTGGACAATTCGGTGGCGGTCGCAATTTTTTCGACCAATTGTGACTTCGACATTTGGGTGGCCATTGTGTCTCCTTCTGATTCGGACCGTCTCGATAATAACGTTCCTGGCGCCGGGAAAGAGGCCTCTACACAGTTTTTCTCGATGTTTTTTGCGTTTTTTTGCTCATGACCCCGGTTTTTTCAGGGGTTGACGTGCAAATGAGGTTGAGAATCGCGGGCTGTGACCATCCTCGTCATTGCGAGCGAAGCGAAGCAATCCAGGCTTTCCTCTAAGATTCTGGATTGTTTCGTCGCGTTGCTCCGCGCAATGACGGTGTTGAGACTTTCGCGCGCTGTCACCATCCTCGCCATTGCGAGCGAAGCGAAGCAATTCAGACTTTCTTCTAAGATTCTGGATCGCTTCGCCGCGTTGTTCCCTCGCAGTGACGGCGTTTGCTCTGCAAGCATTTGCTTGGCACTTGACAGCATTTCCACCACAACATCTGATTTGCCCGTCGTGCCAAAATGTCGCAGCTCATCGGTGTTGATCGCAAACCCAAATCACCCGCATGATTCGTACCATCCCGTGCTCTTCAAAGAGGGGCGTATCGCGATCGTCACGAACGTCGAGCGCGGGATGCGGTGGACGCGGATGCACCTTTGACGAACGGTGCGAAACGCGGACGGCGAAGTCGTGTGGTCCCGATATCTCGACGCTGATATCAAGCCGGCAAGATGA
>DATGJS010000038.1:0-12515 GCA_035295025.1 Bradyrhizobium sp.
ATGACCAGGAAGCGCGCTCATGGTCTCTGTATCCGTTGCGCGGGTCGCGAAAGCTTCCTAAAGCTTTTGGATGCGCCCTCTCCTGCTCAATCCTTTGTTTGCCCCGGTCACGAGCCTTCCCGGCGTCGGTCCGAAGCAGGACAAACTCTTTCGTTATCTGCTCGGCCGTGACGAAACGCCGAGGCTGATCGATCTCTTGCTGCATTTGCCCGCAAGCGTGATCGACCGCCGCGCGCGGCCGAAAATTCGCGAGGCGGTAGTGGGAACTGTCGTCACGCTGGAAGTGACGGTGGACCGCCATCGGCCGGCGCCGCCGCGCAATCCGCGCGCCCCCTATCTGGTCTATGCCAGCGACAATACCGGCGACGTGGTGCTGACGTTTTTTCGCGCCCAACCCGATTATGTCCAGAAGCTGTTGCCGGTCGGCGCCAAGCGCTACGTCTCCGGCACCTTGCAGATGTTCGACGGCGTGCCGCAAATCGTCCACCCCGACCGCGTGGTGGACGAGGCCGGCTTTGCGAAACTCACGGGGATCGATCCCGTCTATCCGCTCACCGAAGGACTCGCGCTCGGCTCGCTGCGGCGGGCCGTCGCCCAAGCGCTCTCGAAATGTCCGCAATTGCCGGAATGGATCAGCCCGGACGTCATTCGCCGCTGCCACTTTCCTTCCATCGCCACGGCGCTCAACCGCGTCCATGTGCCGGTCGAACTCACCGATATCCTGCCCGAGGGACCGTTCTGGTCGCGGCTTGCCTTCGACGAACTGCTCGCCGGTCAATTGGCGCTGGCACTGGTGCGCTCGCAATTGCGGCGGCCGGCCGGCAATCGCCATGCCGGCGATGGGCATTTACGGAAAAAAATCATCGATGCGCTGCCCTATGCGCTCACCTCCTCGCAACGCGAAGCGGCGGCGGCGATCACCGGCGATCTGCAACAACCGTTGCGCATGCTGCGGCTGCTGCAAGGCGATGTCGGGTCGGGCAAGACGGTCGTGGCACTGCTTGCGGCGGCCGCCGTCACCGAAGTCGGCAAACAGGCCGCGTTGATGGCGCCGACGGAAATCCTGGCGCGTCAACACATCAAGACCATTGCGCCGCTCGCCGAGCGCGCCGGCATGAAAGTGGAAATCCTCACGGGCCGGGAAAAGGGCAAAGAGCGGCGCGAATTGCTGGCACAGCTTGCGGCCGGCGAGATCGATTTTTTGGTGGGCACCCATGCGCTGATCCAGGACGAGGTGATTTTCAAATCATTGGCGCTTGCGGTGGTCGATGAGCAGCATCGGTTTGGGGTGCGGGAGCGCTTGGCGCTCACCGAAAAGGGAGAAGCCGTCGATGTGCTGGTGTTGAGCGCGACGCCCATCCCACGCACGCTGGTGCTGACTTATTTCGGCGATATGGACGTCTCGGAGTTGCGCGAAAAGCCGGCCGGTCGCCAGCCGATCGATACGCGCGCCGTTCCCATGGGCCGGCTTGGCGAGGTGATGGACGCGGTGGGGCGCGCGATCGACAAGGGTAAGCGCGTCTACTGGGTTGTTCCGCTGGTGGAGGAATCCGAGGCCGTCACGCTCACCGACGCCGAACAACGCTTCGAAAGCCTGAAAGAGCGCTTCGGCGGCGCGGTCGGTCTGGTTCACGGCCGAATGCGCGGACCGGACAAGGATCGGGTGATGGCGCAATTCGCCTCGGGCGACATAAGCCTCCTTGTGGCGACCACCGTGGTCGAGGTCGGCGTCGATGTGCCCGAGGCCACCATCATGGTGATCGAGAACGCGGAGCGCTTCGGCCTTGCTCAATTGCATCAATTGCGCGGCCGGATCGGTCGCGGTTCCGAGGCTTCCACCTGCCTCCTGCTCTACCTTGAGCCGCTCAGCGAAATGTCGAAGGCGCGGTTGAAGGTCATCCGGGAGACCACCGACGGCTTTCGCATCGCGGAGGAAGATTTGAGACTACGCGGTGAAGGCGACGTGCTCGGCATCCGCCAAAGCGGCCTTCCTGGTTATAGGATCGCGCGCTCCGAGGTTCACGGCCAGCTCATCGCGCAAGCGCGCGATGAAGCCTTGCGCATCATGAACGACAATCCGAAGCTGACGGGTGCGCGCGGCGAGGCGCTACGCTGCCTGCTCTATTTGTTCGAGCGCGGCGAAGCCTTGCCACTGATGGGCGCGGGGTAAGAATCCCTCGGCCGTCATTGCGAGGAGCCAACGGGTCCGGCCATCGGCCGGCCCGATGACAGGCTCCGCGACGAAGCAATCCATTCTTTGTCTTTCCACGGCGGGATGGATTGCTTCGCTGCGCTCGCAATAACGGCGGGGAGAATTTACTCCACCTTCGCCGGGGCCGGCTGAAGCGCTGGCGTATTGGCGGCGTTGGCAACCCGCGCCGCATTCGTCATGCCCGCCAGGGCGGCCATTTTCTTTTGCGGGTCGGAGCCCGGCTGGACCACGCCGCAGGACATGATGAGGGTCGCGGCGTCCTCGGCGCTCATCTCGACTTCGATGATCTTGCTTTTGGGTACATAGAAGAAGAAACCCGTGGTCGGGTTCGGCGCACACGGCAAAAACACCGAGATATGCTCTTCCCGGCCGGGAATACTCGCCGCAACCTCCTCGCTTGGAGCCTGCGAAATCAGCACGATCGACCACATGCCGGGCGAGGGAAATTCGACGAGACCGACACGCCGGAAACTCGAACCTTTGCCCGAGAACAAGGTCTCAAACACCTGCTTCATGGCGCGATAGATCGCGCGCACCGCCGGAATACGGCCGAGCAACCGTTCGCTCAAGTCAACGAGTGAACGTCCGATCAAATTGGCGGTCAGAAAGCCCAGAAGCGTCAGCGCTATCACCGCGACGATCAGCCCCGAGCCGGGCAGACCGAACGGCAGATAGGTTTCCGGCCGGTAGGCAATCGGCACGAACGGCCGCACCAAGCCATCGACCCAGGTCACGAACCACCAGGTCAAATAGAAGGTGATCGCAATCGGGCCGGCAACGATGAGGCCGGTGAGGAAATAATTGCGGAATCGGGCCACCAAACCGCTTTGGACCTCCGGCACGGGTTCGGCTGGCGGTATCGGCGGAGGCAAATCGTCGCGGTTCATCAGGGTTCCAAGTCAATCGGAGAAGACAATCACTTCCTGCCAGCTAAGCCATCATAGTGTGGCATTCAGAAGTCCGCATCTTTGTTGCCGCGAATTCGTTATGCGGACTTCTGAACCAAAGCCACACTAAATCAATAAGTTCCTGGTGTCCTTTCGATTCCGAAGCTCGTAAACCTGAGGCCGCAAGAGAATACGAACTTCGGAATCGGGACACTAGCAGACTTTTGAAGACCCCCACCGGCCTGACTGCGCGGATGCGTTATTCAACCGTGACCGATTTGGCGAGATTTCGCGGCTGATCGACGTCGGTGCCCATGACGACGGCGGTGTGATAGGCCAAGAGTTGGACGGGAATGGCGTAAACCATCGGCGCGAAAATCGCCGCCATATCGGGCAGCACGATCGTGACCAGCGATTGGACGGTCGCTTCCGAGGCGCCCTTGGCGTCTGTCATCAAAATGATATTGCCGCCGCGCGCCGCCACCTCCTGCATGTTGGAGACGGTCTTCTCGAACACTTGGTCGTGCGGCGCGATCACGACCACCGGCATGTTCTCGTCGATCAGCGCAATCGGCCCGTGCTTGAGTTCGCCGGCCGCATAGCCCTCGGCATGGATGTAGGAGATTTCCTTCAGCTTCAGCGCGCCTTCCAGCGCCAGCGGATAGCTGGTGCCGCGGCCGAGATAAAGCACGTCGGAGGATTTGGAAATGTCACGCGCCAGCTTTTCGATTTGCGGTTCGCTCGCAAGTGCCGCGATCATGAGTCTTGGAATTTCGATCAGGCCGTGCACAAGCGTGGTTTCGTCGGCATCGGACAATTCCGCGCGCGCTTTGCCGGCGGCGATCGAAAGTGCCGCCAGCACCATCAATTGGCAGGTGAAGGCCTTGGTTGAGGCGACGCCGATCTCGGGACCGGCCAGCGTCGGCAAAACGGTCTCGCTTTCGCGCGCGATGGTGGAGGTCGGCACATTGACCACGGAAAGCGTATGCAAGCCCCGCGCTTTGGCGTAGCGCAGCGCGGCCAGCGTATCGGCGGTCTCGCCCGATTGCGAAATGAAGACCGCAAGGTCCCCCATGCGCAAGGGCGGTTCGCGGTATCGAAATTCCGAGGCGACGTCGAGTTCGACCGGAATGCGCGCCAGCCGCTCGAACCAATATTTGGCGATATAGCCGGCATAGCTCGCGGTGCCGCAAGCCGTGATCGAAATGCGCTGGATATTCTTGAAGTCGAACGGCAAGACAACCGGCAGCGCCACCCGCTCGGTGGCCATATCGACATAACGAGCCAGCGTATGGCCGGCGACCTCCGGCTGCTCGTGAATTTCCTTGGCCATGAAGTGGCGATAATTCGCTTTGTCGACCAGGAATGACGAGGCGCCGGACTTCAGCACCTCGCGATGGACGACGGCATTTCGCGCATCATGGACCGCGCAGGTTTCGCGGGTGAGAACCGCCCAATCGCCATCCTCCAGATAACTGATCATGTCGGTAAACGGCGCCAAGGCGATCGCATCCGAGCCGAGATACATTTCGCCATCGCCGTAACCGATCGCAAGCGGCGAGCCGCGGCGCGCGCCGATCATGAGGTCGGCATGGCCTTTGAAGACGAAAGCGAGCGCAAAGGCGCCGCGCAATTGCGGCAACGTTGCCTTGACGGCCTCCTGGGGCGAGGCGCCCTTCAGAAGGTAAGAATTCACCAAATGCGCCACCACTTCGGTGTCGGTTTCGCTGGCGAATTTGGCGCCCTGCTTTTCGAGCATCTGCCGCAATTCGCGAAAATTCTCGATAATGCCGTTATGAACCACGGCCACATGATCGGTGGCGTGGGGATGGGCGTTGCTTTCGGTCGGCTTGCCGTGGGTGGCCCAACGGGTGTGGCCGATGCCGGCATGACCGCTGAGCGGGGCGGCCTTCAGGCGCGCTTCGAGATTCTTCAATTTGCCTTCGGCGCGACGGCGCTCGATGTGATCGCCCTCCAGCGTGGCGACGCCGGCGGAATCATAGCCGCGATATTCGAGCCGCTTGAGCGAATCCACCAATGGCTCGGCGACCGGCCCGCGCCCGAGAATGCCGACAATGCCGCACATGCGGGTTCAATTCCCTCAAAATGGTAGAAGTATCGGGCAGTCTTAACGAAATTCAATCGTGCCACGAAATACAATAATTATTGCCAATTGAGACAGCATTAAGCCGTAAAAATTAACGCCGCCGCATTAACTGTCTTTCGGCGCCTTGCCGCGCGTTTTGATCTCGCGATAGCGTTTGGCGCCACCCTCGCGATTGGTCTGCTGATTTCGCTCCACCGCCATGGCGTCATCGGGCACGTCGCGGGTGATCACCGAGCCCGAGCCGATATAGGCGCCGCTGCCGATTTTAACCGGGGCGACCAGTGAGGAATTGGTGCCGATGAAGGCGCCCGCGCCGATCTCGGTCCTGTGCTTGCTGAAGCCGTCATAATTGCAGGTGATGGTGCCGGCGCCGATATTGGCATGGGCGCCGACATGGGCGTCGCCGACATAACTCAAATGGTTGACCTTGACGCCGGCCTCCAACGTCGCGGCCTTGGCCTCGACGAAATTGCCGATTCTGACGCCCTCGCCGAGGGAAGTCCCCGGCCGCAGCCGCGCATAGGGACCGACGGAGGCTTTCTTTCCGATCGAGGCCTCGACGATATGGGAAAAGGAGTGAATCACCGCGCCATCGGCAATCGAGACGCCCGGTCCGATCACGACGAACGGCTCGATCGTGACATCCTTGCCGAAGGTCGTATCGGCGGCGAGAAAAACCGTCTCCGGCGCGATCATGGTCACGCCCGCTTCAAGGGCGGCCTTACGCAACCGCGCCTGCATCACGCTTTCGGCTTCGGCCAATTGCGCCTTGGTGTTGATGCCGCGCACTTCATCTTCGCTGGTTTCGATCACCACGGCCTCCAAGCCCTGGTTCCGGACGATCGCAACGGCGTCCGTCAAATAATATTCGCGCTTTTTGTTGGCATTGTCGATCTTTTCGATGATGGCGAGCGCTTGGCGGCCGTCAAAAGCCATGATTCCGGCATTGCAAAGCGTGACAGTTTTCTCGACCGGGCTGGCGTCGGCCTCCTCGCGGATCGCCGTCAAACGGCCGCCTTCAACGAGCAACCGGCCATAGCCGCTAGGATCGGCGGCGCGAAAGCCAAGCACGGCGAGTGTGGCTCCCTGCTTCAGCGCAGCGCGCAAGCGCTCGAAAGTGGCCGCCGAAATCAGTGGCGTATCACCAAACGCAATGATCAGATCGTCGGCGCCGCGCGCCAGTGCCTCCCGCGCCACCAACACCGCATGCGCGGTCCCAAGCCGCTCGTGTTGCACAAAAGTCTCGGCATCGGGCCGCCGCCGCCTCGTTTCTTCCGCCACCTGATGATGGTCCGGGCCGACCACCACCGCCAACGCGGTGTTTTGACCGTGCGGCGCAGCCGACAACACATGGGCCAGCAGCGGCTGGCCGGCGACGGGATGCAAAACCTTAGGGATTGAGGAACGCATGCGCGTTCCCTCGCCGGCCGCGAGCACAATGGTGAGACTGGATCTGCCGGTCATTTCACGAGATATCCCCAGCACAATGACGCCAAGATCGCGCCGAAGCCCTCATAAAGCGTTTTCGCATCGCATGGAAAGCCCGGATTCGCTATGGTATTGGTCTGGATTAAAGCTGACGGGGCATTTCCTGTTAAGGTTTGCCGGGTGATTCGGTTTGAGGCCTTAGGGGGGCCCGAAGACATCTATGGCTAAACATTCCGACAAACAGGCGGGCGCCTTTGACGTCGGGGAGGCCGGCGGCATGCTCTCGGGCCTTTTGGCCGAGGAGGATGAATTGGATCGCCGAGCGCTCTGGCGGCTTGGAGCCTGGGCTGCTGGCGCGGTCGGTGCGGTGGTCATTGCCATTCTTGCAAACCAATCCACGATCGATATGCGGCGCGATCTGACGTCGTCGGCCGACTTCGCCCGTCAAGCGCAGCAGATTCAACTCTCCGCCAAAGACAGTCAGAACGAGACACGGCGGCTGGCTTCCGCGGTCGAGACGTTAAATGGGGATCGTGACCGGCTCTACTCCCGGGTTGCGGCCCTCGAGCAAGGCCTGGATTCCGTAACGGGCGCCATTACACGGCAAGCGCCTGTGCCCGCGCCGCCGCCGCCCCAGGCCAGCGCCCCTGTCTCCGCGCCGCCCAGCGCTTCGTCCTCATCGTCAGCAGCATCCGCATCGTCGGCGGTGGCCTCGGCCAATGCCGCGGCGGCGGCCGGCAGTCCTTCGGCCGAGCCCCCACCCGTTGTTAGCCCAAAGCCGTCGCCTGCACCCATCGTATCGGCGGCGGCGCCCACGGCTCCGATCCCCACCGAGAAGCCCTCGCCGAAACCGGCCGCAACGGCCGAGCCGAGCGCGGCGCAGACGTCCAGCCCCGCCCCCGCGCAACCGCCGCCAGCTCAAGCGGTCGCCTCGCTTGTGGCACCGAAATCGATGATGGCCCCGCCCGATCCGGCCGCGACAAAATTGAGCGAACCCTCGACGTCGCCAAAAACAATCACCTCCGCGCCCATGCCGGACTTGACCGCCTCGGTTCCCAAAACTTCCGACGATGAGGCCGCACCCGAAACACCGTCGGTTACGCCCGAACTCGCCGTCAGGCGAACCGAATTCGGCGTCGATGTCGGCGGCGCGAACTCGATCCCCGGGTTGCGGGCGCTCTGGCGGGGGCTGCTAAAGTCGAGGACCAACGTTGCGCTGACGACCATGCGGCCGATTATCGTGATCAAGGAAAATAGCAATGGCTTGGGGATGCAGTTGCGGTTGGTCGCGGGACCGATCAGCGATGCAGCGACGGCGGCCAAAGTCTGCGCGACATTGACGGTGAACGACCGGAAATGCACGACGGCGGTGTTCGAAGGCCAACGGTTGGCTATGAATACCGAGGAGCAGGTCAAATCCGACGCGGCCTTTGCGTCCGATGCGGCGCTTGCTTCCGATGCCAAGCCGAATATGGCGCCAAAAAGCGTTCCGCAAAAACGCGTGACCGCCAAGCGGCCGCCGAAGGAAGAACCGCCAAAGGAAGAGCCGCCATCGACCTTTTCCTTAATCTTCGGCAGGCATTAATCCTGCCCCTTAGAGGGAATATAATGCCATATATTCCATATAGTTGAGGCGAGTTCTTGATTTGAATTCGATGCCGCCTATCGATAGGCTCGAACAAATCCGGGCTTGCCCGCGCTTTAGGCTTCGCTTTTCAGGAACAGGCCCGTGAAGAAAACTCCGTTTCGGCTAACCCCCTATCAAGTGCAATGGCTTTTGGTCGTCGGTTTTGTGACCATCGGCTACGCGCTTTATCTGCGATATCTTGCGATCGAATTTTCCGGCGTGGCGCTGGCTTGCGATGCCGGCTTGCAAACCTTGCTTTGCAAGGCGCGGCTATTGGCGACCTATTTGTTTCGCCATTCGGTGTTTGGAATCGCCGCAATGATCATCGCGACGCTTCATCTTATTCGGCCATCGATCGTGTTGCTGACGGCGGGCTTGATCGCCGCCGGACTCGGCATCGTTCTTTACAATGTCGTGCTGTCGGGACTTGCGATCGGCTTGCTCATTCTGGGATTTGCGCGCCCCGCGCCCGCCACAGCGTAGCGGCGATCAGGGCGTAAACGGTGCACGTCCACAATGACTGCCAATTGCTCGATCCCTCGTTAAGCGCCGTATAGAGCGCGGCCGCCGCGAACAAGCCGGCAAAGACCGTCTCCGCGATCGGGCGTTTGCCTTCCTTCGGACGATTGAGCAAGGTCAGGATAGCGAGGGGAATGGCCGCCATCGTCAGGGCCGCAAAGGGAAAGTCCCTGTAGCGAGGGTCGAATACAAAGCTGAGCGCGGTTTCCGCACCGATCAGGGAGGTGATGACGAAAGCCGACCCCAGCAATGCGCTCGATGTCGAATGCTTGCGGTAGTTTTGCGGGCCGAACAATTCCAGGAAGGTCGGGAGCGATCGTCCTGACATCAAGGCGTGGGCGCACAATAGAGGCGAAGCGATCGACGCCACCAGCAGCCACCCCCAGAGCAGCCACCCTCCCGCTCCATAACTTTCATAAAGCATCTTGTCTGCGGCAATCCCAAACAAACATCCTGCCGTAGTCGCCGAAAGCCCCACGCCGATCCAAGAGGCAAGCCGTGGCGTCCATGGCCGGCGGCGAAGCGTCAACCAGGCGGTGGCAAACACCGACACCGCCAAAGCCAACCCGCCCGCCATTTGCAGCTTCCAGTCGGGATAATTGCCGATCGCGATCCCGGGCGGATATTTCAGCATGCGCCGGATGGAATCGAATAATCCCCAATAACCGCCGACCGTGCCCTCAAGCTCGCGCTTCCAGGGCTGGTCATAGGCTTCGATCAAGTTGACGCGAAAATTTTCGCGCTTGGCGAGGTCGAGAATTTCCGAGACCACCCGTGCCTGGTTGGTGCGCGAGGGCAACGCCGCCTCGCGCATGCGCCCATGGCTCGGCCAACCGGTTTCGCCGATCAGGATTTCCTTTCCCGGAAAGGCCGCCGTCATGCGGCGGCGAATGGCATCGACATGAGCGGCGGCGAATTTGGCGCGAACCGGAAAATCCTCCCAATAGGGCAGGATGTGAATCGTGACCAAATCGACCGCGTCATAGATTTCCCGGTTGCGCAGCCAGAATTCCCAGACATCGGCATAGGTGACGGGGACGTTGACCTGCGCCTTGACCGAGCGGATCGCGGCGGCAAGATCGGAGGCGGTCATTTCTCCGCGCAACAGGACCTCGTTGCCGACCACGAGCGTGGTGACAGTGGCGGGATATTCCCTGGCGAGGCGGATGCCGGTTGCGATCTGGGCCAGATTTTTTTGACGGCTGGAGGATAGCCAAATTCCCTGAACGACCTTCAGCCCAACCCTGGCCGCCAGCTCCGGTATTCGGTCAAGGCCGTTTTCCGTCGAATAGGTGCGAATGCAGTCGGTTATTTTGGCAAGTTCCGCCAGATCCGCACCGATCTGCTCGGCGGGGACCTGCGTTGCGGACGACAACGGCGTCTGGTCGCCGCGAAAGGGCGCGTAAGAGACGCAGAAAAGCTTGGCGTTGGGATCGATGGGCGCGCGTGACAGCGCAATCGGCGTGGCAAGCCACCACCACACCGCAACGATCGCGCTTAACGATAGGATCAGAAGCGCCAATGGGGTACGAAAAGAAATTGGTTCCATCCTTATCGGGCAGGGATCGTCGATTAACCTTTCATCGGCCATCTGCCAAGAGCAGGAAGTCCAGAAGATGTATCGCGCGCCTAGAGCATGATCCGGAAAAGTGTGAAGCGGTTTTCCGAAAAGATCATGCTCAAACAAAGAATTAAAGCGCGATGACGATTCGACCAAATCTCATCGCGCTTTAGTACCGCCATCTGAAGTCCCTGAAAGAGAACCTCGCGGCTTGTGGTGCAGGGACTTCAGATGGCAGTTAGGGCTGCGATTTTACCAAAAACTCGATAAAATCGTGGGTTTGCTGGACAAAATCGAAAATCTCCGTCATGGGATTCCGCTTAATATCCCTTTGGTTCTGACATTCGTAGAAATGCCGCCGCGATCGAATACCGATGGACCGCTCGTGGCACGAGCGCTTCCGCCGCATTCGGGTCCTATTTGGACGGCACGTATGAGGGTGGGACGGCCAGGAATTAGTCGGGGAATTTATGGGTCAGCGGGTGCTTCAGGGGCGGTTTACAGTGTGGCGCTATTTGGTTTTCTCGGGATTGACCCTGATCTTGGGTTTTGGAGTTGCCTTCGCCCAAAGCGGAACGCCCCTCCCGCCCGATCAGTCCGGCAAAACAACCGCCGGATCGGCCGATGCGGCGCGGGACAACCAGCGCAAGACCGACGAATTCGCCGAAGCCGCCCAAGCCGTCAATGGTCCGGCCGGTAATCCCGAATGTGTCTGGCTCGGCCGGCGCGTCGTCCGCCTGATGTGGCGCGACGATCTCGATACGGCCTTTCGCCACCTCGACCTCTACGACCGCTTCGGTTGTCCCGGCGGTCACGTTCAAGCCGCTTTCCGCTGCTTGACCCGATTTGGCGGCCAGATCGACGACAAGGTGCAAAAGAGCCTGGATGATCGGGTTCATGCCTGCTGGATCAACCCGAATGCCCAGCCGCAGGCCGCCGCGACGCCCACCGCTCCCTCCGCAAGCCCTAGCGCGGCGGCGTCCGCCCCAGCCGCATCCCCTGCCCCGGCCGCGCCAAAGTAGTTTTCGCGCCACTGGGAGAGCGGATCGGATTTGTTTGGTTGAAGCTCCGCGCCCTTAAAAAGGCCATCGCTCCATACCAGTTGTTAAATCGTGTCGCGGGATTATCCTCAACGATAACTCCTGTGTCGGCCGAACCTAGGGGACGGGTTCGCTTATCGCCACTTCAGGCCCCGTATGGTTAGTTGCGATGCGCGCCGTCGTCGCCGTTTTGCTGTTGGTTGCCGCCGCGCATGCCGCGCTTTGGGGCTTGTTTCAAGAGAAGCAGCAGGCGCCCGATTTTCAGGGCATCTTGCCGAGCGCGTCCTACGCCCCCTTCGAGCCGGGCCATACGGTTGCCGACCCCATCGCCGACTCGGAAAAAATTCGCACCGACCTGAAAAAACTTTCCACCATTACCCGGGCCGTGCGCCTTTATTCTTCGACCGAAGGCAATGAATTGGTGCCGGCGGTAGCCGCCGAGCTTGCGCTAAAGGTCACGATCGGAATCTGGATCGACAAAGACGGCAACCGCAATAATCGCGAGATCGACGCGGCCATCAACCTCGCCCGGCGATCGAGCAACGTCATCGGTATCGTCGTCGGCAACGAAACGATTTTCCGAGGCGAGCAAATTCCGATCGAAAATCTCGGGTCGGAACCGAACACCGGGGTCGAACCGCAGGAAGCGGAGCGAATACTGGCCGAGGAAGCTCAGCAGCTTCGGGACGCGGAAGCGCAACCGGAAGACAAGCGGGCAGAAGCGTTGAGATGGGCCATTGCCGAAAACAATGTTCATCGGCTGATCCGATTGATCCAGCGGGTCAAGAAGTCGGTCAATATTCCGGTGACCACGGGTGAAATCTGGAACATCTGGCGCGACCATCCTCAGCTCGCCTATTCCGTCGATTTCATCGCTGCCCACGCTTTGCCCTATTGGGAATATTTTACCGACAGCCAAGCGGTGGATCAGGCGATCGACAGATATCAACTCTTGCGGGACCAGTTCCGTGGCAAGAGGGTCATGATCGCGGAGTTCGGCTGGCCGAGCGCCGGTTATAATCTGAGAGGCGCTTTTCCAGGCTCATTCGAGCAGGCGGTGGTTTTACGCAATTTCGTCGCGCGCGCCGAAGCCATCGGCATGGATTACAACATCGTCGAGGCGATCGATCAGCC
>DATGJS010000039.1:0-7492 GCA_035295025.1 Bradyrhizobium sp.
AGCTTCTTGCGCTCGTCCATCAGCGAAGTAATCCGCGCCGGCATTTCTTCGGCGGTGCTGCGAAGTTCGGATGCCGCATGTTTGGCGAGCTGCATCATCTCATTGGCGTGCTTGCGCGCATATCGCCCGGTCAACGCTTCAATGCGGCGCACGCCGGAGGCAACCGCGCTCTCGCTCGTCACCGTAATCAGCCCGATGTCGCCGGTGCGCTTGACATGCGTGCCGCCGCAAAGTTCGACCGACCAGCCGCCCAATGCGTTGGCGCCGTGCTCACGCGCACTTCTGCCCATCGAGACCACGCGGACTTCGTCGCCATATTTTTCACCGAACAAGGCGCGGGCACCCGCCTCGCGCGCATCATCCACCGCCATCAGGCGCGTGGTGACTTCGTCATTCTCCAGCACCACCTCGTTGGCGATATCCTCGACGCGGGCGAGTTCCTCCGGTGTGATCGGCTTTTGATGCACAAAGTCGAAGCGCAACCGATCCGGCGCCACCAGCGAGCCGCGCTGGGCGATGTGATCGCCCAACACCTGGCGCAATGCCTCGTGCAACAGATGCGTCGCCGAGTGATGAGAGCGGATCAAGGCGCGCCGTGTGTGGTCGACCTCAAGCTGCAACGCCATGCCCGCTTTCAGCGTGCCCTGCTCGACCGTGCCGAGATGCACAAAGAGATCGCCGGCCTTCTTTTGCGTGTCGGTGACGCGGAATCGAACTCCCTCGCCGGTCATGATTCCGCTGTCGCCGACCTGGCCGCCCGACTCCGCATAAAACGGCGTCTGATTCAACACGACGGCGCCGCTTTCGCCGGTGGCAAGGCGTTCGACTTCCTTGCCGTCCTTCACCACCGCGCCCGCGACGCCCTCGGCGGATTCGGTCTCATAACCGAGAAATTCCGTGGCGCCGAGCCTTTCGCGCAACGGAAACCAGATCGCCTCGCTCGCGGTGTCGCCGCTTCCCGCCCAGGCCGCGCGCGCCTTCGCCCGTTGGCGCTCCATCGCGTCGGTGAAGGAGGCCTGATCGACGCCGATCCCGCGCGATTTCAGCGCATCTTGCGTCAGATCGAGCGGAAAGCCGTAAGTGTCGTAAAGCGTAAACGCGGTGTCGCCGTCGAACATCTCGCCTTTCTTGAGGCCCGCGCTCTTCTCATCGAGAATCGCTAACCCCCGCTCCAGGGTCTTGCGGAAGCGCGTTTCTTCCAGCCGCAAGGTTTCCTCAATCAGTTTTTCGGCGCGCACCAGTTCGCCATAGGCCTGGCCCATTTCGCGCACCAAGGCCCAGACCAGACGATGCATCAAAGGCTCGCGCGCCCCTAACAATTGCGCATGCCGCATCGCGCGGCGCATGATCCGCCGCAACACATAGCCGCGGCCTTCATTCGAGGGCAGCACGCCATCGGCAATCAAGAATGAAGAAGCGCGCAGATGATCGGCGATCACCCGTAGCGAAGCCTTTTGCGGCCCTTGCGGGTCGGCCCCGGTGAGTTCCGCGATGGCGCGGATCAGCGCGACGAACAGATCGATGTCGTAATTGTCGTGCTTGCCTTGCAGCACCGCCGCGACACGCTCAAGCCCCGCGCCGGTATCGATCGAGGGCTTTGGCAGGGGATTGCGGACGCCGCCCTCAACTTGCTCGTATTGCATGAACACGAGATTCCAGATTTCAATGAAGCGGTCGCCATCGGCCTCCGCTGAGCCGGGCGGCCCGCCCCAGATCTTGTCGCCATGGTCGTAGAAGATTTCCGAGCACGGCCCGCAGGGACCGGTGTCGCCCATCTGCCAGAAATTATCGGAACCCGCGATGCGGATGATTCGCGATTCCGGGAGCCCTGCGATCTTCTTCCAAAGGCCGAACGCCTCGTCATCGTCGATATAGACGGTGGCCGTCAGCTTATCCTTTGGCAGGCCGAATTCCTGGGTGACGAGCTTCCAAGCCAACTCGATGGCACGTTCCTTGAAATAATCGCCGAACGAGAAATTGCCGAGCATCTCGAAGAAAGTGTGGTGGCGCGCGGTATAGCCGACATTATCGAGGTCGTTATGCTTGCCGCCGGCGCGCACGCATTTTTGCGAGGTGGTGGCGCGGCTGTAGGGCCGTTTCTCGACCCCGGTGAAGACGTTCTTGAACTGCACCATGCCGGCATTGGTGAACATCAAGGTCGGGTCGTTGCGCGGCACCAACGGCGACGAGGCCACGATGTCGTGGCCGTTGTCGGCGAAGAATTTAAGAAAGGTCGACCTGATCTCGTTAACGCCGCTCATGAAGGGTCCAATCGCAAAACCATCCGGGATTGGCCGAAAAACAGGCCTTCGTCCCGCGAACGCTTTTAGACAAGGGTCCCCGCGCTGTCCAGAAACAGTGCAGGCCGATCAGAGGCTTGCAGTCATCCCTTGAAAACCTTTGGCGGCGGCCGCCCCTTCATCTTGAAGGCTTGGCTTTGAAGGCTTGGCTCGGCCTGGTTTTTCGCTTATCTATTAAACTCTATTCAAGACCGTCACGTCGGGAGAGATCGGCCACATAGGCCGGCGCCGAAGGAGCAACCGCCCCGGAAACTCTCAGGCAAAAGAACCTTCGTGACTTCGATACATCTGGAAAGAGGCATTGACGGGCTTTGGGCCCTGAGGTGCCCGCCGACGGGATAATACTCTCAGGCACAGCGACAGATGGGGCTTTTTCGGATTTTTGAGGGAATCACCCCTCGAACAATCCGCGAGGGCTCCCTGATGCTTGCGACCGATGCTCCCGCCTCCCCACCCTCGCTCAAGCAAACCTCCTTGCATGCGCTACATCTTTCCCGCGGCGGCAAGATGGTGCCATTCGCCGGCTACGACATGCCGGTGCAATACGCCACCGGCGTCTTAAAGGAACATCTGCATACCCGCGGCCATGCCGGCCTGTTCGACGTTTCGCATATGGGCCAGATCGCGCTTCGGCCGAAATCGGGCAAGATCGAGGATGCGGCGAGCGCGCTCGAACGGCTGGTGCCGCAGGACATTCTCGCGCTGGCGCCGGGACGGCAGCGTTACGCGCTCCTCACCAACCAAGCCGGCGGCATTCGCGATGACCTGATGGTGGCGAATTTTGGCGACCATCTGTTTCTGGTCGTCAACGCCGCCTGCAAAGCCCTGGATGAGGCGCATTTGCGCGAACACCTCTCCGATGTCTGTATCGTCGAGCCCCTTCCCGGGCGCGCGCTGATCGCCCTGCAAGGCCCGCAAGCGGAAGCCGTGCTTGCCCGGTTCGATGCCGGCATTTCCGCGATGAAATTCATGGACGCGGGCTCCCGCCGCTTGGGTGACATCGACTGCTTCGTCTCCCGCTCCGGCTATACCGGCGAGGATGGCTTTGAGATTTCAGTCCCAGTGGAAGCCGCCGAAGGTTTTGCTCGGGAATTGCTCGCCGATGAAAAGGTGCTGCCGATCGGGCTTGGGGCACGGGACAGTTTGAGGTTAGAGGCCGGGCTTTGTCTCTATGGGCACGATCTCGACACGGCGACAACGCCGGTTGAAGCCGCGCTGGAGTGGTCGATTCAAAAGAGCCGCCGCAAAGGCGGCGCGCGCGCCGGCGGATTTTTGGGCGCTGAACTGATCCTCGATCAGTTAGAGCAAGGCGCGCCGCGCCGCCGCGTCGGCTTACGGCCCGAGGGCCGTGCGCCGGTGCGCGAAGGCGCGACGTTGTTTGCGGATGCGGCCTCGCTTCAATCGATCGGCAATGTCACCTCAGGCGGCTTTGGCCCGAGCCTGAACGCGCCGGTCGCGATGGGGTATTTGCCTTCGCCACTCGCCGCGTCCGGCAGCCTCGTATTCGCCGAGGTGCGCGGCCAGCGCTTAGCCCTCAAGGTCGCAGCCATGCCTTTCGTTCCCAACACCTATAAACGCTGAAGGATTTCGCATGACGACGCTTTACACCGCCGACCATGAATGGCTCCGCATCGAGGGCGAGGTCGCCACCATCGGCGTGACGGATTACGCGCAATCGCAACTTGGCGATGTGGTGTTCGTCGAATTGCCGAAGGTCGGCCGCGCGCTGAAAAAGGCGGACACCGCGGCCGTCGTCGAATCCGTCAAGGCGGCCTCCGATGTTTACGCGCCGATTTCGGGCGAGGTTCTGGAAATCAACGAGGCGCTGGCGGCCGAACCCGCGCTGGTCAATTCCGACGCCGATGGCCGCGCGTGGTTTTTCAAGCTGAAGATTGCCGACAGAGGCGAACTCGGCGGCCTGATGGATGAGGCGGCGTATCAGAAGCATATCGCGTGAACAGCGAGAGAAAACCGATGACCGCGCATTTCAAACCCACTGACGAGCCCGCGACATCCTTCGCGCGCCGCCATATCGGCCCCTCCCCGCGCGATGTCGCAAGCATGCTTCAAGCCGTGGGCGCGGCAAGCCTCGGCGCGTTGATGGCGGAAACCTTGCCAGCCTCGATCCGCCAGAACAGCCCGCTTCAGCTTGAGCCCGCGTTGAGCGAGACCGAGGCGCTCAGCCATATGCGCGGGCTTGCCTCGCAAAATCAGGTCTTCACCTCGCTGATCGGCCAGGGCTATTCCGGCACGATTTTGCCGGCGGTAATCCAGCGCAACATTTTGGAAAATCCGGCGTGGTACACGGCGTATACGCCCTACCAACCCGAGATCAGCCAGGGCCGGCTGGAGGCGCTGTTCAATTTCCAGACCATGATTTGCGACCTCACCGGCCTCGATGTCGCCAATGCCTCGCTGCTCGATGAGGCGAGCGCGGCGGCCGAAGCGATGGCGCTGGCTGAGCGCGTGGCGACAACGAAAGCGAAATCGTTCTTCGTCGATTCGGACATACACCCGCAAACGCTGGCCGTGCTGCGCACGCGGGCCGAGCCGTTGGGGTGGAATCTGATCGTCGGCGATCCCTTGAGCGAGATCGAGGGCGTGGAGGTTTTCGGCGGGATTTTGCAATATCCGGCGAGCTCGGGCGCTTTGCGCGATTTGCGGCCCGCGATATCGGCACTGCACGCCAGAGGCGCGCTTGTAATTGTCGCCGCCGACCTGCTGGCTTTGACGCTTGTGGCCTCTCCGGGCGAACTCGGCGCCGACATTGCGATCGGCTCAGCGCAGCGCTTCGGCGTGCCGATGGGCTATGGCGGACCGCACGCGGCCTATATGGCGGTGCGCGATGCGCACAAGCGCGCGTTGCCGGGACGGCTGGTGGGCTTGTCGGTGGATTGCCGCGGACAACCGGCCTATCGCCTCGCACTGCAAACCCGCGAACAGCATATCCGCCGCGAAAAGGCGACCTCCAACATCTGCACCGCGCAGGTGCTGCTCGCCGTCATCGCCTCGATGTATGCGGTCTATCACGGCCCCGAAGGCTTGATCCATATCGCACGCTCCGTGCATCGCCGCGCGGCCGTGCTGGCGCGCGGCCTGCGCCAGCTCGGCTTCACGTTGCAGGCGGATTCGTTTTTCGACACGGTATCGGTGAAGGTGGGCGGAAAACTCGCCGAGATCGCCGCACGGGCGCGGGCGGAGAAAATCAATCTGCGCCTTGGCGAGGGCGTGCTCGGCATCGCGCTCGACGAAACCACGACGGCGAAGACCGTGGAAGCGGTGTGGCGCGCCTTTGGCGGCCAACTCGCTTATGACGAGATCGAGCGTGAGAGCGGCGAAGTCATCCCGGTGGAATTAGCGCGCACTAGCGCCTTCCTCACCCATCCGGTGTTCCACGCCCACCGTTCAGAGACCGAACTCTTGCGCTACATGCGCAAGCTTTCCGATCGCGACCTTGCGCTCGACCGCGCGATGATTCCGCTGGGGTCCTGCACCATGAAGTTGAACGCGACCACCGAAATGATGCCGCTGACCTGGGAAGCGTTCGGCGCGCTTCATCCCTTCGCCCCGCGCGAACAGGCGCAAGGCTATCACGTGATGTTTGCGCGGCTTGAAAAATGGCTGTGCGACATCACCGGTTATGAGGCGATCTCGCTGCAACCGAATTCCGGCGCGCAAGGCGAATATGCCGGGCTGCTGGCGATCCGCGGCTTTCATGCTTCAAGGGGTGAAGCGCATCGCAACGTCTGCCTGATCCCCTCCTCCGCGCACGGCACCAATCCGGCCTCGGCGCATATGGCCGGCATGGAGGTCGTGGTGGTGGCGTGCGACGCGCGCGGCGATGTCGATGTCGATGATTTGCGCGCCAAGGCCGCGCAGCATTCGGCCAACCTCGCGGCTGTCATGATCACCTATCCCTCCACCCACGGCGTGTTCGAGGAGCATATCAGAGAGATTTGCGACATCGTGCATGGCTATAGTGGACAGGTCTATCTCGACGGCGCCAATCTGAATGCGCAAGTCGGGCTGGCGCGGCCGGGCGACTACGGCGCCGATGTCAGCCATCTCAATCTGCACAAGACGTTCTGCATCCCGCATGGCGGCGGCGGCCCCGGCATGGGCCCGATCGGCGTGAAGGCGCATCTGGCGCCGTTTCTGCCAAATCATTTAGAGACAAGTCATCCAGAGACGAGTCATCCAGAAAATGGCCACAAGGCGCTTGGCGGAAAAAATCCGGTCGGCCCGGTTTCGGCCGCGCCCTACGGCTCGGCCTCGATCCTGACCATCTCTTACATCTACATTCTGATGATGGGCGGTGAAGGGCTGACCCACGCCACCGAAATCGCCATCCTCAACGCCAATTATATCGCCACAAAACTCGACGTCCATTTCCCCGTGCTGTATCGCAACGCCAAGGGCCGCGTCGCGCATGAATGCATCATCGATCCGAGGCCGCTGAAGGCTTCATGTGGCGTCACCGTCGATGACATCGCCAAACGCCTGATCGATTACGGCTTCCATGCCCCGACCATGAGTTTTCCGGTGCCAGGCACACTGATGATCGAGCCGACGGAATCCGAATCGAAAGCCGAGCTCGATCGTTTTTGCGAGGCGATGATCGCGATCCGGCAGGAAATTGCTGAAATCGAAAGCGGACGCTTTGGGGTCGAGGCTTCAGCCCTGCGTCACGCGCCGCATACGGTGCATGACATTGCCGATGACATTTGGGCCCGCGCCTATGGCCGCGCCGAGGGCTGTTTCCCCAAGGGGACCTCACGCACCGACAAATATTGGTGTCCCGTGGGGCGGATCGACAATGTCTATGGCGACCGAAATCTCGTTTGTTCCTGCCCGCCCGTGAGCGAATATGCGGACGCGGCGGAGTAGTGCAGTAGTGGACGGCGCGCAGCCTGGCCATCTCGTGTCCCGGACGCGTCGCGGCATGTAATGCCGCTACGCAGAGCCGGGACCCACTTCTCCCTGATCCCCCGTCAAAACCATGGCCCCCGGATCAGCAACGCACCACGCCGCTGACGCGGCGCAGTGCGCCGCATCCGGGGCACGATCTGCGAGGTATTTCAAAAACTCAATTCTGTAGTCAAGTCATGCCAATCAGCGTTAAGCTTCTCGATGAGAGCGATCTTCCACGCACGGCGCCATCGCTTCAACGAATGCTCCCGGGCGCGCGCTTG
>DATGJS010000040.1:0-11428 GCA_035295025.1 Bradyrhizobium sp.
CGGCGGTTACCGCGATTTCGGTCAACTTCGCTTCCCCGCCCGCATCCGCGATCACGTCAAGGATCAGGAACGCGCGATCGAGCGCTTGGATGCCGCCATGGTCCCGCCCCATCGGGGGACGCTCCGGCATCACACCTCGCCGCTCGCTTGCTCTTTCGGACTGCATCGCCGTGGCCTCCCGGCGGTTGTTTTTTGCAGTACGCCCCCATCCAAGGGATCGGCGCAACTGAAATTTTCATATTGCCGATATCATTTTCATTAGAAGAAAAATCATAGTTTACGGCCGACCTCCCTCTGGACCCGCCAATGGCTCCGGCTCGGATTCCGGCAATTTGATCATCTCATTGAGGCGCCTGTTGAATTCCTCGTCCGTCAGGGTGCTGGCCGGCAAGCGGGACCCGTCGTCTGGGGATTGGCCAAGATGCGTCAAAGCCGGGAAAAGCAGCACCAGCAGAAGCAGGAACCATTGCGCCAGGAGAAACGGCGCCAACGCCCGAAGAAACGCGCGGAACGGCACCGGCTCTTTCAGGACGCCACGCACCATCATCAAGGCATAACCGAACGGGGGCAGCAGAAAGCTCGACTGCAAAGTCAGCAGCACCAACACCGACACCCATCGCGCGTCGGCGACACGAATAAGAAGTGGCGGAATCACGATCGGCACGATGACGAAGATGATTTCGAACGCGTCGAGAACAAACGCGCTCAACGCGATCACGCCGAGTACCAGGGCGACCGCCGCGACATCACCCCCCGGAATCGAGGAAACCATTTGACTGGCGAGATCGGCGGTGCCGAGTAACCTCAGAACCATCGTGAACGTAGTCGCCGCCAACAGCAAAGAGAACAACGCGCCGGTGAGCGCGATCGCGTCCTGGAGCAGCGCGCTCAAAACCTTTCGGTGCAGGCGTCCCGTGAGAAGGCCAACGGCGAGAAGCGCGAAAGCCCCCATCGCCGCCGCCTCGACCGCATAAAAATAACCGAGCGCCACGCCACCCAACAAAACGAGCAGTGACAGCAGCGCCACGGCGGCGACCACCCCTTCGCCCAAGGTCAATCGAACGCGCGCCGGTAATGTCGTCGCGCCACGGCCGGCGAACCAGGATAACGCCAGACAAAGCGACAGAAAGATTCCGCCCGGCACCAGCGCGGCGTGAAAAATATCCTGCGTGTTGACGACGCGATCGGTTCGTCCCGTCGCCGTCACCGCGATGGTGTGGGCCGATAACATCGCATCGCTTAAAAGAATGAGCACGAGCGAGGGCGGCACCAGCACGCCCAAGGTGCTTGCGACCGCGACGATCGCATGCCGGTGAGATGCCGCGATGCCTTCCGCCGCTAGACGCGGCGCCACCACACGGGAAAGGCCGAGCACGCTGGCGCCGACCGATCCGTTCATCGGCCCGAGCAACGCGCCGAGCATCATGCCCGATACCAACGGCGCCGACGGTTTGCGCGGCAGAACGGCGTTGGCGGCGCGATAGAGCGCGTCGGCAACCGGCAACCGATCGAGCAGCAAACCCATCGTTACATAGAGCGGCAGCGCCTGGAGCAGATCGTTTTCAAAGAGATTGACGAGACGGCTCGGCAGCGCCCACAAAGTGGAGACATCGATGGCGCCGGCGAGCACGCCAACAACGCTTCCGAAAATCGCAACCGCCATGAGAATGACGGCGGCCGGAAGACCCGTCGTGACGATACCGGCGCCGACCATCAAAAGTAGCGCCAGCCCCGTCCATGCCATTACATATCGTCCACGGAGGGTAAGCGAAAAATATCAATCAAGGATTGGGCCAGGATCAGGAGCGCCATGCCCCACAATGCAAGCTTGACCAGGAAATAACCGGGATTGCCGCTGTCCTGAAAAGATTCGAGGTCGTGAAGGCTGGAGAGGATGGTGGATTTGCCGGCGATCAGGACGAACACGGCCCAAGGCAACAGCCCGAGCGCGCTGCCGAATTGATGAAGGCGCCACCGCGTCGAAGCGGAATAATGGCGGGCGATAAAATCAGCGGCGAGATGGGCCTTCGCGCGCGTCGCTGCGGTGACGCTGGCCGCGACAAAAAATGCAAAGACCACCTGGGCGAGATCGTTGGCCTCGCGGGAAAACATCCGCACCACGTCCCGCAACGGCCATTGCAGGAACAACAGCACGATCAGCGGCAAAGCAAGCCATTTGGTGACGGCGATAATCCGGCCGACCAGACGGTCGAGGCCGAGCAATACATTGATCACGCCAATATTCCCCCAGAATCCCAATTCCTCCAGAAGCCCATGAGTCCAACCGACTACGGGGTTTCCATTTTTCGCTAACCCGAACCGGCCTCCGTATCAGAGCGATGACTTTCCAGCGCCCGATTTTCAAAGACTATCCCAACAAATGCAAGGATCAGATGCGGTGCCGATAGCTGTCGCCATCGTTCCGACAAGCCGCCCCTCCGACGCACTTATTCGATTGTTATATTGGCTGCTCGTGCGATTTCTCGGTACCTATCGTTCTCATCCAAAATGAATTGGAAATAGACTTGAGGGGACATCGGCGTGGAAAGGACGCCGACCTGCTTCAACGCTTCCTGAAAATCGGGCATTACCGCAATTTTCTGCAAAGCGCCTTGAAGCCGCGCCACCACAGCCGATGACAGATTCGCAGGGCCGGAAAGGCCGTACCACAAATTGGCCGTGACCGAAGGATAACCGGCCTCGGTCATCGTTGGGACATCGGGAGAAAAAATGGAGCGTTCGGTGCTCAATACAGCCAGCGGACGCAATTGCCCGGTTTGTATGCCCGAGATTTGAGCCGCCGCCGCGTCGAACATCATTTGAATTCTGCCGGCAAGCAGGTCGATCACCGCGGGTCCCGATCCTTTGTAGGGAACGTGGGTCAGCTTCACCCCCGATGCGGCCATGAACATCTCTCCCCACAATTGCGGTCCGCTGCCGTTGCCGGAAGAGCCGAAATTCAGCTCGCCCGGTTTGTCGCGGGCATAGGCGACGAGATCGGCGACCGAATAAATCGGCAGCGCGGCATTAACACTGAGGATTGCCGGGGCTGTTGCGATCAAACCGATATGCGAGAAATCCATGGACGGATCATAGGCAATATTCTTGTAGACGACCGGAGCGGTGCAATGGGTGGCGATCGACGAAAGCAGCAGGGTATAACCATCCGCCGCCGCGCGCGCCGTGAGCGCGGCGGCAATGGTGCCGGCGGCACCTCCCCGATTTTCGATGACGACATTTTGATTCAGCAATTCGGAAAGTCTACTCGCAAACTGCCGCGCGACCAGATCGCCCGCCCCTCCCGGAGGGACCGCGACGATCAGAGTGATCAGCCTCTCCGGGTACTCGGCCCGCGCCGGATTCGAAATTACCGCGATCCAGACTTCGAAAACGAACCAAATCCAGAAACGCATGGTCAACCTCGCTTATCAGTCTATTTCGGCCCGCCGAAGACAGCCTTAGTTACTGGCTCAACGGTTGTGGCGAGAACGACATCCCTCCAGGACCGACGCCTTCAATCTTTTCATTTTCAAATCGCAAGATCAATCTGTCTCGGCCATCATTCACGCAATCTCATCCGTGCGGATTACCACGGACTTGTCAGCTTCGAGTTGACCGCGAAGATATTTGCGGCGCGCGAGCGCTTCGATGTCGTCGCGATATTTCTCGAAAGCCGCTGACGGACGCAGTCGATCATTATCCGAAAAATGATCTGAAAGCGCCTCGCGGGCGATCCGGCACCGTACCCGCTGGAGTCCGTCCTGCCCCCAAAACGTCACGCCGGCTCCCGAATCGTAGGAATATTTCTTATCTGGGAAAATCAATGTGCGCTTGTCGGTCATGCCGAGCGCATCAAGGATCGCCAGCGCCGAAGAGAGTTGTACGTCCTTCGCTGCCTGCTCGAAACGCGACACTGTGGGCGTGCTGACGTTTGCGAGCGCGGCCAAGTCCCGCTGGGTCAGTTTCATTCTTTGTCGGCGTCGGATTGCGTCTTCGACAAGTATTGCCCAATTGAGGAGAAACTGCCGTTCCATCTACGCTCCATCAGTTCAAGAATATCTTTTGCAAGTTGCTCCGCGCTGATCTTCTTGGCTTCAGCCGCCAGCACATTCTCGACCGTTTTGCGCCGATTATCGAGGCGCCGCACCGTTTGCAGGATCACGTCGTTGGAGAGATTGCAGGCCTTCGCCAGGGCTACCAAATGCTTCGGCTTGATTTGATCGATGGCAAGGTTGGCGGCACCGCCAATTGAAAGCGCGAAGGTGCGGTATTCTGGATAGAGCGCGGCGGCGACAAGATCGTAGGCGGGACTCAAGCGCAGGCCGTCCGGTGTATGCAACATTGCGAAATTCTTGAGATGGGCGTCGGTATTCCCGGTCAAGAGACAGACCAGCACGCGCTGATAGAGACGCCATGCATCGACAGGCGCACAGCCCGGCGTTTTGACGATGAACGATGCCATGTCTTCATAGGCGGCATCATACTTATCATCGCCCGAGCGACGACCGAGCAACTGATTGAATTCCTCGAAATGAATTCGTGCACCGCTGCGCAAGCGATCGAAACGTGGCACCAGCAGAGCCTTGTCGCCGATATCTTTCAGCGGTGCAATCACAGGGTCCACGATGGTGTCGTTCGGCAACAGCGAGCGCGACGCATGCAGCACAAGGAACTCGTTCTCGACGATATCGCGCAGACCGCCGGACGGAAGCTTGGCAATATAAGTTGAAGCCTCGTCAGCCCGCGCTGGCCGATAATCGCGCCCGTCCTTGACCACAAGTAACTTAGGCTGCACGCCCGACAGCGAGCCGCGGCTGGCGAGCGCCGCCGTTGCGGTCGGATCGCCCATGTCGATGGCCGGCTCATTGATAGGAACTGGATCGATGACGCTTACGGCACCCGCACAATCGCGGCCGAAGGCAAGCAGCAGGGCGAAGTGATTGTTGGGGTCAATCTTGAGCGAGCGGGCCTGCGCATTGCGGAGCCAGCCTTCCGCGACCAGATTGTCAAAGAACGGATGAAGTCCGGCCTCGCAGACATGCGGGGCTTCCTGCCGAGGAAGTGTAAAGGCGATAGCTGGATGCTTGGCTTCTAGGTAGGTCGGGTCATACGTGAAGACGCAACGGCCGCTAGGCTCTTGTCGCAGGATACCTGCGAAGAGGTCATTATTGTAGTAGACCCTGCCCCAGAGCGCGGCTGCCATATAAAATACCTTTGACCTAAGTGGTATAAAATCCAAACAAGATAAAACATATTTTATACTACTGCACATCCAGCGTCAAAATATAAAAAGTATTTGATTTCAATGGGATGGCCTGAAAAGACGGCATTTGCAACGGCTTATCCGCTCAGCAGAACACCGTGCTTGCCCACCCGTCCAATCATGCGCACGCCTATATATGAAGCGCATGGCAAAACCCGTCTTCGACATCTGTCACCTCTGCGGTGAGCATAAGAAGATGTCGTTTGAGCACCACACCTTATGTGAGCAATGCAATAGCGACACCGGTACCTGGTATGGCGGCTCTTCCGCGGTGGGCTTATCAAGCGATGCGACTCATTATTGCCGCTCGCGGTCGGCCGTCGCTGGAGTATCCATTCAATAGCTATCCGTTGAGAGTCTTGAAGCAGATCGTCTGCATGTTCTTCGTGCAGCCTTGATTCTAACATTTGCAAAATGGGCCGCTGCGAAGCGGATGCAAATATTAGAATCGGATTGCTAGAGCATGATCCGTTCTGATCAGAACGTAAGCTCTAGATTCTTGTTTTGACGTTTTCTTCGCGCGAACCGGCATCCACCCCGGATCAAGTCCGAGGACATGCTTCGCTCGAAAACGCTCTGGTGGACTGGACAGTCAAAGACTGGCTGGGGCGGGAGGATTCGAACCTCCGTATGGTGGAATCAAAATCCACTGCCTTACCACTTGGCGACGCCCCAACGGCCGGAGAGCAGGCAAGGGCCGCGCCTTTCCGACCCTAACCTCCGGCAACGCCGGTCTATAGAGACAGTCGGGCGATTTCAACAGGCTGAAAGCTGAAATTCCGGTTGAATATGGCACAGGGCTCGCCGCCTTTCCGCAAGACATGCCATGGCGGTTGTTGAGGAGCGCATCGTTTCGTGGGAAGAAGGCCATCGGGTCCATCGCCCACGCAAGGCCTTCGCCATGACTTATCGCGCCCCGATCAACGACATGCTGCTCGCCCTTAATCACGGCGCGGGCCTGTTGGCGGCGGTCAAGGCCGGTCATTACGGCGATTTCGATCATGATATCGCTACAGCCGTGCTGGAGGAAGCCGGCCGCTTTGCCTCCGACGTGCTGGCGCCGCTCAACCGGGTTGGAGATGCGCATGGCATCAAGCTCGAAGGCTCCAACGTCACCACCGCGCCGGGTTGGCCGGAAGCGTATCGGCGCTGGACGGCCGCCGGATGGAACGCGGTGTCGGGTCCGGAAGCATTCGGCGGCCAAGGCCTACCGCTTGCGATCAATGCGGCCTGTACCGAAATCTGGAGCGCCGCCAACATCGCCTTTGGTCTCTGCCCGCTTCTGACGCTGAGCGCGATCGAGGCGCTCGAGGCCCATGGCAGCGAGGCGCTGAAGAAGATCTATCTGGAAAAACTGGTCTCCGGCGACTGGCCCGGCACCATGCAATTGACCGAGCCGCAAGCCGGCTCCGACGTCGGCGCGCTGCGCAGCCGCGCCGAGCGCGCGTCCGACGGCAGCTATCGCATCAAGGGCACGAAAATCTTCATCACTTATGGCGATCACGATATGAGCGACAATATCGTTCATTTCGTGCTTGCGCGCCTTCCCGATGCGCCGGAAGGCACCAAGGGCATCTCGCTGTTTCTGATTCCGAAATTTCTCGTCAATGCCGACGGCTCGCTCGGCGCGCGTAACGATATTTATGTCAGCGGCATCGAGCACAAGCTCGGCATGCATGCCGCCCCCACTTGCACCATGACAATGGGCGATCATGGCGGGGCGATCGGTTATTTGATCGGCGAGGAAAATCGCGGCATGCAATGCATGTTCACGATGATGAACCAGGCCCGTCTCGGTGTCGGCCTTGAGGGCGTCGGCATCGCCGAGCGCGCCTATCAGCAGGCGCTTTCCTTCGCGCAGGAACGCCGTCAGGGCCGCGCGATCGGCAAAGCGGGCGGCGTCTCCGATCCCATCATCGTGCATCCCGACGTCAAGCGGATGCTGATGCAGATGCGCGCGCTGACTGCGGCCGCGCGCACCATCTGTTATGCCACCGCGGTCGCGCTGGATGTTTCCGCGCGGGCGAGCGACGCCAAGACTCGCGCGAAGGCCGCGGCGCGCGGCGCGCTCTTGACGCCGATCGCAAAAGCCTTCGCAACCGACATCGGCAACGAGGTCACCTCGCTCGGTGTGCAAATCCACGGCGGCATGGGCTTTATCGAAGAAACCGGCGCAGCCCAGCATTACCGCGATGCTCGCATCACGCAAATTTACGAAGGCACCAACGGCATCCAATCGATCGATCTGGTGATGCGCAAGCTCGCGGCCAATGGCGGAGAAGCGGTGTGGGCGCTGATCGACGAACTCAAAGACATCACCGGGCGGGTCGGAACGTCTAACGATCCCGCCTTCGGCACCACCGGCATCAAGTTGCGTGACGCGCTCACCTCACTCGATCGCACGAGCCATTGGTTGCTCGAACGCGTGAGCTCCGCGCCCAATGAGGCGCTGGCCGGCGCGACGCCTTATTTGCGGCTGTTTGGCGCCACGCTCGGCGGGTGCATGCTCGCCAGCGAAGCACTGGCCGCCAAAAATTCCGGCCAAGCCGATCCGCAACGCTATGTGACGCTGGCGCGATTCTTCGCCGAAAACATTTCGGTGCAAGCGCCTGCGTTCGAGAAAACGGTGATGGACAGCGCGGAAGCCGTGAACGGCGCGGACGCGGTTCTGCTCGGCTAGAGCATTTTCGGTTCTGATTGAATCAGAACCGAAGCTCTAAAGCGCGATGAGATTTGGTTGAATCGTCATCGCTCTTTAATTCTTTGTTTGAGCATGATCTTTTCGGAAAACCGCTTCACACTTTTCCGGATCATGCTCTAGGTTATTGTTTTGACGCGTTTTCTTCACGCGAACCGGTATCCACTTCGCTCGAAAACGCTATAATCCAGATTTTAGGCAAGCGCGGTGCGCAATTACTGCCGGTCGATTTTGCTGACCGCTTTGGTGCCACCGGCCTCGGTCACGGAAAAACTGACCCGGTCGCCGGCATGCAGCGCATCCAACGATATTCCGTTTTGCATTTTAAATTGCTCGGAGGCCCCGCCGGTATTCGCACCGACCGTTCCGCTTTGGATCTGCCGGATGGCGATCGTATTATTGAGCCGGTTAATTTCGGTGATCACGCCCAAACGCGCTTGTTCGGCCGAGGCGACTGAGTTCACAACGGCGAAAGCGGCGACGCCAAGCGAGACGATCTTTGCGGTTTTCATCGCATTCTCCCAATTTCGGGAAGACATGCGCGATAAGCCACGCGAGACCCCATTGGTTCCCGCCACGGCAGCCAGATCCAATCGAGCACCGAATTTCCGAAAACTCGTGATCCCGCGCTTATTGCACTGGAAGCGGCGGACGCGGCGCCGATGTGAAGCCGGGCTCCGCCTGCGGTTGAAGCGGAACCGACGGCGGTTCGGCCTGTCGTGGCGGATAGGGTTGGGCTATCGGCGGCAGAGGGGGACCCACTTGAGCTTGCGCCGGTGAATAAGACGGCACGGGCCGGTAGGCGGGAGATGATGCGGCCGGCGTTGGCGTTGGCGAATAGACCGGCGCCGGCTTACGTGCGGCGGCTGGATGCGGCACCGGCGCGAGCGCCTTGGCCTTTGCGTTTTGTTCGGCCGCCTTGTCGCGGATCGTTTGTTGTTGGCTCGCTTTGAGTTCAGCGATGCTGGCCTTGAGCGCTTCGACCTCTTGGCTGACATTGGCGAGATCGCGCGCCATGGATTGAAGCAATTGCGTTGAGTCGGAAGACACGTCAGCCGCATGGGTGGACACGCTTTCGGTTGCCGCCTGTACGGCCGGGGTGGCTTGCGTTTCTTCCGTCACCGCCGGCTCGGCGGGCTGTGACGGCGAACTCAATCCGAGCTTGTCCAGCGACAACGAGTTGGTCAGCGCCATCTGCGGCATCCACTTCACCAGCGCCTTTTTGGCCGCATAGCCAAAGACCTGCCAGCCCATCGCCGCGCCACCGATCCCCGCCGCCAGCAACAAAGCGGCGACGGCGCGCATCGCCCGCCGACCGAACGATGAGCGGCGACGCGCGGGCAAATCGTCATTGACGGCGGTGGCGCGAAACGTCGTATCAACCGTTGGGACCGGTACCATACCGGATCGATTGGGAATGTTCCCGTCCGATTTTGAACGGTGGCGAGCCGCCGCGCGCAACAGGTCGGTAATCTCGGCATCCGACGACGCGACCCGGACCTGGTCGGATGGAACGACGACGGCATCATGCGGGTCGTCAGTTGCTTTTCGTTTCGCCGTGGATGGCATGGATGCTCCGTCCCTCATGCATGATTCGGAAAAGGCGGATGCCAGTTCCGAAAAGATCACGCATAACGTCATCGGCCTCTATACGGCGGCCGGCGCGTATTCGAGCATAGGATGGTGCTAGACTCCACCCCGGTTTGGCCAAACCAAGGCAATATGGTGGAGAGGTTGGGACCGCCAACAGCATTCCTTTTGGGGAACCCGTTGCTTTCGCCGCGTTTTCCGCTCGCGCCCGGCGTCTTCTTTGGCCGCGTCAACCCGCTTTCTCGAGTCCCTTGCACCGCGAGGCGCGTAAACCGGTGAGCGCATTGTGCTCCATCAGCGTCGGACAGGTATTTTTCATATAAAAGCTGCCGGGGCTCTCTTTCGCAAAGGCTTCGACAACCACCGCCTGGAGTTTGTCCCAACATTTGCCGAGGAGATAACGCGCGGCCTTGGCCTCGGGCTCTTCTGCTTCCTGGCCCAACCCGGCAAGGGTCGCGTCGTTAAGCTTGGCATGGGTGCAAACCTCTTCGCCCCCTGGCGCCTGCGCGCCGATCGCAAGAAAAGGCGCTGCCGTCGCTTGCGCGAATTTTTTCGCAACCATCTCCGCGGCGGCGGAGGCGACATCATAGCGGAGCGGTTTAGCGCGAACGAAATCCCAGAGATGATTGCGGCACGCTTCGGCGGATACCCTCGATGTGTCGGCGGCCTCAAAGCATTGCCTGAAGGCGCTCAAGCCAATCTTCGCGCGCAGTTCGATAAAATTCTCGGATTGAGCCAGCGAAGGATAAATCGGGTAATAGCGGGCGATCACATTCAGGCGATCGACGAACGAACCGGCCGCGTTCGCATAGGACGTCAATTCGCCTATTGCCGCCTGTTCGACAAGCCCTTGCCAATGGGAAGCACGTGCGGCAGGTGGGATATCCATCAAATGCTCGCCAAGCTCCCGCCAGCTATGAGCCGCAGCCAGTGCGTCGAGATCGGCGAGCGTATCTTTGCGCTCCTCGGCGCTCGCCGACCATGCCCATCCGAGAAAGAGCAAAGCAAGGACGATATGTAGAGATTGTCTAAAAAATGTCATGAACGTCCTCGTCACCTGTCGCGACAAAGAGTTTCGACCTTCCAACAGCACTGGTCAATGTGGTGGCGGATGTTATAAAGGTCGAAGAGATGAAACGATATTGTAAGTGACTGGCGCCGATGAAAAAGATGCCGCTTCCGCGCTTTACCCTTGGCGCGCTTTTTCTCGGGATGATGGTAATTGGCCACATCGGGGCGCTGGCCCAAACCGGCCCCATCTTGCGGCTGGCGCATTATAGCACCGGCAACGGCATGGCGGGCTTCATCTTGGATCAGACCGGAATCCCGGTGAAGCTGCGTTTCGACGGATCGGAAGAAATCGTCGCATTGGCGGCTGCTCAGGCGCCCGGAGGCGCCATCTCGTTGAAGCGCGATAACGGCAATGTTCTGATACGGTTTGACGATCAGCTCGGCGCCACCTTCTATGGCGGGCAATTTCGCGACGGCACGCCGGTTTTCATCGACAAGGAAGCAATGCCGCTCGCCATTGCGCCGGCGACGAAAGGACAGGCCGAAGACAAGGCCGTCTCGATCGCACGGCAGCTCAAGAACGATTTCGGCATCACCTTACAAATCGATCTGGATGCGCCGGCGCTCGACGCTCAATCTCTGAAATGGTCCGCGATGGCGGATACGGCGATGGTCGTCGGCATTGCGCTGAAGGATCTCGCGGCGACACAACTCGGTCATGACGCGATCGTGGCAAAAATTGAACGTGTCGTCATTCGCGATAAGAATTCGCCGGCGATCGAGCTTACGGGCCAGACGCTCGTCTTGTCCGTCGTGGCGGACAAAACGGTCGCTGGGCGGCCGTCTTCCATTCTCTTGGAATCGAA
>DATGJS010000041.1:0-11794 GCA_035295025.1 Bradyrhizobium sp.
TCCCTAGGCGTCTTGAGACCATCGGCAAAGGCTTTATTGCTCGCGAAATAGCCGATCAGCGGATAACCCTCTTTCTCGCGGCTCATGCCGCCGATCACCTTCAGCGTGCCCTTGCCGGCGAGATTATAAAGACCCGCGGTGAAGGCGGTGACGCCGAAATCGACATCGCCCGAAGTGGTCGCCACCGCGATCGGCTGGGCGGCGTCGAAGAATTTCAATTCGACCTCAAGGCCCGTGTCGCGGAAATAGCCCTTGTCCTGCGCGATGAAGACCGGCGCCGACGACGAAAGCTTCAATACGCCGACCTTGACCTTGAGCGCATCGTCGGCCCGCACGCTTTCCGCCGCGCCGAGCGCGATCAGGCCTGTGAGAAGAAGCTGAAGAAGCCGCGTCACGAAGCGCGCATTTTTCCTATTCATTCCAAAACTCATCCGTCAAATTCCATCAGGCACCGCCTGCTCCCGTCCGATAAAGGCGCCATGTTCCTTTAGCCGGCCTTGCAGCTTCGCCACGGCGATATCGCGCGGCGAAGTGTTGTCATCAAGCGCAAGCGCAGCCGCGATGCCGGCGGCCTCTCCCATCGCAAAGCAGGCGCCGGAAACCCGCGCCGCCGATTGCCCGTCATGGGTCATCGAGGCGCAGCGCCCGGCGACCAGAAGATTGTCGAGGCCTTCGGGAGCGAGCATCCGATACGGCAATTCGTTGAAACCGCGCGACTCTGGAATCGGCGTAAAGGAGAAGACCACGTCGCCCGCGACATGCTGCTCCATCGGCCAGCCATTGACGCCGATGCTGTCGTCGAACGAGGCACAGCCGAGCACGTCTTCGCCCGAAAGCTTGTAACCGCCGCTCACACGCCGGGTTTCGCGAATGCCGAGCTGTGGCGGCAGATCGACGATGTAGGAGTTTTCAAAGCCCGGTACGTTGCGCAGGAAATGAAAGGCCTCAACCGCCTGCCGGCGGCCTTCGATTTCGCCGCGCGTCAAATCATTCGGGTCGAGCCCGTTGATCGCCGCGCCGTCGGCCCGCGCCAATTGCGTGAAATTCACCCGCCATTCGATCGGCGACCGTTGCGGCCGCACGATCGCGGCCTTGCGCGGGAAACGATATTGACCGGCGGCCGTGGCCTTTTCCATCAAAGCGGGAATGGTGCGCCAGGCCTCGCCCGCTCTTTCGGGATCGACGCCGTTGAGGCGAAACATCATCGAGGGATAGAGCATCGAACCTTGGTTGTCGCCGACCTCGTAACGCGCGCCCGCCCAGGCCGCGAGATCGCCATCGCCGGAACAATCGATAAAAATATCGGCTGTGACCGCCTGCCGGCCGGATTTGGTCTCGACCATCAGCGCATGGATGCGGCGCGCATCGTGCATGACGACGCCGGCGCCGAGCGCATGAAACAACAGATCGGCCTTGTGGGCGGCGAGAAGATCGTCGGCCGCGATCTTATAGGCGGCGGTGTCGTAAGCCTGCGCCAGAATTTTCCCCAGCACCAGATGCGGCTTATTGAGGCCGTCGAGGCGATCGATCCGCGCCAAGAGCTCGCAAGCGATGCCCCGCACCACCCGGCGCATCTCGCCATGGACATTGGCATGAAGCCCGCAAAAATTGGTGACGCCGGCCGCCGTGCCCATGCCGCCGAGAAAGCCGTAGCGCTCGACCAAGAGCGTGCGCCGGCCGGCCCGCGCCGCCGCGACGGCGGCGGCAATGCCGGCAGGTCCGCCGCCGAGCACGGCCACTTCATAGGCGCCATACAACGGTACACGGCGCGCGGGTTCTTCGATGGAATTGGACGACAAATCAGGATTTCCGAAGCTTCCCGTTGATCATGCCCCGGATCGAAACTTTTTGCTATCGCCGGGCCGCGCCCAATGCGAGAAAGGACGGCACTCAACATGGCTCTCGACAGAAAGCATCGGACCTTGCCCACCAAAGATCAACCTCGCGTGACGATGACGGGCCTGCTTTTGGCCGGCGCTTTGAGCGCGCTCATCGGTGGCTTGGCCCCCGTGCGCGCCGTCGAACAATGCCGCTTCATCCAGGCCAAGGTGGAACGGGAGGCCTGTTACCAGCGGCAGGAAACGGCGTTGACCGCCAAACGCCAACCGGAGCCGCGCCGCGACAAGACCATGGAAGCGCTCGAAGAGATGAAGCACGAAGACGAGGCGCTGAACCGGCAGCTTCGCAGCATTTGCCGCGGGTGCTGATCTTTGCCGCCGTGTTCCCGGCGGGTTGTTGCTATCCGTAAAATGGCGATCCCGGCATGACTCGAACATGCGACCTACGGTTTAGGAAACCGTCGCTCTATCCAGCTGAGCTACGGGACCGGAGCTTTCCGCCGCTTCGGCGGAAGTAGCGGGCTTCATATCAGAACGCGCCTGCCCTCGCCAGCCTTTGCACGGGCGCACTATTGGGATGACAAGATGGCGGATATTGACGACAATTGAATCCGTCCTTGCGGCTCCTGACGATGATTTTGGGAAAGCGGCCTTTGATCGCACCACCTCACCGGGCTTTGCTATTGGCCGCGATGGCTGGTTTGGCCGTTGCGCAGCCGCAGCGCGCGCAGGCGCAATGGTGGTCGCGCGGGCCGGCCGATTTCGAGGAATGCGCCGACCTTGCTGAAAAGGCCGCCACCAAAGAGACGAGGCGAGCGGCGCTGTCGGAATGCAATGCCAAATTCGCCGGCCGCCGCAAGCAGGGCGGCGGCTATATTTATTTCGATTTCATGCAAAACCGAACCTTCGACCTCGCCGGCCCCAACCCGACGGCGGACGAACAGAAGCATATCGACGAGCAATATGCCGCCTATCTCGACAATCAGCGGCGCAAGAGCATCGCGGCCGCCTTTGCCGCCAAGCAACAGCAGATGCAACAGGCCGCGCTGAAGAGCGAAGGCGAAAAGGCACCAATCGCAACCGGCAGCGTTGGTAAACCCCAAGCCGCGACAAGAAACCTCAAGCGCGTGAAAACGTCGGACTGTCCCCACCATTCCTTCTCATGCGATTGGCCGCGGCTTTCCGAGGGAATCAAGGATCTCAAGAAAGCGCTGTTCGGTTCGTCGCCGAACAAAGCCGGGGGAAGCTGAGGCTTCGCGGCGGCTCAAGCCCGTTGCCATTACGACGATAGTCGCCATCCTTTGGTCTTGGGGCAAAGGCACGCATAAACGTAATTTTAGGCGGCACACCCGTTTTATTTGCGAAGCGCCCCATTAAATGATGGACTGGACAAGCCGGTGGAGCAGTCCGCGCACATAGGAGAAGGTGATGATCAGGCTCAGCCTCATGATTGCGTCGGTGCTTTCGTTCGCCTTCGCCGCCCCGGCCATGGCCCAAAACTCGCATCATGCCAAACCGCTGAGGCATCATGTGGTGGCGGCCGATCCCGACCCTAACCTGCCGGTCGAAAACGCGCTCCGATGGGGCTATAGCCAAGGCTACAGCAATTATCCATCGGGTTGGGGCGGCCTTTACGGCGACGGCCGCTACCCCGGCAACGTGATCTCCAACAGCAATCCCCGCAATAGCCGCCCATAATACCAATGGCCGCGGCCATTGACTCACTGCGTCATCATTGCCGTCATTGCGAGGAGCAAAGCGACGAAGCAACCCATTTTTCCTAGATAAACCTCATGGATTGCTTCGCGGAGCCTGTCATCGGGCGGGCATTCGCCCGACCCGTTGGCTCGCAATGACGATCCTATACCCTTGATTTTACGGCCTGCATTTCCGGTCAGACTCTCAAGAGGACGGTCATTGTCTGGTGCCGTTAGTATTAGAGGCCAAACCGATCAGGCACAAAAAAGCCCCGGTGAAACGAGGCTTTTTGATTCAAATGACCGAGTCCTCAGTATTTCGCGACCACCGGCCCGCCGAACCGATAATTGATGCCGGCGCGGAAGATGTAGTCGTTCAACGTGACCGCGCTACGCGTGCCGTCACCCAGCGCCGTTACGAAGCCCTTATTGTCGAACTTCGTGTAGATTAGCTCAAACTTGGTCGACCAGTTGGGCGCAAATCCCCATTCGAGGCCCGCACCGGCGGTCCAGCCGCTGCGGGTCGAGGTCGATGAAAAGATCGCCGCGTTGTTGAGCGCGTTCTTGAAGCCCTCGGTCACGCCCGCGCCCGCATAACCGCCTGTGCCATAGAACAGGAGATTATCGACGGCATAGCCGGCGCGCACCCGCGCGGTGGCGAGCCAAGTTTCCTTGGTGAAACTCTGGATGGTCGGATCCGCGAAGAGGGATACCCCATTATCGTTGTGGCTGCCATATTCGCCGACCCAGGACAAATCGCCCTCGAAACCGAGCACGAAGCGCGACATCTGCCAATTATATCCAAACGTGCCGCCGGCCAAGCCGCCCTTCACATTAAACCCGTCGGCCGTCAGGTTAACGCCGGTTCGATCGACGTGATTGCTGCCACCGAGCGAGCCGCCGGCCGAACCGCCGATGTAGAAGCCGGTCCAATCGTAGATGGAAACGATCGGCGCGGCCGCCTTGACCGGCAGGTCCGCCGCGAGAGCGGTCGTCGCGCTGAGAGCCAAAACCGCGACGGCACCCATTAGAATTTTCTTTGTCATGGTCATCTCTCGGAACTGCCTCGCTGACGCCGGTTTAAAGGTGGAGATCATGCGCTGCTTCTGATGAAACATTTAGAACCTCCACTGAATGCCGGTGGAGACGCCAGCCAAGACGGGCCCCGTGAAGCAGTGTGGGTTGGAAGCCAAGCCGCCAGCAGCCTCGGAGGCGTCGTGGCAATCGGTGGTAACGCCGTGGCCACCGGCACCAAGATCGTAGTGCGCGCTCGGTCCGTTGATGGTGGCCGCAACCGCCGTGTACCAAGTCAGGTTGGTTCCGAACTTGTGTTTATAATTCGCGGTGAACATATCGGCCTGGTTGTCGTTAGGAGCGAACGCACCCCCAAGGTCAGCCGTTGCCAGAGTCGCGGAATTATGCTGTCCAGGGTCGCCGTTCGCCTTGAAGGCATGCGCCCAGCCGAAGCTGACGCTGTCCTTTGGCGTCAATTCCTGGGTCAAGAACAGCCAGGAGCCGTTACGTTGACGCTCATTCTGGAATTGCAATTCGGCCGGAAGGTAACGATGCAGTATTTCGAAAATGCCGCCGACCGTGGTCTTGGTCGAGAAAGTGTAGAGGGCGGCGACCTTAAACGCATCTTCATCACCAACATCCTCGTTACAGAGGCGCAGGAAGTTGGCGATCTGTGTGGTGCCATTACCACCGGTCATACCCGGAAGAACCAGCGGCCCGATCATGTTCGCAACCTGCTGGCAGGAACTCGTATTCTGCAAGGGCGCGAAGTTACCGAGCCCATAAATCGCGGCGATGTCGCTTTGCCGGTTGACGCCGAAGTGCCGCTCATAAGCGATCGTCGCGTAGAACGGGCCGTTGGTATAGCTCAAATTCGCGCTGACCGCGTTGGAGAACGAGCCATCGCTACAGGAAACCGGCTGATTGCCGCCACTGGTCGGATCGTTGCCGCCGGCGCAATCGGAAGAACCCGCCGGGATATTGTCGCTGATCGTCGAGCGGTTCTGACCCGGCGAGAACAATGCGTTGAACTGGAAGCCGCCGATGGTCGGCGATTCATACCAGATCGAGTGCTCTAGCCTTGTTGCAAATTCGACGCGGTTGTCGCCGCCGGTATTGCCCATGACGACACGCATGTCGCCGATCTGGCCCGCGAACGGATTGAAGCCGCCGGTGGAGTTTTCGTAAGGCGCGGTGGTCTTGCCGATCTTGAGCGCGCCGAATTCAGGGCTCGCAAAACCGACATAGGTGTTGCGGTTGAACAGCGCGCCGTTGACGCTGTTGCTGAGGTTGCTGTTGCTCTCCCTCGTGCCCGGCAAGGCCGAAACGTCGAAGCCGACTTCAAGCTGATAGACAAAGTTGAACGGAAAGTCCGGTACGCGCTGGAAGCCGCGCACGCCGAGATAGGAGCTGTTGCTGGCGATCGCCGGCAGCCAGCCGAAATTGCCGACCGGAGGCGAGTTACCATTGAGGTTAAAATTGTTCAGGCTCTTGGTGGTGTCGTCGAACGACACGTCGATATTGCCGTAAGCGGTGATTTCGCCGCCGGGCGTGTAGAAGGTGAGCGGGTTGCCCTTCTTGTGCTCCAGGAAACCGTGACCGTTTTTGTCGATTTCCGGCGCCTCGCGCGAGGGCGGAGGCGTTGCCAAACCGGTTGCGACAGCACGTGCAACCGGCGCTGATGCAGCCGCGGGCGCTGTGCTCTTGGGGCTCTCCACCTTGTTCAGCCGCGCCTTCAGCGCCGCATTTTCATTCGCGAGTTTGGCGTTGTTCTTTTCAATCGCCTCAAGCCGCGACAACACATCGTCGAGCTTATCGGCCGAAGCCGGCAGGGCCTGCGACAATAGACCTGCTGCCGCTAGTGCCGCGCCGAATGCGTATCTGTTCATCATCTTGCCCCCGCAAAAAACCGCCCAAAGAAAGCTGAACGAAGCCTGACGCCGTTGATGAATACGGTCAATGCGTCCGATGGACTATGGAACTTGCCGCAAGCTTGTTGCGATTGCGAAGAAAATGAGCCGCGCTTGCTCAAAACATCATCATTCTCAATGATATCCAGCCGGGCCCGAGTCATGTTGCGGCGCAAGAGAAACTGTGTCGTTTCGGCAACGTTCAGAATCAATTTAGGTTAATGCGCGTTAACCAGGGATATTGTATGCCAGATTAACCTTCGCGAAACGAATTGCTCGGGGCCTCATGGCGAGCCGCGGCCCGCGGCTTTCGCATCGCGCTTTAAGTGATCAGATGCCCGCCGGCATCGACCCGCACCGTTTCGCCGGTCATGTTGCTCGATTGCGCCGTGGCGAGGAAACAGACGACGCCCGCGACATCTTCCGCGCTCGATGCGCGTTTGAGCGGCACCTTGGCGATCACCGCATCGCGCACCTTGGCCGCGCCCTCGACGCCGCGGCCCTTGGTGAACCAGGGCGTGTCGATATAGCCGGGGCACACCGCGTTCACCCGGATCAACGGCGCCAGCGCGCGCGCAAGCGACAATGTCATGGTGTTGAGCGCGCCCTTGCTCGCGGCATAGGCCACGGAAGAACCGATCCCACTGATGCCGGCAACCGAGGAGACGTTGACCACCGACGACGCGCGGCCCGACGCCTTGGCGCCGGCTTCCAGCAGCGAACGCGCGGCCCGCACCATCTGAAACGGTCCGATCGAATTGACCGCGAACAGGCGTTGAAAATCTTCCGCCGACAGGCCATCCAAATTGTCATGCGCGACATGCTTGGTGGTACCGGCATTGTTAACCAGCGCATCGAGCCGCCCCCAGGGGGCGGCGGCCGCCGCGATCTTCCGGCAATCCTCGTCGCGCGACACGTCGCCCTGAACCACCACCACCTCGCCGCCCGCGCTGCGGCAAAGATCGGCGGTCTGCTCGGCCTCTTTTTGGCTCGAGGAATAATTGACGACGATGCGTGCGCCGCTTTTGGCCAGAAGGACCGCGGTCGCAGCTCCAAGACCCGAGGCAGAGCCGGTTATAACAGCGCACAGACCATCCTTTGACATCGCATTTCCTCTTCGGGTTCTGAATCTTTCTTCGATCTACCACAGGCCGCCGCGCGAAAGAAACCGCTGAGAAGGGATGCGAATGTTAGAATCGGACTACTGCCGCTTGTCAGGGCCGCCCCTTTTCCCCATCATGGTTTGCAACGAGAACCGGGGAACGCTGTGGAAGAATCCGAAAACATCGTCGCACAAACCGCCGAACGCATCTTTGCCGATCTGGCCGACGCGCAAACCATCAACCGCGACAAAAAAGGCGGCTGGAAAGCGCCGCTATGGCGGGCTTTGAGCGAAGCCGGCCTGCCGCTGTCATGGGTTGGAGAAGAATATGGCGGCTCCGCCGCCACTTTGGCGGAAGGGTTCGGCGTGCTGAGCGCGGCGGGCCGCTTTGCGATCGGCGTGCCGCTGGCTGAGACCATGCTCGCGGGCTGGCTGTTGTCGCAAGCCAAGATCGCTTCCCCCGACGGCGAAATGACGCTGGCGCCGACAAACCCCAAAGACCGCATCATTATGAATGCCGACGGCAGCTTGTCGGGCCGCGCGCGCGGGATTCCCTTTGCCCGTGACGCCAGGCACATCGCGGTATTGGCGCATGACCAGGGCGGAAGCGCCTCGATCGCCTTGGCCGCCACGGCCAAATGCCGGATCGAGCCCAACCTCAATCTCGGCGGCGACGGCAGCGACACCGTGACCTTCGACCGCGTCGCGCCACTTGCCATCAAGCCCGCGCCTGAAGGATTCGGCCATACTTCGCTGCTTCTGATGGGCGCGGTCGCGCGCAGCCTGCAAATCGCGGGCGCGCTGGAGACGCTACTGGACATTTCCGTGAAATATTCCAACGAGCGCGTCGCGTTCGAAAAGAAGATTTCGAAATTTCAGGCGGTGCAGCACAATCTGGCGAAGCTCGCCGGCGAATCGGCCGCGGCACTCGCGGCCGCGACCTCCGCCGCCGATGCGTTTGCCGACGCCGCGATTTCCCCCGACGCCGCCTTTCTCGAAGCCGCCTCGGCGAAAATCCGCTGTTCGGAAGCGGCCGAAAAAGCCGCCGCCATCGCCCATCAGGTTCACGGCGCGATCGGCTTTACCATCGAGCACATCCTGCATCGCTATTCGCTGCGCGCTCTCGCATGGCGGGACGATTTCGGCTCCGAGAGCTACTGGGCGGTCGAACTCGGACAACGAGTCGCGGGCGGCGGCGCCGATGAATTGTGGCCGCTGGTCGCCTCGCGCTAAACATCCATTCGAGTGATTTAAAATGACCGCCAGCCTCCGCTTCGATCCGATCCGCCTGCCCGCCGAATGCGTCGCGCTTCGCAAGGAAGTGCGCGCCTTTCTCGCCGAAGAAATCGCCGCCGGCACTTTCGATCCGCATCAGCCCAACCGCGAAGATTCCGATGCGCCGGAATTCTCCCGCCGCGTGGGGCAGCGCGGCTGGCTCGGCATGACCTGGCCGAAGAAATATGGCGGGCATGAGCGAAGCTTCCTCGAACGTTATGTCGTGACCGAGGAGATGCGGGTCGCCAACGCCCCGACGCGGCGCTTTTTCGTTGCCGACCGCCAGAGCGGGCCGGTGCTTTTGAAATACGCGACCGAGCGCATCAAGATGGACATCCTGCCGCGGATCTGCCGTGGCGAGGTCTGCTTCGCGATCGGGATGAGCGAACCCAATTCCGGCTCGGATTTGTTTGCCGCCAAGACCAAAGCGGCCAAGACCGATGGCGGCTGGCTGATCAACGGCACCAAGATCTGGACCTCCTCGGCCCATATCGCCGATTACATGATCGCGATCTTCCGCACCTCACCGCCCACCAAGGAAAACCGCCGCCACGGCCTGACGCAATTCCTCGTCGACATGAAAACGCCCGGCATCAAGGTCAATCCGATCGGCCAGATCACCGGCCAATTCGAATTCAACGAGGTGGTGTTCACCGACGCTTTCATACCCGACGATCATGTGCTCGGCGAGGTCGACGGCGCCTGGAAGCAGGCGACCAGCGAATTGGCCTATGAACGCTCCGGTCCCGAGCGCTTTCTCGAAACCTATTACGTGTTGACGGAGCTGGTGCGCGCGGTCGGACCCTCGCCCGATACCCGCGCCGCCGAAGGCATCGGACGCCTGGTGGCGCAGCTTCATACCATGCGGCGAATGTCGGTCTCGGTGGCCGGCATGTTACAGGCCGGCAAGGAGCCGGTGGTCGAAGCCTCCATCGTCAAGGACATCGGAACCATCTGGGAACAGCAATTGCCGCATCGCGTGCGCGACCTCGCCGCCTTTGTCGATGCCGACGCCTCCAACCGCGAGACGCTGGAAAATCAACTGGCGTTTGCGATCAAGACCGCGCCGAAACTGACGATTCAGGGCGGCACCACCGAGGTGCTGCGCGGCATCATCGCGCGCGGACTTGGTTTGCGCTAAATTTTTAAAATTCCAACCGAGGATCGATATGAGCACCTACAAGGACATCGGCGTCGAGAAGATCGGCCATGTCGGCCTGATCGAAATCCGCAAGCCCCCGCTGAATTTTTTCGATATCTCGCTGATCAACCAGATCGCCGACGCGCTGGAAGAATTCGACCGCGACATCGAAATCCGCGCCTCAGTGCTCGCAGCGCAAGGCAAGGCTTTCTGCGCCGGCGCCAATTTCAACGACCCCGCGCGGCAGGAGCAGGAAGCGCGCGCCAAGGCCGATCCAGCATCGAATCTTGGCCCGATCGCTCATCTTTATGTGCAGGCGGTGCGGATCTTCCGCAACAAGAAGCCGATCGTTGCCGCCGTGCATGGGGCGGCGATCGGTGGCGGGCTGGGGCTTGCGGTGTCGGCGGATTTCCGCATCACCTGCCCCGAAGCGCGCTTTGCCGCCAATTTCACCAAGCTCGGCTTTCATCCCGGCTTTGGCCTGACGGTGACGCTTCCCGAACTGGTCGGCAAGAACAACGCCGAACTGATTTTCTATACCTCCCGCCGCCTCACCGGCGAGGAAGCCACACGGATGGGACTTGCCAATGAATGCGTACCGCAAGATCAGGTTCGCGAGCGAGCATTGAGATTGGCGCAGGAAATCGCCGAATGTTCGCCGCTTGGGCTACTCTCGACCCGCGCCACGATGCGTGAGGGCCTCGCCGATCGCGTTTTGGCCGCGACCCACCACGAACTCGCCGAGCAAACGCGGCTGCGCGCGACGGAAGATTTCAAGGAAGGCGTCAAGGCGACCGAAGAGCGGCGGGCCGCCAATTTTAAGGGAAGGTGAAGCTCTTCCCCTTCCCCCGCAAGGTGAGCATTTGGACAACGACCTCCGTCACCCTCACTGATTTCCGAACGCCGGCTTGCGTTTTTCGACAAAGGCCTTGGCCGCTTCCTTGTGGTCGGCGGTCTCGCCGGCACGTGAATGATGAAAGGCCTCGGCGTCGAAACAGGTTTCCAGCGGCAAGCGTTCGGCGTTGTTGATGTTGCGTTTGATGTAGCCAAGCGTGATCGTGGGCCCTTGCGCGAGCGACATCGCCAACTCGCGCGCGGCCGCATCGACCTCAGTATCGTCCACGACCCGCGTCACCAGCCCAAGCGCCAGCGCCTCCTGCGCCGTCAAGATCGGCGACGTCAGATAAAGCTCGCGCGCTCTCGCGCTGCCGAGCATTTGGGTGAGAAAATAAGTTCCGCCGTAATCGCCTGAAAGCCCGACCTTGGCGAAGGCGGTGGTGATTTTCACCGAAGCCGAGGCCACGCGTAGGTCGCAGGCGAGCGCGATCGAAAGCCCGGCGCCGGCGGCCGCGCCGTCGAGCTGGGCCACCACGGGTTTCGCCATCTCGTGCAGGATCCGCGAGACTTCCATGCCGCGTCTCAAGGCGACCATCTTGGCTTCGAAGGACAGCGGCGCGCGGCCCGCCGCCATCGATTTCACATCACCACCGACGCAGAACGTGCCGCCCGCGCCTTTGAGCAGAACCGCCCGCACTTCGTGATCTTCCGCCGCGCGCCGCGCCGCCGCGACCAGCCCCATCGTCATATCCGGATTGAGCGCGTTACGCCGGTCAGGCCGGTTCATGGTGATCGTCAGCAGGCCGGATTCAAGATTTTGCAGGACGATGTCGTCGGACATGAGTGGTGCCTTTGTTGTTGTTGGTCTTATTCCGTCATTCCGGGATGGTGCGTTAGCACCAGACCCGGAATCTCGAGATTCCGGGTTCGCTCATTTCATTCGCGCCCCGGAATGACTGCGTGATATCGTCACGCAGTCA
>DATGJS010000042.1:0-13411 GCA_035295025.1 Bradyrhizobium sp.
CGGCATCGAAGTCGCGCCCTTCAAGCGTTAGAGCATGATCCGGAAAAGTGTGAAGCGGTTTTCCGAATCATGCTCTAGCCTTGGCAGGTTGGAGATCGACCATGCGCAATTTATACGCTGAATCTCGTTTGCATTTTTATACCCGAACGCTCACCCAAAAAACCGGAAATGGATTTCACGCAGCCGCGCTTTACAGCGCCTTTGCGCTGATCGCGGGGGTCGTCTTCGCATCGTTTTCGATTCATCCTTTTTGAGACGATCGATAGCGACGACGTCTAGATTATGATCTTGCAGCGGTTTTCCGGATCATGCTCTAACGCTTGAAGGGCGCGACTTCGATGCCGGCCTCCTTGAGCGCCTTTCGAACCCCCCGCGCAATATCGACCGCGCCGGGCGTGTCGCCATGAATACAGACGGTGTCGGTCCGCATCTTGATCACCTTGCCGGTGATGGAGATGACGGCA
The DNA here is from genome assembly GCA_035295025.1 of Bradyrhizobium sp. Taxonomy (GTDB): domain Bacteria; phylum Pseudomonadota; class Alphaproteobacteria; order Rhizobiales; family Xanthobacteraceae; genus Bradyrhizobium. The sequence continues at coordinate 465 of DATGJS010000042.1, forward strand.
CCGTCCTGGATCATACGCACCACGCGTTCTGCGATCTGTTTGGGATCATGTAACACCGATCCGGGCTTTTTGCGCGACACCAGCGTGCCGTCATCCTCATAGGCGCGGTCGGCGAAAACCTCATGCGCCATCGCCAGATTGGCGGCCTCGCCCGCCTGCACAAGTTTGGAGTTGGCAAGCACCACAAAGATGAGATTCGGATCGACCGCCTTGATGGCGGAGGCGATCGCGCGCGCGGTGGTTTCTTCCTCGCACGCGACATTGGACAGCGCGCCATGCGCCTTCACATGGGTGACCTTGTAGCCCGAAAGGGCGGCGACGGCTTGCAGGGCCCCGATTTGATAGGCGACGAGATTCTCGATCTCGGAGGCTTTCATGCCGTAAAACGGCCGGCGGCCGAAGCCGTGAATATCGCGATAGCCGGGATGCGCGCCGACGCTGACGCCGCGCGCCTTCGCCAACTCCACGGTCTTACGCATGGTGTCGTAATCCCCGCCGTGAAATCCGCAAGCGACGTTCACCGACGTTGCAACGTCGATCATCGCCGCGTCGTTACCCATTTCCCAGGCGCCGAAGCTTTCACCGAGGTCGCTATTGAGATCGACTGTTTTCATGTTTCTTGTCCGCTTGCTGATTGGGTCTCAAACATTGATGCGATTTGCCACGTTCCGGCGTCAACCGCGCTGACGGCAACGCCCGCCACATTCGCATCTTGCAGCGCTTCGACATTGAGATCAAAGTTTTCAATCGAACCACACTGGCCGGGCAGGCCGCGCAGACATTCGGCGAATTGACGGGCCTCGGCCTGGGCTTCTTCCATGCTGATCGCTTTGAATCGGAAGGCCGTCCCGACCGGTATTTGGGCAAAACGGCCGAAATCGGCGGAAATCACGGTCGCGATTTTGGGGTAACCGCCGCTCGTGCCGCGATCGGACATCAACACGATGGGTTGGCCGTTGCCGGGCACCTGAATGCTGCCGTTCACGGTTCCGTCGGACACGATGTTGTGGCCGTGCAGATGCCTGATCGCGGGACCTTCGAGCCGATAGCCCATACGATCGCTGGTGGCTGAAATTTTCCACGCGCTGTCGAGAAACAAATTCACGTTCTCGTCGCTGAATTCGTCATTTTGGGGACCGAGAACCACGCGGATCGGACCGGCTGCCGCCTCGGGAAGATCGATCCACCGCTCGGGGCTTTGCGTGGCGGGCGCGACCTCCAATTCATCGCCGGCCTGCAACGGCCGCGGGAACGGGCTGCCGAGGCCGGCGCGCGCATTCACCGCCACGCTGCCGAATATCGGCTCTCCGGAAATTCCGCCTTCGATCGCAAGGTAACTAAACGAGCCGCCGCGCGCCATGCCAAGCTTGAGGGTTTCACCGTCGGCAATTGTGACGGAGCTGTTCCATGCCACCGCGCGTCCATCGATATCGGCGCTGCGCGGCGCACCCGCCAGCGCGACTCGAACGGAACCTGCGCGCGCGGTCACTGAGGCGCCAAACGGGCCAATCTCGATGGCCGGCGCCAGTAATGCATTTCCCGCCACGCAATTGGCGGCGGCAAGTCCCAACCGATCCATCGCCCCGCCCGGCGTGAGGCCATAGCGCTGGGCGCCGAAGCGGCCGCCATCTTGAATCGAACTTACCGGGCCAATCGCTGAGATCACAAGCTTGGTCATGCGGCAACCCATTCGGCGATTATTTCGCCATGCGCGGCCGCGCGCTCCTGCTCAACGAACGCCTTGGCGTCGATTTGATAAAATTTCACGCGATCGCCGGGCTCGAGCAAAAAGGTCGGGTCACGATGCAATTGATAGGTGCGTACCGGCGTGCATCCGAGCAAATGCCAGCCGCTCGGACCGGCGAGACATTGAATGCCAGCCTGCACGCCACCGACCGAAATCGTGCCCGCCGGCGTCAGGAGACGCGGGTTTTGTCGCCTCGGCATATACAATGATTCCTGCAATCCGCTGAGATAGGACCACCCCGGCGTAAAGCCGATCATGGCGACGCGGTAATCGCCGGCGATATGCCGCGCCACGATATCGTCGGGCGTGGTGCCAAGCGTCTTGGCGACATCCTCCAGATCGATGCCATATTCGCCTCCATAGGTCACGGGAACCCGCCAGTGCCTGATATTTTTCGACGGCGGCACCGGCCGCTCGGCGAGCGCAAGCAGTTTTTGTCCAAGTGATGCGAAGTCGATGTGGGAGGGGTCGTAATGAACCAGCAGGGATCGATAGGTGGGCACGGTCTCGCTGATGCCCACGATCGGCTCTAGCGCCAATATCTGGTCGAGCGCCAGCACCCGCCGGTTCGCCTCCTCGTCGATATGCCGGCTGAATTCGACCGTCATGGCGCTGTCGCCACTTGGGAGGAGACGCGGTGGAGAGATCGTCGGCGCGGTCATGGCTTTCTCGTCGGTTGGCACGAGGTTTAAAGGATGACAGAAGTAGCGCTTTTTTCCACAAAGTGGAGTTTTGGAATCAAAAAAAGCTCGTTCTATCAATAAAATAAAGCGTTACCCTTCGATCTGACGCGAGAGTCCTGAAGCGGCTTAAGCAAACATCGCCGGTGAACCTCTCTCACGGCCCTTGACGCCATGCCCGCGCCCCGCAAGATGCGCGCTTCGCCCTATTCTTACTTAACCGGAGTTATTTTTTCGATGTCCCTGACCCCCGAAGCCATCGCGACGCTTTCCAACGTTTCGACCGCCACTATCACCACTGTCCTGCTTAAAAAAGGCTTGCGAAACGTCTGGTTGCGTGGGGCGCGGCCGCTGAGGCCGGGACAGAAGCGGCTGGTCGGGCCGGCTTTCACCTTGCGTTTTGTTCCCGCGCGTGAAGATCTCGCCACGCCGGAATCCTGGTCCTCGCCGATTTCAACGCGGACGGCGATCGAAGCCATGCCGAAAGGCTGCATCGCCGTGGTGGATGCCATGGGCGTCACCGACGCCGGCATTTTCGGCGACATTCTTTGCGCGCGAATGGTCAAACGCGGCGTGGCCGCGCTGGTCACCGACGGTGTCGTGCGCGATCTCGAAGGCGTGCTCGGTACCGGCATGCCGGTATGGTGTAACGGCTATGCCGCGCCGCCTTCGGTGGCTGGGCTGACATTCGTCGGTTGGGGCGAACCGATCGGCTGCGGCGGCGTTGCTATTTTCCCCGACGACGTGGTCGTTGTCGATCAGGACGGCGGCGTAATCATTCCCAAAGCCTTCCTCGACCATGTTTTGGCCGAAGGTCCAGAGCAGGAGCGGATGGAGGGCTGGATCGTCGAACAGGTCAATCATGGCGCGGCACTGCCCGGTCTCTATCCGATGAATGCCGAGACCAAGGCGCGCTACGCGGCTTCGAAGAAATAGGCCTGCTTCGATCCACAAAGAGGATCGCGGTGGATATTCATCGCTCTTTCACTCACGGATATCCATCGCTTTATTCTATTCGAACCAAGCGGCGTAGATTTTCGCAAACGAACCATCCTCGACAGCGTTCTTGATCCAGCCATCGACAAAGGCTTTGAGCGCGGCGTCGCGTTGCAGCCAATAGGCTTTCTGCGCATGATCGAAGGGCTGATCGGGATGGATGGCGCACAGCACGCCGGGATGAAGCTTTTGCTGATACCGCGTCTCCGACGCATCGGTGATCATCAGGTCGGCATTGCCTTTGGCGATCTCGTCGAAGATGGTGAGGTTGTCGGCGTGAACCCTGATCTCGGCCTTTTTGATGTTGGCGCGGGCAAACCGCTCATTGGTGCCGCCGGAGTTGACGATCACGACCGTGCCCGCCCGATCGATATCGACCAGCGTTTCGAACTTACCGAGGTCTGTGCAACGCGCGATCGGCGTCTTGCCTTCCTGCATGACCGGCGTTGAGAACAGCCCCTTGCTCTCCCGTTCGGGCGTGATCGAGATGCCGCCTACCGCGACATCGAAACGATCGGCGGCGAAATCTCCGGACAATTGCGGCCATGCGGTACGCACGATCTCGATCTTGACGCCGAGCGCCTTGGCCATGGCCTCCACCATATCGACATCGAAGCCACGAACGGCCGATGTCGCCAAATCCCGCGCGCTGAAGGGCGGATAGTCGCCGGTCGTGCCGACGCGAAGCGTACCGCGCTGGATGATCGTCTCAAGCCGCGAGGGTTGTTGAGCCTGCGCTGCGGCCACACCCAGCCACGATACAACGGTAAGACAAAAGAGAATTGAAACCGGCAATTTTCCCGCGATCAAAATCCGCGCGTGCGAGAGGCCGTGGACTTGCCGGACGATCCCGCTTATGAGCGACGGTGATTTTGCGCGGAAAGGATGTGTGAGCGTGACCATTTCAATGCACCAAGCCTCCGTTGGCGTTTTCCTTCATTTTTTGGACAGCCTGTCCGATCTGCTCGACCATGCGGCGGCGCACGCCGAAAAGCGCAAAATCGATCCTTCCATTTTGCTCAACATGCGCCTCTCGCCCAACATGTATAATCTGATCCGGCAGGTCGGCGAAGCCAACCGGCATGCGGTGACAGCCTGCGCGCTGCTGGCGGGGATCGATCCGCCGGTTTTTCCGGAAACGGAGCCCGACATTGTAGAACTCAAGGCGCGGATCGCAACGATCAAAGATTTCCTCATCGGCATTCCGCCGGCACGTATCGACGGCACTGAGAACAAGGAAGTTGTCTTTACATTTTATAGCGGCGCGACGCGGTCCTTTACCGGGCAGTCCCTGGTCTTGACCTTCAGCCTTCCACAGTTCTTTTTTCACGTGACGACGGCTTACGACATTCTGCGCCATGGCGGCGTCGAACTGGCGAAGAAGGACTTTCTGGGAAAACGCTAACACCCGTCAAATGCGTGCCGCATGGCCCTGTGAAGGCCGGACTTACAAATCGCTGCCGCCTTTGCGCAGGATATCGGCTGCTGCGGCGCGGCCGGCCATTTCATTTCGAAGGGCTTCAAATCGCTGCCGAGCCTCGCTTGCCTGATCATCCACAAATCGAACGGCGGCGTCGGCCGACATCGGCCCCCGGCTGATGGGACGTGAATTCTCGCCGATGGTCTCATCGACAAAAAATCGATCACCGCTCTCGCGGCGAACGGTCCATTTGAAACGAATGGATTCGGCCGGTCCGGGACCGGTCTTCGAATAGCCGTCGATCTCCGGCGGTGACGAAGTTTGCCCCTCACCATCGGCGGCTTTTACAATGTCGACCGGGGAAGCCGGCTGGTCGAGAATACTGGCGATGGTTGCGAGCGCATGATCGGTCGGGTCGACTTCAGTCATTGTTCGGCCTTCCGCAAGTTCAACAGTGCACGCTGTTCCTCCACCGTCCAAAACACTCTTTCCTCCGATTGAGGCTTAAGTTCTGCCCGCAGACGTCGGACTCGTTTGTTCAGTCGAGCACGTCTCGATTAATGACGTTCTGTCGGATCGGCTCGCCATCCAGCACGCTCAAAAGATTTCGCGCGGTCTGTTCGCTCATCCGATCGACCGCTTCACATGTGACGCCCGCGACATGCGGCGCGATGATCACATTGGGGAGTTCAAACAGCGGATGGGGCACCGGCGGCGGCTCCTGCGCGAAGACATCCAACCCGGCGCCGGCAAGCCTGTCTGACATGAGCGCGTCGTAAAGCGCGGCTTCGTCGATAATGCCGCCACGCGCGGTGTTGATAAGGTAGGCTTGCGGCTTCATGCGCTTGAGCCTGGCTGAGTCAAACATCCCGATGGTCTCAGGGGTCTTTGGACAATGGACCGTGACAAAATCGGCGCGCGGCAGCGCCGCGTCGAGATCACGGACCGCCTCACAACCGACAGCTCTAATTTCATCAGCCGATTTATAGGGGTCATACACCTGCACATTCATTTCCATGGCGAGGCACCGCTTGGCGGTGCGCGTTCCGATGCGGCCGAAGCCGATGATCAGCACCGTCTTGCCGAAGAGGTCGTAGGGCAATTTGCCAAGCCGCTCTTTCCAGCGCCCGTCCTTCACCAGGCTATGCATCTCGCCGGCTCGCTTGGCGAGCGTCAGCATCATAAACAGTGCCTGTTCCGCCACCGACGGCGAATTGGCAGTACCCACCACCATCAGCGGAATCTTGCGGCGGCTAAGCGCAGGAACATCGACGGCGTCATAGCCGACACCGATCCGTGTCACGACCTGCATATCCCCGGAAGCTTCAAGCTCGGTTTCGCCGAAGCGCGTCGCGCCGAGCGCCACGCCATGGACCGGCGCGTGCTGTTTTAACAGCGCTTCAAAATCAACCGCCGAGATCAAATTTGGGAATTCAACGAGTTCGATATCGTCGCGCGTGTCGAGGAGGGCCCGGCCCCGCTGCGACATCGATTCGGTGACGAAGATTTTCTTCCTGTTGGCGGCCATTACCGAAATCCCCGGCCGATCGTGGCGGCCTTGCTTTTTGAGACGAACACGTCCTGCGCCATGGGAATATGGCGGGATCAACCGTTTAGCAGGCGCAACTTGCCCCGGTCCACTGCCATTCGATCAAGCCGGAGCGGGCGCGGTAGACTTGCGCGGGCACTGTTACGATAATCTTTTTGCAGATTCGGCGACTGACACCACCCCGGGGGACGGATCGAGGAGGGCACATCATGATCGACCCACAACCAAGCTCGCGGAAACATAGAAGGCTGAGCCTTTATAGCATCGCGATAAACCTCGTGCTTGCTCTGGCCATCCCGGCGGGGCTCGGAGCGCCGACGGCTCAGGCCCAGGGATTGGTCCGGGGTGTGCGGGAGGGCGCGGAGGTCGGCAATAAGGCCGCAGGCCCAGTCGGCGGCGTCTTGGGAGGCGCGATCGGCGGGGTGGTCGGCGTCTTCAATGGCGCGCTTGGGGTCGCCGGTGAAAGAGGACAGGCACCCGCAACGAACACCAATCGACAAACCCAAACCGTCCCTCCCAAAACCGCGAAGGCAACGAAAACCGCAAAAGCGTCATCGGCAAAACCAGTCGACGTCCTGACCCAGCCGGGCGAGCCGGAATTGACCGCCGAGCAGATTGTGGCAAACAGCGATGCCTATATCGACAGGATCAAGGCTGAATTGAATCTGACGCCAGCGCAGGAGAAATATTGGACCGGGTTCAATAGCGCGATGCATTATCTTGGCCACAACGGCGCCGATCGGCTTAATTTAAGAATTGCCCGCGCCAAGCGCGATCCGCCCGATGATATCGTCGAGCAGATGCGAAACGAGGCTCAGTTCCTCAACGATCGCGCCGCCGATCAGCGCGCCGTGGCGGACGCGGCCGAGCCTTTGTTCACCAGCCTTGACGACAAGCAAAAGGCTCTTTTCATCCAGGAAATGGTGCGCCTGAGCCACGAACGCGGCCTTGATTAGGCCCACACTGCGACTTCAGCTTTTCGGGAAGTTCAACTCCACGCCGACACCGTCGGGATCGTACAGAAAGAACTGGGTGTCGCCGGTCCGCGGTACGATGCTCTCGCGGAATTTGATGTTCTTCGATTGGAGGCGCTTGCGCATACCCTCGACATCGCTCGCCGCAAACGCGATGTGATCAAGCCGGCCGGTATCGTCGAATTTCTTTTCAGTGCCTCTGACCACAATGCCCTCGCGCGGCTTGCGGGTCCCCATCAGATGAACGGTGGGCGTGCCGCCCGAATAGAGCCAGTAGCCGGGAAAATCGAGCGGCGGCCGCTCACCGTTCTCCAGGCCCAGTACGTCGCAGTAGAAATCCTTGGTGCGTTCGAGGTCCGCGGGTTCGATGGTGTAATGCTGTAATCCGCCGAGCGGCATGGTTGGTTCTCCTTTGATCGGTACAAGGGCAGGGACGGCTTACTTGGTGAGGGCAAGTTCGCGATCAATCTCCTCGATCGACTTGCCGCGCGTTTCGATGCCGAAGAAATAATAAACTGCCCCGGCCATCAAGAACCAGCATCCAAGGTAAAGGAACGCAAGAGGAATTTCCGGTAAAGGCACGTCAGGCTTGAGGTAATTCTCGCTACCGATAATCAAAGCGAGGCCCACGGGGCCGATGATCTTACCGATCCCGCCAAAGCCATAGGCCGATCCCATGCCGGAGGTGCGCAAATGCAACGGCCAGATTTCGGCCGCGTAAGGTCCGACAATGGCAAAGCCACCATCGGCGAAGAAAAAGGCAATCGCCAACAGCAACCAGAATGCGGAAACGCCTGCGAACATGGCGTCGTAATGATAGCCGGCGAGGATGGTGAGAAAGCCCGCCCCGAAGCCGAGCAGACCGCCCGCTTTGCGCCGTCCCATCCATTCCGAGAAAAACGCAAACGACACCCGCCCGACAAAGCCCGAGATGCTGAGCAGGATCATCATCTTCGCGGCTTGTTGTGGCGAGATTTTCAACAGCACCACGAACAACGCCGGCGCCCACAACGTAATGCCGTAAACGCCGGTTTGCGCGCCGGCATTGCCGAGCCAGGACACGATCAGGCTGCGAGGATATTTGAACAGATCGAGCCAGCGGCTTGGCCGGATGGGGCCGGCATCGGCGGCCGTGGGAAGCGGCAAGGAATCTGGCTCCACCCCCAACGCCCAAGCGAGCGACACGCGGGCTTCCTCATAGCGTCCCTGGCGACACAGCCAGCGAGGGGACTCCGGCACCCAGACGCGAACGAGAAGGACGAGCAGAGCCGGCAGCACGCCGACGGCGAACAAAAGCCGCCACTCGCCGCTCGCCATCACCGAACCCAAGACAGCGCCAAGGCCAATCCCAAGCGGAATCACGCAGGTCACGAGACCTCCGACCCAACCGCGCTTCGACGACGGCATGAATTCCTGCACCAGCGGTAAATCCACACAATAGAGCCCGCCAACACCGAGGCCGACGAAAAACCGCATGACCGAGAGATAGATCCAGCCGTTTTCCGGCGTAAAATATAAAAGCCCGGTGGCGATCGAAAAATTCAACACCGTCCCGATAAAGACTTTGCGGCGGCCGATGCGATCGGCAAGCCAACCCCAGACATAGGCGCCGAGAATGGCGCCTATTCCCGAACTCATCAGCACGGTGGCCGATTGCCCGAAGGTCAGCTTCCACGGACCGATCAGAAAAGCGAGTACAAAGCCGATCAGAAAGTAATCGAAGAATTCAAGCGCATCACCAAAGATCGCGGCGATAAGGATTTTGATCTGGTTGGCTGTCAGGATCGTCCGCCGATCGAGCACTTCAAACATCGTGTCTCTCATTGATCGCATTTCCCGAGCGCATTTTTTAAAGAGAGACCGGCAAACCGCGCCTGACGCACCGGCCTTTCCGGCCACGCTACCGCGCCCGGCGCGTCAGCGGAAGCGATCGCTGCGCGTAGCGCAACCTCGCGACGCGACAACCGATTTATTTAAGATTTTGACGGTACTCTCATTGTGTCGTTCATTTTGCAATGCAGCGCCCGATGGAAGAGAAGCGACGACATCGTCGGACCGAAATCGACGAGCCGGCCTATATCTCGGCCGAAGGTTCGGTCATGCGCTGCGTGATCCGAAATATTTCGCCGGAAGGCGCCGCGCTCGAGGTCGATAATCCCGCCTTTGTGCCGGCCCAATTTCATCTGGTGATGGCAAGCGACTCCACGACCCGCGAATGCACTGTGGTCTGGCTTCAGCAAAAGCGGGTGGGGGTGGCGTTTGTTGACCCGGCAAAAGCCGGCTCCACGCTTGGATCGGCCTGAACGACCACAGCCGATTAATCGAATTTTCTGAACTTAGGCCGGATCCACAGCCACGTCTGGTTCCAGATCACAATGATCTTCACCTGCGTACTGGGCCTTGTTTTTTCTGCATCGAATTCCGAGAATTCGCCGATCTGGTCGCACATGGCGCGGGTCCCATCACGCAGCGCCTTTTTATCGGCATTCTTTCACGCTTGTCGGGTGTCACGGTTTGCATGTGTCCGCCGGCATCCTGTGACTGCTCACCATGATGGCGCAGGTGTTCGCCAAGGGGCTTCCGCGCCGACATTTTGCTCCGCTTTGGATCATGGCCCATCTGAACCACAACATGATACCAATGGATCGACTGATGCAGATGCAGCGCTGAAGAGGCGGATAAACAGCAATCCTGGATTGCAGATACCGGAACGGTCGAAGTTTGGTTCATTTTTTTCTTCAAAAACAACTGAAACGCGTCAATCCTCGGTTGTCGCCTTAAAAGCGACCGAAGTCGTCGTCCACTTTTTCAGCCCGTTGCCAAATTAAATATGCAAATGCATCCCGTGGCTTGTAATTAAATTGTCGTAAAACTGTAACCCAGGTTCCGTAGTGGCAACATGGCACCATTTAATCGTTGAATGGTGATTCATGACCGATGCTGCTAGGAGACGAGATGTCGCGCAAGTGGGGACGTAAGGGCTCAAAAAACAATAATAAAAACAAAATGAAGGCGGACAAAACCCCGAAGAACAGCGAAGTTCCGGTGATGTTCGAGACGCTCGAACCCCGTATTTTAATGAGTGCGACCCCGGTCATCGTGCCTGCGAACACACCGCCGGTCACAATGGTTCTGTCCAGCAGCTCCAGACCGGCCATTGTCCAGGACGCCAACGGAACCCAGCTCACGGTTTCGCTAACGGGGCAGGGCACTTGGCAGCTCACCGACGGGCCAAATGGACTTCAGCTCACGGTTGCCAACACCAACGCGAATTCACAGCTTGTTCTTTCGACCGCCCACACCATTGCGGCCAACAGCGCCGACCATTTCCTCCTCAACGGTATCGATTTACAGGGTGCGCTGGGATCAGTCTCCGGCGCCGGCGTGGACCTTCAGGGGTCGTTCAAAGCGGAAAATTCGCTCAGCGCGGTCACACTTGGCGACGCCAAGCCGAATTCGCAATTCAGCTTCCTCGGTGCTTCCGCCACCAGCCACATCAATCTCGGCAATGTGGAAGATGTCACGCTGGCCGCCAACGCCGCGATCGGAAGCCTCGCGGTCAAGAGCTGGTTGAGCGACGGCCATGGCGCGAATCAGATCACCGGCACATCGATCGGCTCGCTGACCAGCCAAGGCGATTTTGACGCCTCGCTGTCGTTGTCGGGCACGTCAAGTGGCGTTTTGCCGTTTAATCCGATTCCGTCCGTCCCGCAGTCGGGACCGACGCTGGGACCGATTCCGCAGGAGCCTTCGATACCGCCATCAGGCGGTACCCTCATCAATACCGCGCCTTCGCTGCCTGAATTGTCGAGCCAAATCGCCGCGGGCCTGGCGAACGGAAGCACGTCGGCGTCCTTGAATCTCTTTAGCCAGGGTTCCGCCGGCGGATTCACGCTCGGCTTCGTATCGATCGGCGGCCAGATCGGCGGCGGCACTTGGTATGTGGTTGGCAACACCGGCGTGATCTCGGCCGGCAAAGTCAGTCCGCAATGGGATGGCGACTTTACTCAATCCGTTCTTCTGGTCTCCACGACTGGCGATTTCGACGGTCAAATCGCCACCCCAACCCTCGATAACCTGATCGTCGGCGGTAACCTTTCCAACGCGCTGCTTTTGATCGGCGCGGATCTCGGCGCCGACGGCAAGCTCGCTGGCACCGGCGCCAATGCCGATCATTTTACGGCCGGAGACGCCGGATTTGTCTTCATCGGTGGTTCGGTTTCTTCGTCGCGTATTCGCATCGGCGTCGATCCCGTCGATGGCGTGCTCGACGATGGCTCCAACACCATCATCGGCGGCACATCAAGTGACATCGATCAGCTCACGATCGGCAAGTCGCTGGACAGCGTCAGCACTTTCGTCGCGGGTGCATTCCCGAAGACGATCTCGGTGGGTGGTAAGGTTATCAACCCACTCGGCAACAGCGACTTCCACACCGCGCCGATCGATGTCGTTCCGCCGTCACTTGTGGCCAACGTGAATGCGCCAGTCACCAATTCGCCGGCCATCACCGGCACGCTGACCGATGCCGGCGGCATCGGCAGCTTCGTCGCAAGATTCGACGGCCAACCCGTGGCTCAAGGCACCAACATCCTGTCGGCGCTCAACGCCAATGGCAACTTCACCCTTAACTCCGCGCTGCTCGCGACCATCGCAGCAGGCGGCACACTCGCCGACGGTCCGCACACGCTCAATTTGCTCGCCACCGACAAATCCGGCAACGCAACGACTCTGACGGTCGGCTTCAGGCTCGACACCCAGGCGCCGGCGGTCACGGTAACCGGCCAGCCCGCCAACGTCAGCAACAACAACTCCCCGGTGATCGCAGGCACGGTGACGGCGGAGACCGGCGACGCCATCAAGAGCGTGAGCGCGCAACTGCTTGCGGCGAACGGCGCGACCACGTCACCCGCGGTGATCTTCAACAGCGCCACAGGTGCGTTTTCGATCGCGCCCGGCAAGCTCGCCGACGGCAGTTACACCCTGACCGTGACAGCGCTCGATACGCTCGACAATCCGGCCGGCACCAAAACCGTCACGTTCACGGTTGATACCCAAGCTCCCGTCGTCGCGATCACCAGCCAACCCGCGGCGGTGAGCAACAACAAGAGTCCGACCATCGCGGGCACAGTCACGGCGGAGGCTGGCGATTCGATCAAGAGCGTCACGGCGCAGCTTGCGGTCGCAGGCGGAGCCACCACAACGGTGCCCGTAACACTCAACGCCAACGGCACATTCTCGATCGCGCCGAGCACACTCGCCGATGGCGCTTACACCTTGACGGTGGCGGCGCTCGATACACTCGGCAATCCGGCCGGCACCAAGACCATCTCGTTCACGATCGACGCGCAAGCGCCCGTGGTTTCGATCACGAGCCAACCCGCGGCGGTGAGCAACAACAAGAGCCCGACCATCGCGGGCACAGTCACGGCGGAGGCTGGCGATTCGATCAAGAGCATCACGGCGCAGCTTGCGGTCGCAGGCGGAGCCACCACAACGGTGCCCGTAACACTCAACGCCAACGGCACATTCTCGATCGCGCCGAGCACACTCGCCGATGGCGCTTACACCTTGACGGTGG
>DATGJS010000043.1:0-17717 GCA_035295025.1 Bradyrhizobium sp.
GTTTTTTCAAATGGCATGACAATGAATCTCTTCTATAGTGTCTATAAGGCTCTGCCGGAATTAGCCACTTATCTACTTTACGATCGCGCGAAAGCGATGAGCGGTACGAGATCATGATGGTCGGCAGCCTTGAGGGCCGCAATATAGATATTGCGTGTTGAATCCGCCGCTCTGAGATCGGCGCCGCCCCATGTGAAACGTTTACCGCCAAGCTGCGTTATCAAGATATCAGCCGCAAGTCGCGACCAGCGGCCATTGCCGTTCGGAAATGGATGTATGGAAACTAACCGATGATGAAAGCGAATGGCGATTTCATCATTCGGATATGATTGATGCTCGATCCAATAGCTGATGTCATCGAGCGTCTTTCGAAGCTCGATCTCGATGAGATGAGGCTTGACGCCTAAGTTTCGTTCGGTGGTTCGGTATTTTCCGGCCCAGCGCCAAACTTGGTTGAACATACGACGGTGCAGATTTTTGAGAAAGTTTTCGCGCGTCGCCATTTTGCGCCGCCCGAAAGCCCACTGAACGGCGACAGCGATATTTTTCTGTTCGAGTTCGTTCAGCTCACTGCGCAAGGTAACGTATGTCGGGATGAGATCGTGGCGTTCGGCGGGCGTTAGAGGTGTCGCATGATCATCGGCGGCATGTAGACCGGTCATTCATCATCCCAAAGACGTTTGGGATGATGTAGCAGTTCCTTGACCATTTGCTGGCGCAGAGCCCGCGCGGCTCTCTTGTCCGTCACGGCCTGATCTTCGAGCTTCATTGTTTGTTCGATAGCTTGCGACTGGAGTTCGGCAACGAGTTTGGCCCGTTTGGAGACGATTTCTTCAAGAGGATGCTCAGGAATTAGAACGTAGACCAGACGGCATTCAAGAGCCTCGGCGGCCCGCTGGAGCGTATTGAGCGTTAGGTTTCCGTTTTGCTCGGACTTTTCAAGTTCGACGACGCGTGGCTGCGATACGCCGAGTCGCCGCGCATATTGGCTCGTGGTCATGCCAAGAGCATCGCGAATGGCGCGAACCCAGCCCTTTGGCGGGCGTTGAAGTTTCGTGAGCGCCTGCAAACTTGAAAAGCGCTTGTCGAGGTGATGAGTAGCATCTTTCATATGATAACCTATACCATATTATTAGCTGCTTTTTCAATAAGGTATAAGTTATATATGATAATATTTTATAAGGTATATCTTATATAAGACACGGAGTACTGCATTGGAAACGTTGATTTTCTCAGAGCGCCATTGATTTAGCTTAACCGAGAGAGTGCGACCTAATTCTCGGATTCATCACCCTTGGATTTTATCTCCGCCAGAATCCGATCCGCTTCAAGCCGCCAATCGGCGCTTCGCGCGAAGCCCTTCGTGCCTCGTTCGCCGAACACGCCTTTGTCGGCCAAATCCGCCATCCACGCTTGGCGCTCGGCGGTGCCTTGCGCCGACCAGGGCGTCAGCCCGATCTCGCGCACGGTCTCGGCGACCTCGCGGACTTCTTCGCTCCGACGCCTGCCATGTTCGATGACGCGCTGGAAGAAATAAGCGCCTTGTTTTTCCCAATCGATGCCGGGAAAGGTTTCTTTCAGCGAGGCGAGCACCGCGTCCTCCACACCATAGGCGCGCGCGGTGGTGAAGCTTTCGATCACCATCGCCTCCAACCCCTTGATCATCACGCTGCGGCACATCTTCACGGCCGATGCCACGCCGAGTTTGTCGCTTGCGACCTTGGCGGCAAAACCGAGCTCCGCGAGTTTGGGGGCGAGCGCTTCCGCGTTGCCGCCGCCAAGCAACAACGGCACTTTGATCCGATAGGGCGGCAGTGACGTCATCACCGCGCCCTCGACATAACGTCCGCCGGCGGCATCGATCGTGCCCGCGGCGCGTTGCTTGGCGCCGGGTGAAGCGGAGTTGAAGTCGAGAAACCACGCGCCCTTCTTCAACGCGCCGGCACATGCTTTTGCCACCGTCACCGCTTGGCTCGCGGTCACGGCGGAGATGAGGAAATCCGATTGCGACGAAAGCTCGGCATGCGAAGCGGTCAACGCCACGCCGTGGCGGCTGGCATGGTCGCACAACGGCCCGCCCGTCTGGTCGCTGCGCAATTTGATGTCGTAGGCGGCAACGCTCACCTCCTGCTTTCGCAAATCCTCGGCGAGGATGCGGCCGACCTCGCCATAGCCGATGAAGCCAACTCGCCATTGCTTGGGATCGGCGGACAAGGCGGTCATGGCAGGGTTCCTCTCATTGTTTTGGAATCTTCGCCTTTTCGATCACGGCCCGCCACTTCCCGATGTCGGATGTGAGGCGGCTTTGAATCGCCTCCGGCGTGCCCGCCTTGGCTTCGATGCCGAGCGCGAGCAGGCGTTTTTTGGTTTCGGCCTCGCCGAGAATATCCCTCAACGCGCCATTGAGCGTTGTCACGATCTCGCGCGGCGTATGCGCGGGCGCAAACAGCGCGTTCCACGACACCACGTCATATCCGCCGACCCCGCTTTCCTGCGCGGTCGCAAGCTCGGGCGTCGCCTCCGAACGCGCCGCGCCGGAGGACGCCAGCGCGCGGAATTTGCCGTCTTCGATATTGCCCTTGAGCGCGGAGTAGCTGTCGATCAGAAGCGCGAGATTGCCCTGCAACAGCGAGACTTCGGCTTCGGGCGTGCCGCGAAAGGGAACGATGGTGAAATCGACGCCGGCCACCGTCTTGAACAGTTCGGCGGAGAGATTTTGCGTCGAGCCGACATTGATGGTGCCGACATTCAGCGTGCCGGGTTTGGCTTTCGCCGCCGCAATGAATTCGGCAAGGCTTTTGAAGCCGGACGCGGCGCTGGTGCAAAGCACGAAGTCGAAAAAGCCCAAGCTTGAAACCGGGGCGAAATCCTTCAGCGGGTCGAACGGCAATTTCTCGAACAGGGAGACGCTGACCGCCGTGCCGTTCGTCAACATGATCAGCGTATGGCCGTCGGGAGGCGAGGCGATCACCGTCCGCGCCGCGGTGATGCCGCCGGCGCCGGGCTGGTTCTCGACATAAAAGCGATTGCCCAATCGCTCGGAGAGTTTTTCCGCGACGATGCGCGCGGTGGTGTCGGCGACCCCGCCGGGGGCGAACGGCACGATGATGCGCACGGGATGGTTGGGATAGTTCGCCTGCGCGCGTGCCTGATGGCTCAGGCCGAGCGTGGCGCACACCATCAATAGGGCAAAGCTCGACCGCCAAAGGCTGCATTGACGAGGCGGGAAAAATTTCATCACACCGCAACGATAGTTGGAAGGCGGTGACGATTCAATCCGTTCTCGAAGGCTGTGGCCATACATGTGGCGTCTTGCTGTTTCTTCAGAGGCGCGACGACACGGTGCCCGCCACCGCCAGCAGCACGACCACGGCCCAGGACGGCATTTTCCAGACCACGAGCAGCAAGAAACCAAATAGCGCCAGCGCGAAATCGCGCGGGTTCGACACCGCGCCGGTCCACACCGGATTGTAAAGCGCGGCTCCGAGAATGCCGACCACGGCGGCATTGGTGCCGCGCATCGCGGCCTGTGCGTTGGGGCGGGCGCGCATCGCATCCCAGAACGGCAGCATGCCGTAGACCAGCAGCATGCCGGGCAGCAAAAGCGCGACCAATGCGATGGCCGCCCCCGCCAAACCGTTCGGTGGCGTGTTCATCGTGGCGCCGAGATAGGCGGCGAAGGTAAAGAGCGGTCCGGGCACGGCCTGCGCCAGCCCATAGCCAGCAAGAAACGCTTCGTTACTCACCCACCCCGGCGTTACGACCTCCGTCTGCAACAGCGGCAAAACCACATGGCCGCCGCCAAACACCAGCGCGCCGGAACGATAGAACGCATCGAACAGCGCGATCGCGTGCGACCCGCTGACGGTGGTCAGACCCGGCGTCAGCAGCAGCACCAATGTAAACAGGCCGAGCGCGATGCCGCCGCGCCGGCGCGTGACCGGAAAATTCAGATGTCCTGATATCGGTGCTGTTTCCGTCTTGCACAGAAAAAGCCCGGCAGCGGCGCCGAGCGCGATCGCTGTGATTTGGGCCAGCGATCCCGGAAACAGAACGACGACCGCGAGCGCGGCCAATGCGATGGCCGCGCGCGGCCGGTCGGGGGTGAGAGTTTTCGCCATGCCCCAAACCGCTTGCGCGACCACGGCGACCGCAACGAGCTTCAAGCCGTGCAGAAAGCCTTCCGCAACCGGTCCGGTGAAGTGGCCGGCGCCAAGCGCAAAGGCAAACATGATCAAGGCCGACGGCATGGTGAAGGCAAACCATGCGGCAAGGCCGCCGCGCAGGCCATGGCCGCGCAACACGCCCAGGGAAAAGCCGACCTGGCTCGACGCCGGGCCCGGCAAAAACTGACAAAGCGCGACGAGATCCGCGTAGGTCGTTTCATCCAGCCATTTACGCCGGATCACCAACTCCTCGCGGTAATAGCCGAGATGGGCAATAGGGCCACCGAACGAGGTCAGGCCGAGCTTGAGGAAAACGGCCAAAACCTCGCCGATGGACCCGCGCTTTCCCAGTGTTTCAGTGACTTCAGGCGAAGGGGCTTGGTGCACGCGGCGATCTCCGGGAGGTTCGATCATTTAAGGCCATTAAAGGGGCGGTCCGCCGCCGGTTTCAATAGATAATCGCGGGCCATTGGCGTTGACACTTCGATGGTCCCTCTCTCTATTAGGCGCGGCTAACCCAGGGAAGACCCATGCCGACTTTCAATCGACGCGACGCGCTGAAAATCTCCGCCGGCTTCGCCGCCGCCGGCAGCGGATTTTCCTGCATCGAATTGGCCAAGGCGGGGCCGATTCAAGTGCCTGTTATCGACAGTCTCAGCGTGCGGGTGCTCGTCGATAGCGCCAGCGACATCTTCTCCAAGCCGGCCGAAATCGCAGGGGTGAAGACCGCACCCGGCCGTCCTGCCAATCCGCTGGTGCCGCTCCACAGCGAGTGGGGATTATCGCTTCTGCTTGAGCCGCAGCGCGGCGAGAGGAAGCGCACCTTGCTGCTCGACTATGGGTGGACGCCCGGGGCCATCAACGGCAACATCGAATCGCTCAAGGTCGATCCGTCGAGGATCGACGCGCTGATCATGAGCCACGGCCATTGGGACCATTTGGGCGGCCTGATGGGCTTCCTCGATCGGCACCGCAGGACGATGCCGGCCGATCTGACGATGTATGCCGGCGGCGAGGATAATTTCTGCCAGCGTTACGTCCGTGGGCCGGGCGGCGATTTGAGCGATTTCGGCATGCTCGATCGCCGCGATCTGGCCAAGCGCGACGTCAAAGTGATGCTGTGCGAATCCCCCGTGGTGATTGGCGACCTCGCCTTCACCACCGGCAAGATCAAGCGCAGCTCCATCGAAAAGGTGTTGCCGAATTCCCTGGTCGAATTCCAGCTCAAGGACGGGGCGGGATGCGATTGGGGCCATTATTTGCCGGCCGAAATGGAAGGCAAGATCGTACCCGACGAGCACATCCATGAGCATGCGACCTGCTTCAATCTGAAAGACAAGGGTCTCATCGTCATCTCTTCTTGCGGCCATGTCGGTATCGTCAATTCCGTGCGGCAGGCGATGGAAGTCTCCGGCGTGCAAAAGGTTCACGCCATCATGGGCGGCTTTCATCTTGGCCCAGCGCCGGCGGATTATCTGACCCAAGTCGTCGCCGAGATGGCCAGGCTCGACCCCGATGTCGTGATCCCGATGCATTGCAGCGGGCTCAACTTCATCCAGGAAGCGCAGCGGCAGATGCCGGGCAAGATTCTCTCCAGCACCACCGGCACCCACATCACCTTCGGCATTTGATTTAGGAAAACGCGAAAGGCCATGATCGCTTCAAGGACGTTAGCGCTGCTGCTTATGTCCTTGTTCAATGTCGGAATAGCGATCGCCGAAGATCCGCCGCCCGATCAAATCGCCGCCGCGCAAATGATGGACGATCTGATGCATGGCCGCGGCACGGTCGGCGGGCCGTTCACGCTCGCCGATCCCACGGGGCGCAAGCGTAGCGACAGCGAATTCCGCGGCAAATTGATGATCGTCTATTTCGGCTACACGTTTTGTCCCGACGTGTGCCCGGCCGACCTGATGGCGATCACGCAAGCGCTCGCTGAATTGGGGCCGGCCGCGCGAGACATCCAGCCGATTTTCATCACGGTCGATCCCGAGCGCGACACCAAGGTGCTCGGCGAATATGTCGCAGCCTTCCACAAGAGCTTCATCGGCCTGACCGGCACGCCCGAGGAAATTCGAAAAGTCGCCAACGCCTATAAGGCGTTTTACGCCAAGGTGCCGGGCGTGGGAAAAGGCGAATACGAGATCGACCATACCGGCGTGATCTATTTGATGGGCCGCGATGGTGAATATCTCGGCTTCATGCCGCCGCAGACCGGCCCCGAACGGCTGACCGAAATTCTGCGCCAATATCTGGCGAAATGAGTTGAAATTCCGGCATGCAATAAATGCAGATGCATGGAGTTTGACAGCTTTATGCAGAAGCATTAAGATACATGCATCTGCATAAACACGGGAAAACGCCCATGACCCCATCCCAACGTACTGAGTTTGCGACCTTCCTGCTCCGGCTTGCGCTTGGCATCATGTATCTCTCCCATAGCCTCGTCTTAAAGCTCGGCACCTTCGGTCTTGCCGGCACGGCGAGCTTTTTCGTCGGCGTCGGCCTGCCGGGTTGGCTCGCTTATGTCACCTTCGCCGCCGAAGTGGTCGGAGGAGTGCTTCTGGTTCTCGGCATCCAGACGCGTCTGGTTGTAATCGCGCTGATGCCGGCATTGTTCGGTGCGATCATTTGGGTGCATGCCTGGAACGGGTGGGTTTTCACCGCGCCGAATGGCGGGTGGGAATATCCGGCCTTTCTGATCGTCGTCAGCGTGGTTCAGTTTCTGCTCGGCGACGGCGCCTATGCGCTCATGCCTTCGAAGGCGGAAAAATTGGATGCGCGCGCCGCCTGAGCCCAACTGACCTTACAGCAAACTTACAGCGGGGGTAGTTCCATTAACCCCGCTGGCGCTTGAAAGCTTGTCGATCGGCGCAAAAGGCCTCAAAGCTGGTTTTAAAGAACCATCCTCGAACAGGCCTTCGTGATGCGTCTTTTGGTTGTCGAAGACAATGCGTTGTTGTCCGAACTGCTCGCCAAGGGCCTGCGGACGGCCGGCTACGAGGTTGACCTGCTCGCCACCGCCGCCGAAGCCCGCGCGGTGCTGATGACGACATCCTATGCGGCCGTGATCCTCGATCTCGGCTTGCCCGACGGCGATGGGCTGTCGATCCTGCGCGAATTGCGACACCGCAAGGACTCAACTCCGGTGCTCGTGCTCACCGCGCGCGGCGGCTTGCAGGACCGCGTCAACGGTTTGCGCTCCGGCGCCGACGATTACATGGTCAAGCCGTTCGCGCTGGAAGAACTGGTGGCGCGCCTTGAGGCGCAGTTGCGCCGGCCGGGCCAGCAGCTCGGCAATTCCCTTCATATCGCCAATCTCGAATTCGATTTGCGCAACCGCCAAGCCGTGATCGACGATCAACCGCAAATGCTGTCCTCGCGCGAAACCGCGGTGCTCGAACTTCTGATGCGAAGCAAGGGGCGGGTGGTTTCGAAAAAACAGGTCGAGGACCACATTTTCGGGCTGTCTGGGGACGTCGCTTCCAACGCGATCGAAGTTTATGTCCATCGCCTGCGCAAGCAGCTTGCCGACCGTGGCGCCAGGGTGCAGATCCACACCGTCCGTGGCGTCGGCTATCTCATCGCCGAGGAAAAGCGTGATCCGGTTTAAATCGATCATCTCGCGCATCGTGATCCTGCATGTGATGGCGGTAGCAGTCACATCGGTTTTGATGTCGGTGGCGCTGTCGTGGCTATTGAGCATGGCGACCAACAACATCCACAATGAAGCCATGAAGGAGCAGGCGGCCTCGCTTGCCGAGCATTTGATTCCGAAAAGCGACGGCTCTCTTGCGCTCGACCTGCCGCCAAATCTTCAGGGCCTCTACTCACAGCCCTATGGGAGATATTCCTACGCGGTGATCGACGAGGCGGGTAATACCCTGTTCTCTTCGCTGGGCGACAATGGTCCGGTGTTTACCGCCGATCCGCGCGCGGCGCCGGTACAATTTTTGGAAAGCCGTATGGGGGATGCCGCCATTTCCGGCGCCAGCATTCGCCGTATCGTGGGCGGCAAAACGCTGTGGGTGCAAGCGGCCGAAGATCTCGCCAATAGCGACGTGCTGACCGACGACATCGTCGAAGATTTTTATAAACATGTCGGCTGGATCACGTTGCCGATTCTACTTTTGCTTCTGGTCATCGATATCGCGATCTTCCGCCGCGCGCTTCTGCCGCTGCGGCAGGCTTCCGAGACCGCCCAGCACATCTCGCCGGCGCGTACCGACATACGCCTGCCACTGGAGGATATTCCCGGCGAGGTGCGGCCGCTTGTGTTTGCGATCAACCGGGCGCTCGACCGGCTGGAGGAAGGGTTTCGGCTTCAGCGCGAATTCACGGCCGACGCCGCCCATGAGCTGCGCACACCGCTCAGTATTCTGCGCACGCGCGTAGACACGCTCGGCGATCCGCGTGTGGCGCAGGCGCTGCATGCCGACATCGAGGCGATGAGCCGCGTGGTCGGTCAATTGCTCGATATTGCCGAACTCGAGGCGTTCACGATCAATCCCGAGGAGACGGCGGATTTGCAAGGCGCCTGCGCCGAGATTGCCGCCTTTGTCGCGCCGCTTGCGCTCGAACAGGGACGGGAAGTCGCGTTGCTCGGCACGACCTCGCCGGTCTGGATCAAGGGCAATGCCGAAATGATCAAGCGCGCGATCCGCAATCTTGCCGAAAACGCGATTCGTCATGCGCCGAAGAATACGATTGTGGAGTTCGTGGTCGA
Source organism: Bradyrhizobium sp. (assembly GCA_035295025.1). Classification (GTDB taxonomy): domain Bacteria; phylum Pseudomonadota; class Alphaproteobacteria; order Rhizobiales; family Xanthobacteraceae; genus Bradyrhizobium. The sequence continues at coordinate 8,893 of DATGJS010000043.1, forward strand.
AGAAGGCGGTACGGTCACGGTGAGGGACCGAGGTCCTGGAATTTCCGAGGAAGAGCGCAAGCTGATCTTTCAGCGCTTCTGGCGGCGCGATCGCAACCATCAGGGAAGTTCGGGGCTTGGTCTTCCCATCGTCCAGCGCATCGCCGAGCTTCACGGCGCCACCATCGAGGTCGAGAACATGGCATTGGGTGGGGCGCAGTTTTCCCTGCATTTCATTCCGGCCGCCGCCTGATTCTGATATGACGAGGCTTGACGCAAGCAGGCTCAGTGCGCTCAAGATACCGGACTTTGCAATAATGAACGTCAGGTAGAGGAAATTCCCCGATGCATCGTTTTTTGATGGCGGCCGCGGTGACGATGGCCGGCCTTGTGTCCACCGCTTCCGTCGCCCGCGCGCAGGATGCCAGCCAACCCGTCACCATTGTCGTCTACACCGAGGTGGCGCCGGCCAAGGCCGCCGACGCCAAGAAATTGATCCTCGCTTATGCCAAGGAGGCGCGAAAGGCCAATGGCGCCGCGCAGATCGACGCGCTTCAGCGTATTTCCGATCCCGGTCATTTCGCCTTGATCGAGCACTGGCAATCGATGGCCGCAAAGCAGGCCTTTGCCGCGACCGAGCCTGTCGTCAAATATCGCGCCGCGCTCGACCCTTTGCGCAGTGCGGCCTATGACGAACGCATTCACACCGCGCAAGCAGTCGGCGCGTCGAAGCCGGCGACGGGCGATGCCATCATGGTGCTTACCCATGTCGATGTAATTCCGCCCCAGCTCGAACCAGGGACCGCCAAGGTGAAAGCCTTTGTCGAAGAGGGAAGGAATGCCCCCGGTAACCTTCGTTTCGACGATGTGGTGCAATCCAATCGGAAGAACCACTTCACGGTGATCGAAAGCTGGAAGTCGCAAGCCGACAAGAACGCCTGGGTCTCCTCGAAGACGGCGCGAACCTTCCGTGAGGAATTGCAGCCGATGGGCGGCGCGCTTTATGATGAACGCGTCTATAAAATTCTGCGCTGATCGGTTTCAGCTTCTTTTCGATCTGAACATGGCGGTGAAACCATTCGCCGCCATGATTTTTGCCGTTCGACCGTTTCAAAACCGCGATTACCCGATGTTAACCGAATTTCGCGCGACATCCGCCCGCCTGTTTCGGCGCCCGTTTCTGGCTTCAAATTGTGAATGTTTGGCGGATTTCCGCCAAGTTCAGTCTCGAAAACGGAAGAGACACGTGCGTGTGAGCGCCGAAACCCTGGAATTTACGCGAACTTCATACAGTAGAAGGTAGGTTTTCCTGGCCGAACCACGCGCTCTCGTGCCGGAAATCCTTATGTTCAAGGTCTACGACTGTATCGCCACCGCACATGATCTGAGGCTCGTCGCGCTCGCGGCGTTTGTATGTATCTTGGCCTCGATTGCCGCGATCAGGCTATTGCGCTATGCGCGCACTTCCGTTGGACGGATGCAAGACGTCTGGCTCACGGTGTCCGCCATATCGACCGGTTTCGGCATCTGGGCGACGCATTTTGTCGCCATGCTGGCCTTCACCCCGGGGATTCCGAGCGGCTACAACATTGTATTAACGATCCTGTCTCTGATTGCCGCGATTTTGTTGACGGGCGCTGGTCTCGCGGTGGCGCTGATCAAGAATTGGCGGCATGGTCCCTGGGTCGGCGGCGCGATCGTCGCGGGCGGCATTGCCGCGATGCACTACACGGGCATGGCGGCGTTCGAAATCGCCGGCGAGATAATCTGGGACCGGACGCTCGTGGTCGCCTCGATCGTGTTGGGCGCGGTGATCGGCGCGATCGCGCTTCCAGTCGGGCTGCACGGCCGTGGCGAAAAATGGAAGGTCGGCGGCGCGCTGCTGCTGACACTTGCGATCTGCAGCCATCATTTCACCGCGATGGGCGCGGTGTCCATCATTCCGAATCCGACCATCGCCGTCTCGCAATCGGCGCTGCCGGCAGGCTGGCTCGCCATTGGCGTAACGATCGCAAGCCTTGGCATTCTCGCGCTGGCATTGGCGGGTGTGGTGCTTGATGTCCGCGATCAACGCCGCTCGCAGCTTGAGACTGACCGGATGCGCGATCTCGCGGATGCCTCCGTTGAGGGGCTTTTGGTCTGCGACGGAGAGACGATCGTTTCCGCCAACCGGAGCTTCTCGCTTCTCACGGGCCTATCGGCGGATACCCTTGTCGGTAGTACGCTCGAAAAATGCTTTCCCGATGCCGCGGCCCGCGCCCGGTTGATGTCGAGCGCAAACCAGATGGTGGAAACCGATCTGCGTCATCGCGACGGCTCGTCGACGCCGGTCGAATTGCTGATGCGGCCGATTATCTTCGCCGAACGCCCTCATCATGTCATTGCCGTGCGTGACTTGAAGGCGCGTAAGGACGCCGAGGAGCATATTTATTTCCTGGCGCATCACGATGCGCTCACCTCCCTGCCCAATCGAAGCCATTTCAACGAACGCCTCGATGAGGAAATCGCCGCGTTCACGCCAGGCAAAAATTTGGCGGTGCTTTGCCTCGACCTCGACCGCTTCAAGGAGGTCAACGACCTCTTCGGTCATGCTGCGGGCGACAAGACGCTCCAGACGGTCGCCTTGCGCATCAGCGCGCTGCTCGACGAAGGGCAGATGATGGCCCGTCTTGGCGGCGACGAATTCGCCGTTCTGATGCCTGATGTCGCCGGACCTGCCGCGGCCGGCCAGCTCGCCGAAAAGATTCTTGAGACGCTGCGCGGCGCGCATGACACGCCGGAGGGATCGGTCGAGGCCTCCGTTGGTATCGTGCTCAGTTCGGATGGCGCGACGGACCGGCAGTCGATTCTCAATCACGCCGACGTGGCCCTCCAGCGTGCCAAAGCCGAGGGTCGAAACACCTATCGCTTCTTCGAGGCGCAAATGGGCGCGGAAGTTCGCGACCGGCGGATGCTGGAGCATGATTTGCGCGCGGCAATCGCCAATAGCGAGCTGTGGCTGGCCTATCAGCCGCAGCACGAAGTTCAAAGCGGAGCCATATCTGGCTTCGAGGCGTTGGTGCGATGGAAGAACGCGACCCGTGGCGAGATATCGCCAGCCATATTCGTTCCGATCGCCGAGGAGATTGGCGTGGTCGCGCCGATCGGCGAATGGGTGTTGCGCGAGGCCTGCCGCGAGGCCGCCAACTGGAAAGTGCCGCTCAAGATCGCCGTCAACGTCTCGGCCGTGCAACTCCACGACGGCACCTTCGTTGGGCAATTGCATCAAATCTTGATAGAAACCGGCTTGCCTGCCAGCCGGCTTGAGGTCGAAATCACCGAGACCGCGCTGGTGCGCGATTTTAATCGGACGCTGGCGACGCTGCGGCAAGTCAAGGCGCTCGGCGTCGAAATCGCAATGGACGATTTCGGCACTGGCTATTCGTCGCTTTCCAACCTGCGGGCGTTTCCGTTCGACCGGATCAAGATCGATCGCTCCTTTATCAAATCGGTCAATTGCAACGAGCAAGCCGCGACGATCGTGCGCGCCGTGCTGGGCCTCGGCCGTGGTCTCGGGCTTCCGGTCATTGCCGAAGGCGTGGAGACGGAAGCCGAGCTGAACTTCCTGCGCGAGGAGAATTGCGACGAGGTGCAGGGCTACTTGCTGGGGCGGCCGGCGCCGATCAGAAATTTCCGTCACTATACGCATGGGGAGCCAGCTCCCGATGCCCAAGCGGATATAGTCCGCAAAGTGGCCGGCGCGGCAAGATAGTCAGCGCGCTGTCTTGGTTAAATTCGTTCAATCGGCCTTGAGACGCGGCAACAGCTTGATCGCATTGTCACGGCCGATCGCGGCCAGGTCGGTCTCGGAAAGGCCGAGTTGCGGCAGCGTGTCGGCGCTTTCGCCGAGCGGCCGGTACGGAAAGTCGCTGCCGAATAGGATTTGGCTCATGGGAACGAGGCCGGTCAGCGCCGCGATCGCCGGCCGATAGCCGCTGACCGCGACATCGTAATAAAGCCGTTTCAGCTCATATTCGACGCCGTTCGGCAGCACCTCGGCCATGTTCTTCGGGCCGTAATGGGTCATGCGGGCCGCGAGCACGGGCATGGTGCCGCCGCCGTGGCAAAAAACGAAACGGATGTTCTTGAGTTGGGTCAACGTGCCGGAAAACAAAAGGCTGACGATCGTGCGCGCGGTATCCTGCGGGACTTCCTCCATCAGCGTTGCGATGCCGGGGAGGAGTGCGCGGCAGCAATTTGGCGTGGTCGGATGCACGAAGACGAGCGCGTGACGCCGGTTGAGTTCTTCGAGCACGGGCCGATAAGCGGGGTCGCCGAGCCATTTATCGCCGTAACTCGTGAGAAGGCCGATGCCGTCGGCCTTCAATACGTCGAAGGCATATTCGATTTCGCGCAGCGAGCCTTCGGTGTCCGGTAAGGGAATCGCGGCGAACAGGCCGAAACGCCCCCGATGAGTGCGCACGAGTTCGGCGCCATATTCATTGATCCGCCGCGAAAGGGTGCGCGCCTCCTGCGCATCGCCAAACCAGACGCCCGGCGAGGAAAGCGATAAGATGGCGGTTTGGACGCCATGCGCATCCATGGCCGCAAGCGATTGCTGTGGCGTCCATTCCAGCCAGGCGCGGCTGATTTCGCCGCCGCGAGAGCCCGCAATGCGGTCGCGATTTTCGCTCAGATAAAACGGTGGGATGATGTGGCTATGAACGTCGATCAAGCGGCGGCCGATATCGGCGCGCGCCGAACGCATCGGGCTTCCCGCGGTCACCGCGCCAAGGCCGGTCGCGGCCATGCCGGCCAGAAATTTTCGCCGCGGCATCATCGGGCTTGATAGTGCCGACATGCAGCAAAGGCAGCCGCGGAAGGGTTGCGGTTTGATCGCTGGATCGTGCATGGTGATTTTCCGATCGAATGCCAGGGGCGGGATGCGTGGGGCGGACCACGATAGCGTAGCGCGCGTGTTGTTGTCGATTGGCGCGCCGCGAAGAAGCAGCTTGGATGGCGCCCTATCAGGCGATAAAGAAGATGTGGGTTATCAACCCTCGAACGTTCGCCTGCCGGACGCGTTATATCCGAGGAACCGTGGACGAATCAGCCAAAAAATCACCTGACAATCCGCGACAATGGATGGCGCTGGCCGCGCTTGGAATCGTTTTCGGCGATATCGGCACGAGCCCGCTTTATACGTTCAAGACGGTGCTCGGCACCGCGGCGATGCCCTCGGAACCGGCCACGGTCCTCGGCGCGCTGTCGCTGGTGTTGTGGACGCTTTTTATCGTCACCACGGTTAAATACGTCTCCTTTGCCATGCGCGTGGACAATGATGGCGAGGGCGGCATCCTGGCGTTGATGGCGCTGCTCGGCGTCAAAAAGCAGAACCGGCCGACCATCGTGGCGGTGGGGTTGTTCGGCGCGGCGCTGATTTACGGCGATGGCGCGATCACGCCGGCGATTTCGGTGCTCTCCGCGCTCGAAGGCTTGAACATGGCGACGCCCGCGCTTGAGCCTTATGTGGTGCCCGCGGCCGTTGCGATTTTGTTGGCGCTGTTCATGATTCAGTCGAGGGGGACGGCGGCGATCGGCCGCTTTTTCGGCCCTGTGATGCTGACCTGGTTTGTCGCGATGGCGGCGATGGGCGTGTGGGGCATCGCGCAGCATCCGGCTGTGTTCGCCGCGCTCAATCCGCTCTATGGCCTGAATTATCTCGTCTCGCATGGCGTGACGGGATTTCTCGTGCTCGGCGCGGTGTTTCTTTGCGTCACCGGCGCGGAAGCGCTTTATGCCGATATGGGCCATTTCGGAAGCGCCCCGATTAAGCTCGCCTGGTTCGCGGTGGTGTTCCCGAGCCTGATCCTCAATTATGCCGGGCAGGCGGCTTTGGTGCTGGAGGGGGCGCCGACCGATGGCAACATTTTCTTCCGGCTTTGCCCCCAGCCGCTTTTAATTCCGCTGATTGTGCTCGCGACCCTCGCCACCATTATCGCAAGCCAGTCGATCATTACCGGCGCGTTCTCGATGACGCGTCAGGCGATCCAGCTCGGCTGGTTGCCGCGGCTTGCCATCAAGCAAACGTCCTCCGAAGGCTATGGTCAGATCTATGTCGGTGTCGTCAATTGGCTGTTGATGATCGTCACCGTCGGACTAACGGTCGTGTTCGGCAAATCCGACAATTTGGCGGCGGCCTATGGCATCGCGGTTTCCGCGACCATGTTGATGACCTCGGCGTTGTTATTCATCGCGATGCGCGAGATCTGGGGTTGGAATTTGGTCGCGGCCGGCGGTGTTGCGGGTTGTTTTCTTGTGGTCGATAGCGCTTTTTTCCTCGCCAACCTCACCAAGATCGCCGAGGGCGGCTATGTGCCGCTGATTCTTGCGACCACCATTTATAGCGCGATGTGGATCTGGCATCGGGGCGCGGCCGCCGTGTCGTTTCGGATGCATGAAGCTTTGATTTCGGTGAACGAATTCATGAATCGGTTGAAAGCCGCCAATGTGCCGCGCGTGCCCGGCACCGCGGTGTTTTTGACGCGGACCGAGCGCGACACGCCACCGGTGATGGTGTGGCATGTGAAGCATAATCGCGCGCTGCATGAGCACGTCTTCGTGTTGCGCGTGGAAATCCGCTCGGTGCCGTGGGTTTCCGACAGTGACCGCATCACGATCGAGGAAGCCGCGCCGAATTTCTGGCGCGCGGAGGCGCATTTCGGCTTCATGGAGCGGCCGCATATTCCGGAGCTGCTCGCGACCAGCAAATCGCTCGGCTGCACGGTCGATCTTTCCGATGTCACCTATTATGTCGGGCACGAGACGGTGATCGGCCGCGAGGACGGTATGGGCCTGCCGGCGTGGCAGGAAAGATTCTTTGCGGTGATGGAGCGCAACGCGGTCCATGTCAGCGACTTCTTCAGCCTGCCCAACGATCAGGTGGTCGAGATCGGGCGGCAAGTGGCGATTTGACGTGCGGGATTTTCAAGCCGTCGTTCCGAAGCTTCGCGCGTCATGACAGCCCAAGCTTTAAGGCTTCGTGCCCCTCGACGCGCAGGCGCTCGAAGCGCATTTCAAATTTGATATCGCGGTAGGAACGGTCTTGCCTTTGTTCGGCGGCGTCGCGGGCGGGTTTTGCTTGGCCGCGCTCGATGTTGGGACAGGCGTCGTTCCGTTGCCAATGGAATTTGACGCCGGCGTTCCCGTGGGCGCATTTGGTTTAGCGATGCCGGCGACCGGACCAGGTTTTTGTGGCGTGGGAGGTGTGACGGGCTTGATGGCTCCGCCAACCACGGGAGCCGGTTTGGCCGCGCCGCCAATTTTGTTTTGCGGCGTCTTGGCGCCGCCGATCACGCTCTGGGCGGAAACCGGCGAACCCGCGAAAACCGAGACAGCGAGCGTGCCCGTCAGCATCCAAACAAAAGCGGCTCGATGGTTCATGGCGAGGCCTCGTGCGCTATGCTCCGACAACACCATACCTAAACACGCCACGCGATTTAGCCAAGCATCGTTTTTGCTATTTTTGAGCTATTGTGGGGCTTTTCCCGAAAGCTCGACGGCGGGCGAGCGATGTTTTCCGATTTGACATGTCGGGCAAATCACCCGCATGAATCCATGATCGCGAAAATGTGCCGCCGCGCGCCGGCGGTTGCCCGCGGTACCGAAGCTTTGAATTTCGTATGAAGATGCGCTGCTGTCGGCAGATCGATCGAGAATTTACGAGATCAACCAGATTTTCGAACCTGCGCGTTTGCCACACCCGAATGATCAAAGTTAGATGAGCATGCAAGCTGTAAAAATAATTTCCTTGTTTGTCGGTGGAACAATCGCGTTCGTCATTATAGGCGTGTGTTACTTCCTCTTTGTAGATTACCTCGCCTACAAGAAAGTCGAAATAACGACAGCGTTGGTACGGGAAGGAAAATATGAGCCGGCACGTCATTTTGCCTTCGATAGAGCGTGTACTTTCCCTCCGGAATCTGGATTGGCATATGACCTTCTTTCGCAGCGCGGATACCGCGAGATAGATGCGATCGTGCCCGATACTTTTACAAATTGGACCCTCGTATTAATTGACGACAGTAAAAAGACTTTTCGGACTTTGTATGTCTTGGATCCTGTCGTTAAATTTGATCGAATCGTTTGTAGTCCGCAAATTACGTTGCGAACCAAAATGTCTGATGGACATCTCACAGCGTATGTCGAAGAAGCGAAAGCGAATTAAGAAACACCGTGAGCAATCCGATCACCAGCCTTACCACTTACTATGAATTTGAGAAACTCAAGCTGGCGAGCGAAGCCCTTGCTAAAGAAAATGGCTTACGTGGCAATGATCCGTTTGTGCAGGACACAAACGGCCAGCCTCTTGAATTCGGTGCCGCGAGTACAAACGCAATCGCTCACGCGCTTAGCAGCGCTTATTTGGCTTACGACCATTCTCCCGCCGAGGCGAGTATTCTGGGATGGGCGCGAGAACATAAATCGTATTGGTTCGAGCCGGAGCGACCGGCCGCTTGGGATACGTTTAAGGATTTATACAATAATCAGGTCGGAAGAAATATTGCCAAATATATTCGCAACAATAACCTATCGAGGGAACAAATTCAGGACTTGGTCTTGGATGTATTATCTAGTGGAAAGTTGATTGTTACTCAGCAGGACAAACGTATTGATCCTTCGTTTAACGGAGATCCCAGGAATTTTTCATTACCGATTGGCGACGCCGCCCCTTGGACTGCGCCATCAGCGGGTTTTTCTGATTTCGCGTCGTCGATAACAAGAGTGCCTGTAGCGCCGCCAAAAAGATCGAATGACAGGACTTTATTGCCGACGGGCACTCGCGTCGGAAATCGAGATACTGAACC